>CAMYKD010000005.1 GCA_947258885.1 uncultured Kiloniellales bacterium | reverse complement strand
GATTCCATGGGCTTTCTCCCGCTCCGATTCCGATGATAGGATATATACCCTATTACAACGCCATTGTCAAGAACAAAGCGGAACCGCGTCGGCCGCGGGGAACCAACTCGGAGGGAAACAGGGACCGGCACGGATTCGCCAGCGCGAATGCGAGCCAGTCCCCGTTTTTCGCTCCCGCCCTTGCGCGGGCCCCTTTGTGTCTTCGTGTCTTGGTGCCGTGGTGGTGAAAGCTGTTTGTTTTCAAATACTTACGCCACACCCTCTTTCCCGCTGATGCCCCACAACCCATTGAAATACAACAACTTATTACCGTGCATGGGCTCGTTTGCTTTTTTCGGCGGGCCCCGGGCGGCCCCGCCCTATTCGGCGCCCGCCACCACGCGTTTGGCCAAGAGGCCGACCGTGGCGCCCTGGACGACGACCGAGAAGACGACGACCACGTAGGTGGCCGTGAGCACGGTCGCCTTGATCGCGCCCTCGGGCAGCGAGAGGGCGAGGGCGATCGAGATGCCGCCGCGCAGGCCGCCCCAGACCAGGATCGGATAGGCGCCCCGGGTGAAGGGGGTGAGGCGCGACAGCAGGGCGAGCGGCAGGCCGACCGCGGCGGCCCGCGCGGCCAGCACGATGGCGATGGCCAGGGCGCCGAGCAGCAGGTGGCCGGCGTCGAGCGCGATCGCGATGACCTCGAGGCCGATCAGCAGGAACAGGACGGCGTTCAGCACCTCGTCGAGCAGCGACCAGAAGCGGGTGACGTGCTCGCGGGTCCGCTCGCTCATGGCAAAGCGCGTGCCGTGGTTGCCGATCAGCAAGCCCGCGACCGCCATGGCGACCGGGCCGCTGACGTGGATCTGCTGGGCGAGCGCATAGCCGCCCATGACCAGGGCCAGGGTCAGCAGGACCTCCAGGTTGTGCTCGTCGATCGCCTTCATGGCCCGGTAGACGATCCAGCCGACGACCAGGCCGAACAGGGCGCCGCCCAGGGCCTCGACGGCGAAGAGCTCGGCCGCGTGGGCCAGCGAGAACTCCTCGGCGCCCAGAGCCGCGGCCAGCAGGATCGAGAAGACCACGACCCCGACGCCGTCGTTGAACAGGCTCTCGCCGGCCACCTTGGCCTCGAGCGACGGCGGCACCTTGGCGGTCTTGAGGATGCCGAGCACGGCGACCGGGTCGGTCGGGCTGATCAACGCGCCGAACACCAGGCACCACACGAAGGGCAGCTCGAGGCCGAGTAGGCCCGAGGCGAGCTTGAAGCCGGCGGCGACGATCACGGTCGAGAGCAGCACGCCGGCGGTGGCCATGACGAAGACGGCCGCCTTGCGCTTGAGCAGGCTGCCGAGGTCGACGTGCAGCGCGCCGGCGAACAGCAGGAACGACAGCATGCCGTTCAGCAGCGCGTCGTGGAAGTCGATGCCGGCCAGGAACTCGCGCACCGCCCGGCCGAGCCCGGCCCCCGGAACCAGCGCGTCGGCGCCGACCACGGCGAGCGAGGCCAAGGCGCCCATGACCGTCAACCCGATGGTCTGTTGCAGCCCGATGAAGCGGTGGTTCAGATAGCCGAGCAGGGCCGCCATGACGACCAGCGCGGCGGCGGCATCGAAGGGGCTCAAGGGCGGTCTCCTTCCGGGGGACTCCGAGGAGTGGGCGGCTCGGCCGACGAGCCTAGCCGAAACGGCGCGCGGCGGCCAAGGTGCGAGACGCCGCCGCGCGGCTCCTCGCCATGAGGGTTTCCCCCTATGCCTCGTCCTGAGCGTTCGAAGAACGCATCTCGAAGGGCGCGACACATACACACGCCCACATCCGATTGCCCCGCCTACCCCCCTCCGCGGCCGTAGCGCGCCAGCAGGTCGCGCAGCCGGTCGTGGGGCAAGGCGAGCGCGGCGTTGCCGTCCCGCCCGACCATGGTCTCGTTGGCCACCATGGCGTCGATCACCGCCTCGTCGGTCGCCTGGACCACCGCCTCGAACAGCGGGTCGAGGCGCTCGTTCGCCAGGAAGGCCGCGGACTGGGGGCCGGTGCCCGCGCCCAAGGCCGCCGCGTTGGCGGTCGAGACGGCGAGGAAGATGTCGCCCGAGGCGTTGTGCGCCACGGCGCCGGAGCGGGCGATCCCGAGGCCGACCCGGCGCGCCAAGCGCTTGAGCTGGTGCGGCAGCAGCGGCGCGTCGGTAGCCACGACCGCGATGATCGAGCCGGCCGGCTTGCTCCGCAGCTCGCCGCCCGGCAGGTGCCGGCCGACCGGCACGCCGGCGACGACGAGCTCGCGGCGGTGGCCGAAGTTGGCCTGCACGAAGGCGCCGAGAACATAGGACTCGCCCTCGACCGCGACCTGGCGCGAGGCGCTGCCCGAGCCGCCCTTGAAGTCGTAGCAGATCATGCCGGTGCCGCCGCCGACGCTGCCCAGCTCGAGCGGCCCGCCGCGCGCGCTGTCCAGCGCCTCGAAGACGTGCCCGGGCGTCACGTGGAAGCCGTTGATGTCGTTCAGCTCGCCGTCGTAGGTCTCGCCGGCGACCGGCAGGCCCCAGGCCTTCATCGCGTCGGGGTGCCGCTCGACCAGCCAGCGCAGCGTCGCATCGCGCGCCACGCCGCAGGCGTGCGTATTCGTGATCGTGACCGGCCCCTCGCACTGGCCGGACTCCTCGATCCACAGGCTGCCGGTCAGCTCGCCGTTGCCGTTGAGCGAATGGCTGCCGGCGAAGACCGGCAGGGCGAGGCCGGCCCGCCCGCGCGGCAAAATCGCGGTGACGCCGGTGCGCACCGGGCCCTGGCCGACCACCAGCGGGCCCTCGCCGCGCACGAGGGTGCAGTAGCCGACCTCGACGCCGGGCACGTCGGTGATCGCGTTCAAGGGTCCGGGCGTGCCGTCGAAGGGCACCGGCAGGGCCCGCGCGCGCGGCCGGCCCGATGGGGTGGCAAGCAGGGGATCGGTCATGGCGGCTCCTCGATCATTCGCATGGACGGGGCTGGGCGCCCCGCCTATTGTCGACGGGTCCGGACAGCCTACAGCAACCGCGACCCGGAACGCCTAGCCGTCTGCCCTCCGACACCGCGCCGCCCGCCATGCACACCCTCTTCCACAGCTCGGTCTACGACGACACGCGGCCGGTCGAAAGCTATTGGGAGGCCGGCGCGCCGCCGCCGCCCGACGGCCTGCGACCACTCGAGGCCGAGGAGAGCTGTGACGTCGCGGTGATCGGCGGCGGCTACACCG
Organism: uncultured Kiloniellales bacterium; assembly: GCA_947258885.1. GTDB lineage: Bacteria > Pseudomonadota > Alphaproteobacteria > Kiloniellales > JAKSDN01 > CAMYKD01. Next base: position 48,829 of record CAMYKD010000005.1, on the reverse strand, counting down.
GCCTCTCGGCCGCCCTGCATCTGGCGCGCGACCACGGCGTCGACGTCCGGGTGCTCGAGGCCGGCCACATCGGCTGGGGCGCCTCGGGGCGCAACGGCGGGTTCTGCTGCCTGCCGGCCAGCAAGCTCTCGATCCAGGCGATGATCGCGCGCTACGGCCTGGACGAGACCAAGCGCTTCTACGCCGCCCAGCTCGACGGCATCGACCTGGTCCGGGCGCTCGGCGAAGACGAGGGCATCGACTACGGGCGCCGCGGCGACGGCAACCTGACCGTCGCGCACGGCCCGGGGCGGTTCCGGGAGCTGGAGGAGGAGGCCGAGGCGCTCACCCGCCTGTTCGGCATCGAGACGACGCTCTACGGGCGTGATCAGTTCGCCGAGGTCGGCTACGACTCGAGCGAGCAGTTCGGCGCGCTCCACACGGCCGCGGGCTTCGCGCTCGACCCGCTCAAGTTCGCCGTCGGCCTGGGCCGCGCCGCCCAGCGCCGGGGCGCGGTCCTGCATCCGCACAGCCGGGTGCTCGACTGGCAGCGCGCGCAGGGCCGGCACCGGCTGGTCACGGCCGGCGGAAGCCTCGCCGCGCGCCGCGTCGTCGTGGCGACCAACGGCTTCACCCGAGAGGGGCTGCATCCGGCCTTCGACGGGCGCGTCCTGCCGGCGCTCTCCAACATCGTCACCACGCGTCCGCTGACCGGGGACGAGCTGGCCGCCCAGAAGTGGCGCACCGAGAACCCGATCTGCAACACGCGCCAGCTGCTGTTCTACTACCGCCTGCTGCCCGACCGCAGCTTCCTGTTCGGCGCCCGGGGCGACACCACCGGACGGCCGGAGGACGGCGCGCGGATGAAGGCCTGGATCGTGCGCCGGCTGGGCGCGGTCTTCCCGCACTGGCGGGACGTGACGATCAGCCACTTCTGGCGCGGGCTGGTCTGCTTCACCCGCGACCTGACGCCGGCGGTCGGCCGCCTGGAGGACGACCCCGGCGTCTGGTACGCCTACGGCTATCACGCCAACGGGGTGAACACCGCGCCCTGGACTGGCCGGGCCCTGGCGCGCCTGGTCGTCGGCGCGGAAAGCGAGGAAAGCGCCCTGCCCGCGGTCATGGCCGGCCCGGCCCGGCGCTTTCCCTTCGCCGCGCTCCGGCCGTGGTACCTGCGCGGCGCCTGGCTCTACTACCGGATGACCGACGACCTCAGGTGAGTCCCACGCCATGCCCCGATGCGAGCACCCCGAGTCCTACTACGCCGCCACGGCGCGCGGCCTGAGCGACCATCCCCGGCTCGAAGGCGAGCTTTCCTGCGACGTCTGCGTGGTGGGGGGCGGCTATACCGGCCTCTCGGCCGCGCTGCACCTGGCCGAGCGCGACTACGACGTGGTGCTGCTCGAAGCCGAACGCATCGGCTGGGGCGCGTCGGGGCGCAACGGCGGCCAGCTCAACACCGGCCAGCGCAAGCCGCAGGGCGAGTTGGAGCGCCGGCTGGGTGCGGCGGCCGCGCGGCAGCTCTGGGAGCTGGCCGAGGAGGCCAAGGCGACCGTACGCGCGCGCATCGAGCGCCACGCGATCGACTGCGGCTACAGAGCGGGCGGGCTGAACGCCGCCTACAAGCCGGGCGACGTCCGGCACTTGGTGGAGAGCGCGGAGCACTTGGAGCGCGACTACGGCTATCGGCAGCTGCGCGCCGTCTCGCGCGCGGAAATGGCCGAGTTGCTGGGCACGACGATCTACCACGGCGGCACGCTGGACCAGGGGGCCGGGCACCTGCACCCGCTCAACTATGCGCTCGGCCTGGCACGGGCGGCGGCCGAGGCCGGCGCAAGGCTGTTCGAGAACAGCCGCGTGACCGGCGCCGGCGGGCCGAGCGCCGTCACAACGGCCCGGGGCCGCGTCAAGGCGCGCTACCTGGTGCTGGCCTGCAACGGCTATCTGGGCGGGCTGGAGCCGCGCATCGCCGGCAAGATCATGCCGATCAACAACTTCATGCTGGCCACCGCGCCCTTGGGCGAAGAGGGCGCCCGTGCGCTGATCCGCGACGACGTGGCGGTCAGCGACACCAAGTTCGTGGTCGACTACTACCGGCTCTCGGCCGACTCGCGCCTGCTGTTCGGCGGCGGCGAGACCTACTCCAGCCGCTTCCCGCGCGACCTCAAGGGCTTCGTGCGCAAGTACATGCTGCGCGTCTACCCGCAGCTGGCCGAGACGGCGATCGACTACGCCTGGGGCGGCACGCTGGCGATCACGCTCAATCGCCTGCCCTGCTTCGGCCGGCTCGCGCCCGACACCTTCTACGCCCAGGGCTATTCGGGACAGGGCGTGGCGCTGACCTCCTTGGCGGGCAAGCTGATCGCCGAGGCCGTGGCCGGCACCGCCGAGCGCTTCGACGTCTTCGCCCGGATCCCCAAGCCGAGCTTCCCCGGCGGCACCCTGCTGCGCTGGCCCGGCCTGGTCGCCGGCATGCTCTACTACAGCCTGCGCGACAAGCTCTGAGGGCCGGCCCCCGCCCGCCGGGCGAAAACAGAAACCCCGCCGAATCCGAGCGGATCAGGCGGGGCCAAGTTCGGACCGCCAGGCTGCAGGCCACAAGGCGGTCCGGAAGCGGAGAGAGGCACGTCGCTTCCTGTATGACCGGGATAGCGCGATCCGCGGGCGAAGAATGTGAGGTTTGTCACAAATGCCGTGGAATTCGACCGGCGCGGGGACTCCAAACAACCCGAGGCCGGCAGGTCATACCTTTGGTATCAGGTCTTCCCGCCGGTCTTCGCCCGGCTCGTCGTTTCGCGCAGCTTCTCCAGCAGGCTCTCCACCCGCCCTCCCGCGTTGGTGATCACCGTGGAAAACTCGGCCCGGTATGTCACCGCCAGGCTGACCCCCTCGACCTCGATGTCGAGGATGCGCCAGGCGCCGGCCTTGTTCCGCAGCCGCCAATCGACCTTGACCGCGGGCGCCTCGGGACGCTGGATCTGGCTGCTTACCATGACGCCCGTCTTGCCCAGCGGGCGCACGGCGCCGACCGCCAAGGTCTCGCCCGAATAGCCGTTGAGCCGTCGCGAGTAGCTCTCGATGATGAAGTCTTCGAAAAGCCCCCGATATTCGTGCTTTTCCGGCTTGGTCGCCACGCGCCAATAACGACCCAGCACGAAACGGCTGATCGCGTCGACGTCGAATCCGGTCGTGAACAGCCGCCTGAACTCGACCTCGCGCTGTTTCTCGGTCAGGCCGGTGTCGGCCAGCACGCCGACCGCCTCGCTGCTGAATTCGCGCAGGAAGGCGGCCGGGTCGTCCTTCGAGGCGCTGGACTCCGCCCGGAGCTCGCCGGCTGCGAGAATAACAACAGCCATGATTGCCGCAAACGGCGCCCGGCGGCCGACCACGGCCAAGCAGCTATCGACCATTCGGTTTCCCCTCCGCTGCGCTCACGGCGCCCGATTTCGGCACCGCTTGGTTTTGGCGGTATTCCTCTTGCCCCGGCCGCGCGGGTGTCCGAACCCAAATGCCAATAGCGGCTCGGATCGCGCAACAAGCTCAGGAACCACTCATTACTACAATCGTAAAGGAATGCCAGAGCAAATTCACCCCCTCGCGGCGGGGGCGGGCGGCGTCAGTTCCGGCGTCAGTTCCCCGGCGTCAGTTCCCCGGCGTCAGTTCCCCGGCGTCAGTTCCCCGGCGTCAGTTCCCCGGCGTCAGTTTCCCGGCGTCAGTTTCCCGGCGTCAGTTTCCCGGCGTTTCGTCCCGGGCGACGGCGATCACGAACAGGCGCGTGAAGGGAAAGAGGGTGCGCCCGTCGTCCGGCCGCCGGGGATAGGCGGCGCGCAGCCGTTCGGCGTAGCGCGCCTCGAAGGCGCCGAGCAATTCGGCGTCCACCGTCTCGATCACCGGCCGGAGGGCGGTGCCCCTGACCCAGTTCAGCACCGCGTCCTCGCCCTCCAGGACCTGAAGATATTCGGTCTCCCAGATATCGATGGACGATGCGGATCCGCTCAGGAGGCCATAGTAGAAGGCCGGCTCGCCGACCGGATCTTCCCGCAGAACGTTCGCCAGCTGCGCCGCCCAAGGGCCCGAGGCGGCCGTATCGCGCAACAGCACGTGGGACGGCGCCGCGAAGTTTCTGGGCATTTGAACGGCGAGCACGCCGCCTGGCCGCAAGAAGGTCATCAGTCGCGGGAAGAGGACGTCGTGGTGATCGAGCCAGTGCAGCGTCGCGTTCGAGTACAGCAGGTCGAACCGCCGGCCCGGCGTCCAATCCGCCAGGTCCGCCTCGACCCAGCCGGCGTCGGGTCCGTCCCGGCGCGCCTTGGCGAGCATCTCCGGTGAACGATCGACCCCGGTAAGGTCCGCCAGGGGCCAGCGGTCGGCGAGCAGCCTGGTGGCATTGCCGGGTCCGCAGCCGAGGTCGACGATCGAGTCCGGAGCGGTGAGCGGCACGCGCGCCAGAAGCTCCGCCGCCGGCCGCAGCCGCTGGGCGCCGAAGCGCAGATAGCATGACGGATCCCAAGCCATGGCGGCAATGGTGCCACACTCCATGGCCGGGTGTCCCGCAACTTGGCCTTTCGCGGTGACGCGGAGGTCTCCCGCGGCAGCTGGTTCACGCTGTGACCGGGGCCTCGTGGGCTGCGGTCTTTGGCGGTAGGTCGCAGAGCATGTGGCCGTGACCCCAATCCGTCTGGAGGTAGTGCTCGCCCCCGGTCGCGGCCTTCAGCCTCTTGCGCAGCTTGCAGATGAAGACGTCGATGATCTTGAGATCGGGCTCGTCGACCCCGCCGTAGAGGTGGTCGAGAAAGGTCGTCTTGTCGAGCGTCCGCCCCTTGTGCAGCGAGAGGAGCTCGAGTATCGCGTACTCCTTGGGCGGCAACGGCAAAGGCCGGTCGTCCACCTTGGCGACGCGCGCCGTCAAATCCACCGACAGTCTGCCGGTGCGGATGACCGGGTCGCTGTGGCCCCTGACGCGCCGCACGATGGCCCGAATTCGGGCGATCAGCTCTCGCATTTGAAAGGGCTTCGTCAGGTAGTCGTCGGCCCCCATTTTCAGGGCCTTGATCTTGCCGTCCAGCTCCGCGCAGCCCGAAACGATCACGACCGGTGTCTTGACCCCGCCGCGGCGAAGCCGTCGCAACACGTCAAAACCGTGACTGTCGGGTAGCGTGAGGTCGAGGAGGATGACGTCGTAGTCGTAGATCCGGGCGATCTCGGTCCCCTCCTCGCCCGTGTTGGCCGTGTCGCAGATGATGTGCGCCGAGTTCAGCATCTTCTGGATGCTCGTTGCCAGCAAGGCATTGTCTTCGATGAGTAGTGTGCGCACGGCCACCTCCTGGTCCGGGTTCAACGAGAGTTCCGCGCCGCACCCTGGGACCCTGACAGCCCCGCTCCGCTTTCGTGTCGGCTCTCGAGTTTTCCTTGGCCGGGAACCGCGGTCCCCGACCGGATCGTCAGGCGGGAAGATCCATCGCCCGTTAACCATGGACAATTCGGAAAACTACGTAAGGGACCGCGCATACGGGAGGTTACGTACGACGGTCCTTGGCACGGAATGTCCGGTTCTTCCTGTCAAACGACTGAAGAAGAAAGCGGAATCGTTCCGTGTCCGTTCGGGGCTGCCGCGCGGCCGGGCCCGAGTTGTGTGTTCGCGTCACCTGACGGCTCGGCCACGGCGAAGCGTCATGCGACCGGTTCCCGGACTTGGCGGCCGCCAAGAGGTAGTTAATACTTTTCAACTAGGCTCTATAGGGCAACCACCCTGTCAGTCAGCCAAGTTGTTCCTATGTCCGTTAGACGAAATACGGCCCTGCCGCTGGAGGAAGCGGTTTCAGATCCCCTGGGGGTCCTGGCTGCGTTCAGCCGGGATCTCGCGGTATCGCTGGATCTGGAGGGCCCCCTATCGTCGCTGCTGGCGGGCATTCTCCGAGCTGTCGACGCCGAGGCGGCCGGACTGTTTCTCACCGCGGACGACGGGGCCCTGTTCTGCCGCGGCTCCATGGGGGCTATCGGCGGTCTCGTCCCCCAGGGCGACCCTCTATTCGCCCGCTGTCTCGAGCACGGCACCGTCGAGTGCGATTATCAGGACCCGCTGCGCTGCGGCGACAGCGCCTGGCATTCGCTTCTCTGCGCACCGCTCACCCTGAACGGCAACCGCCTGGGGGTGCTGGCGGTGGCGAACAAGCGTAACGGAGCCTTCACGCCCGACGAGTCCGGACTCCTCGCGGCGGCCGCGGGCGCGGCCGCGCTCGCCATTTCGAACGATCGCTTGACGTATGCGCTGGACTGCCAGAAAGGCGTCGGCCGCGATCTGGAACTCGCGGCCGAGATCCAACGCAACCTTCTGCCGCATGCCGATCCGGCCGGATTCCCGGTGGTCGGCCTCAACCGGCCGGCCCGCCTGGTGTCCGGGGATTTCTTCGATTTCTTTCCTCTCGACGAGCGGCGCATCCCCTTCGCGCTGGCCGACGTGTCGGGCAAGGGCATGAACGCCGCCCTGCTGATGGCCAAGGCGGCCGGCCTGTTCCGCTGCCTGGCCAAGACCTACGACGATCCTGCGGACCTCCTGGCGGCGATCAATCGCGAAACCTGCGAGACGGCGAGCCGCGGCATGTTCGTGACCATGGTGGCCGGCATCTACGACCATGAGACGGGCGCGCTTTGGTTTGCCAATGCCGGCCACGAGCCGCCCTTGCTGCGCGCGCCCGACCGAAGCTACCGGTCCTTCCCGGCCGAGGCGCCGCCGCTCGGGATCCTGCCGGACCTCACGTTCGAGACTCACGGGATCGAGCTGGCCGGCGGCGAGTTCTACATCTTCACCGACGGCCTCACCGAGTACCGCTACGGCGAACAGGAGGCGCTTGGCGTCGAAGGCCTGATCCAGCTGGTCGAAAGCCACGCAGACCTGCCTCTCGCGGAGCGGCTGAACGCCCTGCTGGCGGAATTGGATCACGAAGGTTGGGAAGCCCGGGACGACCTCACCGTGCTCGCCATCGACGATGCCTGGGTCAGCCGCCATGACTAGTACGGCGCCCTTTGACGACACCCTGGAGCCCGCCCCGCTCGAGCTGCTGTTCGAGCAACGCTTTGCCGCCAGGCTCGAGGTGCTCAAGAAGGTCCGTGCCAGCGTATTGGCCGGGGCCCGGCACTGTGGTTTCGGCGAGACGGACGCCCGGGACATCGTCCTTGCGCTCGACGAGGCCTGCAAGAACATCCTTGTCCACGCCTATCGGAACGACGAGGACGGCGAGGTCGTGCTTGCCGTCTTCCGCTGTCAGGCCGGCATGGTCCTGCTGTTGCGCGACTTCGCGCCGCCGATGGATCCCACGGGGATCAAGCCGCGCGATCTGAACGACGTGAGGCCGGGCCAGCTCGGCACCCATTTCATCCACTCGATCATGGACAGCGTCGAATACAAGCCGGCCCCGGACGGCCAAGGCAACCTCTTGCGATTGATGAAACGGTTGGAGTGACCCGGAATGCGTGACGAAGTAAGCGAAATCGACGGCAAGGTCGTCGTCAAGCTGTCGGGCGACGTGGACCTGGAGCATTGCACCACGGTTCGCGGCCTGCTGCTCGATGGCGTGTCCCACGGCAAGGACCTGCTGGTCGACCTCTCGGACGTGTCATATCTGGACAGTTCCGGGATCGCGAGTCTGGTCGAGGCCATGCAGATTGCGGCGAGGAACGGGACCGCGCTCAAGCTGTTCTCGGCCAGCGTCCAAGCGATGCGCGTTTTCGAGCTGGCGCGGTTGGACAAGGTCTTCGCGATCCACCCCGATCTCGATGCGGCGCTGGCGTCCTAGACCCGGAGGGGCGCCTCAGCGTGCTGCGAGGGATCGAGAACTTGGGCCGCGGCGCCGTCCGGAGCCTGGACGAGATCGGTTATTCCGCGGCCCTGCTGGGCCAGTCGCTGCGCTGGATCTTCGCTGGCCGGCGCTGGCGGCAGCCGGTGCGCCTGGCCGCCGTGGCGGCCCAGATGACGGAAATGGGCATCCTGGCGCTGCCGATCGCCACCCTGCTTTCGGCCACGGTGGGTCTCATGCTGGCCATTCAAAGCCTCTATTCGCTGGGCCTGTTCGGCGCGGAATCCCTGGCCCATGTGGGGATCGCCCTGTCGGTCACGCGGGAGTTCTCGCCCCTGATCATGGGCATCCTGGTCGCCGGGCGTTCCGGCTCCGCCCTGGCGGCGCGCCTCGCCACGATGTCGATCAACCAGGAACTCGATGCCCTCAAGGTGATCGGCATCGATCCCGTGCGCTTCCTGGTCGCTCCTGCGCTGCTTGCTTTGGTGGTCATGCTTCCGGTGCTGACCATGTGGGCGAACCTCGTGGCCCTGGCGGCCGCCGGCCTCTACGTGTCCGCGGCGCTCGACCTTTCCATGGCGGCCTATCTCTCGGGAACCATCGCGGTGCTCTCGCCCGGCGACCTCTGGCACGGTTTGGGCAAGAGCGCCTTGTTCGCCGTCTTGATCGTGCTGGTCGGCGTGGTCAACGGCTCCCTGGTCGCGGGCGGCGCGGAAGGCGTCGGCAGGGCCACAACGCGGTCGGTGGTGCAGGGCATTTCGGCGATCGTCGTGACCGACATGATCTTCGCCTTCGTGGTGACCCAGTAGGATGAGCGCGCCTGGTTCCCCGTGTCCCGGTCCCCGGTCGGCGGCCGTGCCCGAGGGCGCCGCGGTCGTAGAGGTGCGCCATCTGGACGCGCATTACGGGCCGGTGCAGGTCCTGTTCGACGTGAACCTGACCGTGCAGGCCGGCGAGGTCATGGTGATCATGGGCGGCAGCGGGTCGGGCAAGAGCACGCTCCTGCGCCATCTGCTGGGGCTCGAATCGCCGAGCGCCGGCAGCCTGACCGTACTCGGCCGGAATTTGTCCCGGCTCGACCCCTTGGAGCTGGCCGGCCTGCGCCGTCAGATCGGCGTGGCCTTCCAGGGCGGCGCCCTGTTCAGCTCGATGACCGTGGCCGAGAACGTGAAGCTGCCGTTGCGCGAACACGCCGAACTGGACGAGACGACGATGGACATCATCGCGCGCTTGAAGCTGGAGGTGGTCGATCTGGCCGGCACCGGCGATCTCATGCCGTCGGAACTGTCGGGCGGCATGCTGAAACGCGCCGCGGTCGCGCGCGCCATCGTGCTGGATCCCAAGCTGCTGTTCTTCGACGAGCCTTCGGCGGGACTCGACCCGGCTGTCGCGGCCGCGTTCGACTATCTCATCCTCCGCCTGCGCCAAGCCATGGACATGACCATCGTCGTGGTCACCCACGAGATGCAAAGCGCATTCAAGATCGCGGATCGGATTACGGTCCTGGACCGGGGCCGCGTGCTGGCCGTCGATTCGGCCGAGGGTCTGCGCGGAAACCCGAGTCGGCGCATCCAGAATCTGCTGAACCGCCGCCCCGAGGATCCCGAGGTCGATCCGGCCGGGTACCTGCGCCGGTTGGCGGGAGGGGCATAGTGCCGATGGGTCGGAATGGGCTGGGAGCCAGGCATTGGTGAGGACATGCGGAAGCACGACCTGAACTACCTCGCCGTCGGCGGGTTCGTCGCCGCCATGGTCTTGGCGGCGGTGATATCGGGTGCGCTGCTCGCCGGGCGGATGGGCGCGCGGGACGCCTATTTCACGGTGCTGGACAACGTGGCCGACGTGAATTTCGGAACCCAGGTGCGCTACGACGGCTATCCCGTCGGCCAGGTCGAAGAAATCGCGCCGCTTGCGAAGGGCGCGCGCATGCGCTTTCGCCTAAAGCTCAGCATCGACCAGGGCTGGCGAATCCCGGTCGACAGCACCGCACGCATCGGCAGCACGAACTTTCTGTCCGCCAAGACCGTGGATATAGAAGGCGGCCGCTCGGAGACGACGGTCCCGAGCGGCGGCGAGATCCCGGGCGGGGCGCCGAGCGATGTCTTCGCCGCCATGGCGGCAGCCGCGGGGGAGCTCGGCGACTTGAGCCGCGACGGCGTCAGGCCGCTGTTCGGCAGGATCGCGGACCTCGTGGAGCGCACCGGCCAGACGCTCGACGAAGACTTGCCACGATTGCTCGGCACCATGAATTCGCTTGCCCTGGTGATCGAGCGCCGCGTGCCGGCGGTGCTCGACCAAGTCGCCGTCGTCGTCGCGCGGCTGGACTCGAGCGCGGCAGCGGTGCAGCGGGTCCTCTCCGGCAAGAACGCCGCCGCAGTCGAAAGCCTCATCGGGAACGCCGAGGAAGGCTCGCGAAATTTCGCGACGGCCAGCCGGCAGCTGACCAGGAGCGTAGCCGAGATCGAGCAACTGGTTGCCAACCTCGACGGGCTGGTGGACGACAACCGGGACGATGTTCAACTGTCATTGACGGATGCCCGGTACACGCTAGGCGCTATTGCGCGGAACATCGATACGCTGGTTCACAATCTCGAAGGGGCGACGCGCAATATGAACGAGTTCAGCCGGCTCATCAGGCAGAACCCCGGTCTGTTGCTGAACGGCACGCCGCGCGAGGAGGTCTCGTCCCAGCCCGAAACCGGCAACGGCGTGGTCCAATGATGCGGCTCGTCCTCTTGACGCTCGCCGCCTCGGCGCTGGCCGGCTGCCTGGGCTCGGCCCCGCCGCTCCCGCGAGATCACTATTACAGGATCCTGATAGCGGCCCCACGGGCCGGGTCGGCGGACCGACGTCTGCCCGGCATCGTTTCGGTGCCGCCCCTGGAGGCCGACGGGCTTCTGCGTGAACGGCCGCTGCTGTTCAGTGCCTCGGGGCAACCCCACGAAATGCAGCAGCACGACTACCATTACTGGACCGATCCGCCGACCCGGTTGCTGCAGGGACAGCTGGTCGACTATCTCCGGCAGGGCAGGATCGCCCAATCGGTGGTCACGCCGGACATGCGGGTCCGGCCGGATTTCGAGGTCAGAGGCCGCATAAAGCGCTTCGAGCGGCTGCTCGGTGGCGGCGCGCCTCGCGTCTTTGTCGAGCTTGAGCTGGCCCTGATCGGCTTGGCTGACGACCGCCTGTTGGTGCTCCAGAGCTACGCTGTCGAGCGGCCCAGCAGAGCGGACAGCGTCGACGCCTCGATCGTGGCCCTGAATCTGGCCGTTGCCGAGATCTTCGACCGCTTCCTGGCCGACGCCCGGCGGACGGCCTTGGCCGTCAGGCCGGCCGCACGCTGACCGGGCCCGCCGCTGCGAATACCAAAGGTTCTCGATGCTAAGCGGAAGCCGGGATTTCAGGTCCCGACGCACTCGGCGATGATCACAGGCGCCGGCACCAGGATCCTGTTGGTCGACTCCTCGACCGAGAAAATCCGTGCCCGGTCGTCGGCCCGGTGCGCGGACTTCACCATCTGCTGCGCCGCTTGCCGGCAGGCCGCCATGGACGAGAACTCGATTTCGCGGATCTGGACCGTCTGATCGGGACCTAGGGAGGCGCCCTGAACAGTCCCCGCCGTCACAATGAGAATTAGTAAAGCCTTCATAGCTCTTCCCTTTCACAGCCTTCCTAGCCATCGGAACCAATCGAGTATAACGCGATCCCGCCGGCCGTGTCATCGGCTCACGCGCGTTGGTCGGGTCGCGTCCCCCGGCGGCCCCGGGTCGTCCCGGGGCTTCGCCCCTTCCCGCCGCGCCCGGCAGCCGTTCGATCACGCCGGGCAGGCCGGGGTCGCGTCGCCACTCGCGCAGAACCTGCCGGGCGAATTGGTCGGCAATTCGGTCGTAGAAGGCCGCCACCCGCGCCAGACGCTTCCAGCCGAGATCTTGCTACGGTCCCGACGGATTCGGATCGAGCGGCAGTCGTAGCGTTACGCGCGAGCCCTCGCCGGGCTGGCTCGAAATGACGATGTCGCCGCCCATCGCGCGGGCCAGATTGCGCGAGATCGACAGGCCGAGGCCGCTGCCCGGCCGCTCGAGGTTCTTTTGGGGCGCCCGGTAGGATCTCTCGAAGACCCGCTCCTGGTCCTTCGGGTCGATCCCGACACCGGTATCCCAAACGATCAGGTCGAGTGTTGCGATGTCGGTGGCCTGCCACTCGACACCGACCGTGCCCCCGGCCGGCGTGAACTTGATTGCATTGGTAAGCAGATTCAGCAGGATCTGCCGCAGCGCGTGGCGCTCGCCGTTCACCCAGGGCGTGCCGGACGCCAGGCTGTTGACCAGAAGCACCTCGGCTTCCTGCGCCTTGTCTTCGAGCATGCGCAGCGCGCTGGCGACGATCGGCTCCACGTCCAGCCGTTCGGGTTGCAGGCTCTTGTGCCCGCTATCGATCCTGGCGAGGTCGATCAGGTCGTTGATCACCTCGAGCAAGTGCAGGCCGCTCTCGTGAATGTTGCATGCGTAGTCCTGGTAGCGGTTCCAGTCGTCACCCAGCTGGCGTTCCTTGATCACTTCGGCAAAGCCGATAATGGCATTGAGCGGCGTGCGCAGTTCGTGCGCGATTCCGGCCAGACGGATTTGAAGCGATTCGTCCCCGGCCTTGGAGATCTCCCATTCGAGCTGGTCCTTGTGCGCCAAGGCGTCCTCGAGCATTTCCAAGAGCTGCCCGGCGGTCTCGGCGTCCTCGGTGGTGGCGTCGAGCGACTCGGGAATCGCCGTGCCGGTTCCGCGATAGCCAGCGAAGCGCCCGGCGGTCTCGTTGTAATAGGGAACGCCGGTGATCCGGTAGCTCGTCCTGAGGCCTTCGCCCATATCGAGCACGAAGTGCTCGTCGCGGAACGAGCGGCGCGCGGCGATGGCCGCGGCCATGCGCCCACTGGCACGCTCGCCCTCCTCGAGGCCGAACAGGTGGAGCAGGTTGCGCCCGATCAGCATCTGCGCCGGAACGCCCAGGGTGGTCGCGATCGGCGGCGAAACATAGGTCAGGTTCAGCCGCGCATCGGTTTCCCACAGCCAGCCGACAGCCGAGCGCAGCATGTCGTTGTAACGCAGGCTCAAGCGCGCCAGCCGTGCCTCCCGCTGGGCGGCGTCCGGTGCGTCCGAAGCGCGGCCGTCGATATCGCCGATGGTTTCCGAGCTCATGTCAAGACAGCATAGCCACCTCGTTCGAGCCATACTATAAAATAGGCTTGCTGCAGCACTTGTAGCGCTTCACCCGTCGTTTCAAGGATTGCCGCGGCACGGGCGTGCCGCCCGAAGGAAACAGTGCGCGGCGGGAGGCCCCGCGATCACTCGGCGCCGGGGGCGCCCTCGACCAGAACGACGTCGCCCTCGGCCGCGGCGAGGCGGAGCGGCAGGATCTCCTGATATTCCGCCGAGTGGTAGAATTGCTTGGCCCGGTCCATGCTGTCGAAGGCCAGAATTACCAGGCGTGGAACCCGCCACTCGCCCTCCAGGACTTCCACGGCGCCGCCGCGCACCAGATACCGCCCGCCGAAACGCGCGATCACATCGGGCACCGCGGCCCGGTAGCCCTCGAAAGCTGTCGGGTCGGTAACGTTCAGATGAGCGACGAGGAAAGCGGACATTGCACCTCTCTCTTTCTGGATGCCGTCGATGTGGCGTTGCCAGTCTAGCTCAAATGGCACGATCTTGCCGCAAGGGGAGTCGATATTTACCGTTCCTTTGCTTGCCACCGGTAGGATCAATTTTGCGTGAGCTTCGAACATCACGCCAGTGGGCCTAAAGTTGGTTGACCAGAACGGAGACGCCCGGAGGCCATCGCAGCGACAAGAGGAGCGCTTTCGGGATGAAACCGAACCTATCGCAATTCGACCCCTCTCGAGCCGTCGAGGGCTTGAGCGACGACGATCTCGTAACCGAAGCCAAGGCCGCCTTGGGCATCCTTGACTTCGAGCTGTTTCGCGCCGCCTGGCGAAACTGGCACGGCATGGAACCCGACGACCGGTGGCTCGAGCCGGCCTTCGTGGCCTATCTCTTCAAACGGTTCGTGCCCGGGTACGTGCGACATTTCGCGCGCCAGGTCCTGGCCGAATCGGCGGCCGGGCGGCTGGAGCCGGCGGACTTCGGCGTTGCGCGCGGTGCGCGGGAGGGGCCCGTGCCCGACCTGCGCGACAGCTTTGCCGCCACGAGCATGGCCTGCGTCCTGGCCATCACCCTCGTGATCGTCCTGTAGCCGGACCGCCGCCGGATCCCGTCACGCCCGGGGGACACGGCGCGACTGGTTATCGGCATCCGGCCGACCTATATCCTGTTCCTGTCGACAAGACTTGGAGGAGGCGACGCATGGTTCGATCCCGTTCGCTGCAACGGCGCCGGCTGCTCGCGGCCGGTTTGGCCGCCGGCGCCGGCGCGCTGCTGCCGAAAAGTCTGTCGGCGGCCTTGGTGCCGACGCCCCGGCAGACCCCCGGGCCGTTCTATCCGCTCCGCCTGCCGCTCGACTCGGACACCGACCTGGTGCAGGTGGCCGGCCGCGGCCAGGCGGCATCGGGCGTCGTCGCCCACGTCTTCGGCCGGGTGCTCGACGCGGCCGGCCGGCCGCTGGCCGGCGCCCGGGTCGAGATCTGGCAGTGCGACGCTTCGGGGCGCTATCACCATCCGGGCGACCGCGGCGGCCGGGCCGACCCGAACTTCCAGGGCTATGGCCGCATGGCGGTCGGCGAAGACGGCGCCTTTCGGTTTCGCACCATCAAGCCGGTGGCATATCCAGGGCGCGCGCCGCACATCCATTTCGCGATCTCGGGACGCGGGATCGACGGGCTGACCACGCAGATGTACGTGGCCGGCGAAGCGCTCAATGCCCGCGACGGCATCCTCAACCGGGTCCGCGACCCCTTGGCCCGGGCCCGCCTGATCGTCGCGCTGGAGCCGGCACCCGAGGTCGAGCCCGGGGCGCTCGCCGGACGCTTTGACATCGTGCTGGACCAGCGCTTCGTGCCCGGCTGACGCGCCGCCGGGGCGCCGCTGTCGGAGCCCTTGTCAAGCAGTCCGAATTCGTGCGGATAATGCGGCGGCGGGCCGTCTCCCGGCCCCTCGTCCGATCAAGGTGAATCATGGCCTTCTTGACGCTCGGCCCCGGCGAGGGCCTTCACTACGAATACGACCCGCCGGGCGACGCCGGCCAAAGCTTCGTCTTCGTCAACGCGCTGACCGGCAACACCGGCATGTGGCAGGCCGAGATCGGCCCGGCCCTCAGGGCCCTCGGCTACGGCACGCTCGCCTACAACCTGCGGGGCCAGCAGGACAGCCCGTTCAGTCCCGACGCCCGGCTCGACGACGGGCTCGTCGCCGGCGACCTGGTCCGTTTGCTGGACGCCGTCGCGCCGCCGCGGCCGATCCTGGTCGGCCTTTCGATCGGCGGACTCTTCGCCGCCCAGGCCTGGCTCCGGGGGGCCGCGGCCGAGGGCTTGGTGCTGATCAACACGCTGCGGCGTCCGGGACCCCGGCTCGACTGGATCAACCGGGGTATGGCGCGGGCGGCGCGCACCGGTGGCCTTCAGCTCCTGATGGACCTCTATCTGCCGCTGCTGGTGAACGAGGAGAAGCTCACGGCATTGCGTCCGACCTGCCTCGGCGAGGCCCCCTACGAGCCGCTCGACCCCGCTCACGGCCACATGAATCTCCTGACCTGGGCCGCCGAGGCCGATTGGGACCTGTCCTACGAGCGGCTGGACCTGCCGGTGCTGGTCATGACCGGCCTGCAGGATCGCGTGTTCTACGAGGCCTCGGCGCTGGCGTCGCTCAGCGCCCGCCTGCCCAGGGCGCGCCAGATAACGCTGGATGATGCCGGCCACCTGATCCCGCTCGAGCGTCCGGCCGAGACCGTTCGGGCGCTGCTCGACTTCGCGAAGGGCCTGTGACGCCGATGCGCATGACCCCGACGCTGGCCTACCTCGCGGTCTTCATCGGCGTGACGGGCCACGCCTCCAGCGAGTTCTTCGCCGTGCTGTCCGGCGTGGCCGGGCCGGAGGTCTCGGTCTGGCGCTACGTCCTGGGCGGGGCCGGGCTGCTCGTGGTCGCGCTGTCCCGCAAGGCGACCCGCGACCTCCTGACGCCGCTCAGGCAGGACGGCCTGCGCCTGCTGCTCTTGTCGCTGGGCGGGGTCAGCGTGCCCTACCTGGCGTTCCACTGGGCGCTCGACTACGCCTCGATCGTCCAGGTCGGCACGCTGGTCACCACCATGCCGATCTTCGTCGGCCTGACCAACCTGGCGCTTTATCGCATGCCCATCGGCATCCCGAAGCTGATCAGCGGCGCCTGCGCGATTCTCGGGGTGGCGCTGCTGCTGACCGACGGCTACCTGGCGCAACTGGCGGGCGCCAACCGCTCGCTTGCCGGGCTCGGCCTGACCCTGATCTGTGCGGCCACCGGTTCGGCCTATGCGGTCCTCGCCAAGCCGCTCATCGTCAAGCACGGCGCGATCCGCATCACGACGGTCTCCATGTCGATCGGCGCCGTCGGCCTCTGGCTCATCGTTGGCATGGCCTGGGGCGTCTGGGTCGTCCCGACCACGCTCTTCGACAAGCCGCCGGTCGCGGCCTGGTCGCTGCTCACGCTGGCCCTGTGGAACACCACCGTGACGCAGCTCTTCTGGCTCGCCGGGCTGGCCGCCGTCCCGGACATCACCCGCGGCAGCTACCTCTTCTTCCTCAAGCCGGTGATCACCGCGGTCCTGGCGCTGGCCATCCTGGGCCAGCCGATCACCTGGGTGCAGGTCGCGGCGATCGTCGTGGTCTGCGGCTCCGTACTGGCCGAGCTGTCCTGGCCTCTGCTCGAGCGGCGATGGCGGTCCCACTGACAATTCCGGCAAGGGTTTCTTAAGAGGCCACGCCACATAGTGGCAACCACACCCGATCGTACCAACCGTATTTCCAGGCACGAGCGGGGCGACTGTTCAGAGCAGCTGTCGGCGGCGCCGGGGCGGGAAGAAAGCCCGCCCCGGCGCCGTCATTATTCAACTGGCTGATAATACGCCGGGAAAACCGGAAGGGGCCCGATCCGCAACCGGCCCCTGCCGGACAGTTCCGCGTTGGTTGCAGTTCAGTTCCATCGGCAGGCGCGCGGCAGGCGCGCAACCCAATCTTAAGATCTCTCGCGCGATAGTAGATCGACATCGCATGCTTGCAATTTGTTTGAGGGGCGAATGATTTGAACCATTTGCGCGACGTGATCGGCAACATCATCGCGGGCGCCCGGCTCGCCCTCATGCTCCCGGTCCGGCAAGACTCGTTTAGGGTCAGCATCGACCAAGCGGTCTTGCTTCTCCTCACGGGATTTGCCCTTTCGTTCGGGTACGGCTTCGTTTCCACCGAACCGGAACGTGGATTCAACGTCTACGGCCTCAGCCACGCGGCGACGTTCTATTTGCTGTTGGTTTTCAGCGTGTACCTCATGGCCCGGATCCAGGGGGCGTCGTGGACCGGCGGCGCGTTGTTGGTCTATTTGGCATCGGCCGGTCCGCTCATGCTCTCCGCCGTCGCCGTCTTGAGGTGGCTCAGCGAAATGGCCGCCGAGAGCAGTTCGTACGTGGCAGCCTGGACGGTATTCCTCGTCTGGGTCTCTTGGCTGCTCGCCGTGGTCTTCCGTGCGGTGAGGCTGCTCTACAATGCGAACATCGGCCGGGCGGCGGCGCTCGTCCTGGTCTATGCCGTCTGCAATCTCGCCCCCCGGTTCGGGCTCCCCGAACAACGGCTCTGGTACAGCACCGTCGCGGCGACGGAGCCGTCCGACCGTGTCCGGGTCAATGTCGAGGACACCTACGACGCCCAGCGGGACCTGCTCGATCAAGTGACCGGGGCCCTGGCGGCCCAGCGGCCCGGTGTCACCGACCTCTATTTCGTCGGTTTCGGCGGGTCCGCCTATCAGGACGTCTTCATGAAGGAGGTGCGCTTCGTCAGACGGCTGTTCGACGACCGCTTCGACACGACGGACCGCTCCGTCATGCTGGTAAACAACCGGGCGACGGTCCAGGACCTACCTCTGGCCAGCGCCAGCAACCTTCGGCGCGCACTGAACGGCATAGCTCGTCGGATCGACCGGGACGAGGACGTACTGTTCCTGTTCCTGACCTCGCACGGATCACGAAAACAAGTGCTTTCGACAAACTTCTGGCCTCTTCGCCTCAACGGTCTTGCCGCGACGAAATTGAAGGAGATGCTCGACCGCTCGGGGATCAAGTGGCGGGTTCTGGTGGTCTCGGCCTGTTACTCGGGCGGGTTCGTCGATACTCTCAAGGACGAAAACACCGTGATCATAACCGCCGCGCGCGCCGACAGGAAGTCGTTCGGCTGCAGCAACCTCAACGACTTCACCTATTTCGGCCAAGCCTATTTCAAGGAACAGCTCCGCGAGGAGTTCTCTTTCGTCAAGGCCTTCCACGATGCCAGAGAGGCCATCACGGAGCGTGAAAAGCGCGAGGGTCTCACGCCGTCCCGGCCACAGATCCATATCGGCCCTGCGATCGAAGCAAAACTGGCCGGCCTGGAGGCCCGCCTGCGCCGCCGAAGCGCGGAGCGCCTGGCGAACAGAGGGCCAGCCCCAAACTGAAAGCCAACGAAGCTTGATGTCGATGCAGCCGCTCGCCCGGGTGCCCGGGCGTGCTTTGACTTTGCGCAGTTCCCGCGCCTTGCGCTAGTCTGAAATTCGATTGCCGCTAGGGGAGATGAGGGCATGCTGGACGCGGAAGTCTTGATCGGTGGCGAGTGGCGTCCGCCCTTGGGCGGGGAAAGCCTGCCGGTCGTCGATCCCAGCGACGGCGGCGCCTTCGGCGCCTTGGCGCGGGGCACGGCCGAGGATGTGGACGCGGCGGTCGACGCCGCCCACGCCGCGCTGGAGGGTCCTTGGGGGCGTATGACCGCGGCCGAGCGGGGCCGGCTGCTCGCCAGACTGAGTGCGGCGATCCTCGAGGACGGCGATTCGCTCGCCGCGCTGGAAGCCCGCGACACCGGCAAGCCGCTGGCCCAGGGCCGCGCCGACATCGTCGCCGCGGCGCGCTACTTCGAATTCTACGCCGGCGCTGCCGACAAGGTGCACGGCGAGACCCTGCCCTATCAGGCCGGCATGACCGTCCTCACCCTGCGCGAGCCGCACGGCGTGACCGGCCACATCGTGCCCTGGAACTATCCGGCGCAGATCGCCGGCCGCTCGATCGGCGCGGCGCTCGCCATGGGCAACGCCGTGGTGGTCAAGCCGGCGGAGGACGCCTGCCTGTCGATTCTGCGCATCGGCCAGCTGGCGCTCGAGGTCGGCTTTCCGGCCGGAGCGATCAACTTGGTCACAGGTCTGGGCGATGAGGCCGGGGCGGCGCTGGCCGGCCATCCGGGTATCGACCACGTGTCCTTTACCGGTTCGCCCGAGACCGGCAGCCGCGTGGCGGCGGCGGCGGCCGGCCACCACTGCCCGGTGACCCTGGAACTGGGCGGCAAGTCGCCGCAGGTCGTCTTCGCCGACGCCGACCTGGACGACGCCCTGCCGGTGCTGACCAGGGCCATCGTGCAGAACGGCGGCCAGACCTGTTCGGCGGGCAGCCGTGTGCTGGTCGAACGGCCGGTCTACGACGAGGTCGTCGGCCGCCTGTCCGAGCGCTTCGCCGGACTCGAGGCCGGGCCCTGGGATGCCGACCTCGACTGCGGCCCCATGATCAGCGAGAGGCAGCGGGACCGGATCGAGGGCTACCTCGCGCGCGCGTTGGGCGACGGCCTGCGACCCGCGGCCCAGGGCCGGATCGCCGCCAACGCTGCCCCGGGCGGCTATTTCGTGGCGCCGCAGCTCTTCACCGACGTGCCGCCGGACCATCCGCTCGCCCAGGAGGAGGTTTTCGGGCCGATCTTGGCGGTGCTGCCGTTCCGCGACGAGGCGGAGGCGGTGAAGCTCGCCAACGGCACGGACTACGGCCTGGTCGCCGGGGTCTGGACCCGCGACGGCGGCCGGCAGATGCGCCTCGCCCGCGCCCTGCGCTCGGGCCAGGTCTTCGTCAACAATTATGGCGCCGGCGGTGGCGTCGAGCTGCCGTTCGGTGGGGTCAAGAAGAGCGGCTACGGCCGCGAGAAGGGCTACGAGGCGCTGTACGGCTTCAGCGTGCTGAAGACCGTGGTGCTGCAGCACGGCTGAAACCAAGGGCCCCGATGCGGGGCGGTGGGGGGACCATGCGGCTGAAGGACAAGGCGGCGCTGGTGACCGGCGCCGGATCGGGCTTCGGCGAGGGAATCGCCAAATGCTTCGCGCGCGAGGGGGCGGCCGTCGTGGTCGCCGACATCGATGACGAGGGCGGGCATAGGGTAGCCGAGCAGATCGGGCGGGGCGGCGGCAAGGCCGTCTTCGTGCGCGCCGACGTGACCCGGTCGGACGAGGTCAAGGCGATGGTCGAGACTGCGCTGAGCGCCTTCGGCAGGCTCGACATCCTGGTCAACAACGCCGGCTACAGCCACGTCAACCAATCGATGCTCGAGGTCAGCGAGGCGGACTTCGACCGCACCTACGCGGTCAACGTCAAGGCGGTCTACCTGGCGGCCCTCGAGGTGGTGCCGCTGTTCCGCAAGCAAGGCCATGGCTGCATCATCAACACCTCGTCGACCGCCGCGCTCCGGCCGCGTCCCGGGCTGACTTGGTACAACGGCTCGAAAGGCGCGGTCAACACGATCACCAAGTCCATGGCGCTCGAGCTCGCGCCCGACCGGATCCGGGTCAACGCGGTCTGCCCCGTGATCGGCGCGACGGGGATGCTGGAGACTTTCATGGGCCAGCCGGATACGCCGGAGCTGCGCCAGAAGTTCATCGAGACCGTGCCCTTGGGCCGCATGTCGCGGCCCGAGGATATCGCCAATGCCGTGCTCTACCTCGCCGCCGACGAGGGCGAGTTCCTGACCGGCGTCTGCTTGCCGGTCGACGGCGGGCGCACGATCTGACCTCCGGTCATGGAAAAAGCCCGGGGACTTGCCCCGGGCTTTCCTTCGAAGAGTCTGTCGTGAACGCTGTTAGTCGCGCATTATGCCCAGGAGATGCAGGATCCAGACGAACAGGGTCACGAACGAACCATAGAGCAGGAACGCGCCGAAGATCGCCTTGCGCGTGGCCACGTCCCCGGCGTCGGCCTCGTGGTACATGTTCTTGATCATCTGGGTCTCGTAGGCGGTGAGGCCCGAGAAGACGAGAACGACGATGACCGAGAGCACGAGATCGAAACCGGCACTCTGGATCAGGAAGACGTTGACCAGAAGCGCGATCAGGATGCCGAAGGTCGCCATGCAGAGAAAGGCGCCAATCGGCCCCAGGTTCCGCTTCGTCGTGTAGCCGAACAGGCTCATGCCGGCAAAGGCGCCGGCGGTGATGAAGAACGCCTTCGGCACCAGCATCGGGTCGATCTGGCCGTAAATGTACAAGGTCGGCCCGATGACCGCGCCCCAAAGACCGGCGTAGACCCAGAAGGACGCCTGGGCGGCGGCGACGGACTTGCTGATGATGAGCCGCGGCCCAATAAAGCCGAGCCCCAGAATGCCGATAAAGAACACCCAGAAGTACGTCGCCACGAACTGCACGAGCTCGACGTTCGAGGCCACGACCAGGGCGAGCGCGCCGGTAAAGGCGACGCCCAACGACATGTAGTTGTAGACCCGCAGCATGTAGCTCCGCAGGCCGACGTCGATTTCGGCCGCGCGCGTTTGTGCGGGGGTCATTGTTCTGCGATCGGGTCCGATTGCCATGATAGCCCTCTTGCTGCCTCAGTTAGCGAATAGCAGGTGTAATATTGTAGCATGGTGCCGGCGAATCAATAATCTTTCGCAACGGTCAATGCCACAGTGACGGGGTGTATCACCGTCCGGTTAATCACTCGTTGCGCAGCAGGGGGGCCGCCTTTTGGGACAAGGCCCGCCAGGTGCCGGCGAAACCCAGCGCCAGCGTGATCCCCGTGGCGATCAGGGCCGTCCACAGGACCGCGCCGGGCAGGAAGGCGAAGGTCATATGCATGACCTCCGTCAGGACGAGATAGGCCGCGAGGGTGCCGAGGAGCCCGGCGATGACTGCCGTGGCAAGGCCCAGCAGACCGTGTTCCATGAGGAAGGCCTGGCCGATGTCGCGCCGTGTCGCGCCCAGCACCTTCAGGACCACCGCGTCGTAGACCCGCCTTTGGTGTCCCGCGGCGACCGCCCCGGCCAGCACCAGAACGCCGGCCAGAAGGGCGACGCTGGCCGTCGCCCGCACGGCCGCGGCGATGTGCGCCATCAGCTCGGCGACCGCCCGCAGCGTCTCCTTGACGCGGATCGCCGAGACGTTGGCGAAGCGGTCCGTGACCGCCCGCTCGACCAGGGCCTCGGCTTTCGGATCGGCCTTGACCGTGGCGATCTGGGTCTGCGGCGCGCGTTCCAGCAGCCCGGGCGAGAAGACCAGGACGAAGTTGATGGTCAGGTTCGACCAGTCGATGACTCGGAGGTTGGCGATCGTTACCTCGACGCCGCGCCCCAGGATGTTGACGGTCAGCCGGTCCCCCGGCGCCAGGCCCAAGGCTTCTCCGACCCCGTTGTCCAGCGAGACCAGCGGCGGTCCGTCGTAGTCGGCCGGCCACCACTCGCCGGCGGTCAGCTCGGCCTCGGCCAGGGGCTCGCGTGTCCAGGTCAGGCCGCGGTCGCCGCGAAACACCCATTCGATTTCGGACGAGATCTCGAGCTCTTCGCTGGGCGTGCCGTTGACCGCCGTGACGCGGCCTCTCAGCATGGGCACCCGGCGCAGCTCGCGCACCCCGGGCACCGCCTCGACGGTCCTGTCGAAGGCGGCCACCTGGTCCGGCTGGATATCGATGAAGTAAAAGCCGGGGGCGTCCTGTGGTAGGCGCCGGCTCACCTGTTCGGCGAGGTTGCCCTCGATCTGGGCGATCGTGACCAGGACGGTGAGACCCAGGCCGAGCGACATGACCACGCCGCCGGTCGGCGCGCCGGGACGGTGCAGGTTCGCGACGGCCAGGCGCAGGCCCGGGTGCCGAGGCCGGCCCGCGCGCCGCGCCAGCGCCATGACGCCGAGAGCGGCCAGGCGGAACACCACGACCGAACCCAACGCTCCCACCACGAAGTAGACCGCGAAACGACGCTCGGCGGCGGTCGCGATGGCCAGCACCGCCAGCGCCGCGGCCGCGATACCGATGGCCACCCAAGTCCGGGCCCCGACCGGCCCGCGCAAAGGCGCCACGAGGTCGCGGAACAGGCTGGCCGCCGGCACGCCGCGGGCATGAGCCAAGGGCCAGAGCGAGACAGCCAGCGTGGTCAACAGGCCGAAGCCCGCCGCCAGCGTGAGCGAACCGGGGTAGACTGCCGCGACCGCCTCCCAACCGAGCTGGTCCGCGAGCAGCGCGCCCACGGCATAGGGCGCGACGGCGCCCGCCGCCAAGCCGGCCGCGATGCCGACCAGCGCGAGCGCCATGACCTGGAGCAGATAGAGCTGGAATACCAGGCGGCCCGGCGCGCCGAGGCATTTCAAGGTCGCGATGGTGGCGGTCTTGCCCTCCAGATAGCTGCGGACCGCGTTGCCCACGCCGACGCCGCCCACCAACAGCGAGGTCAGCCCCACTAGGGTGAGGAACAGAGTCAGACGCTCGACGAAGCGCCGCACGCCCGGCGCGGCCTCGCTGGTGTCGCGGATCCGCCAGCCGGCTTCGGGAAAACGGGCCTCCAGGTCCTCGCGCAACGCCACCGCCGAAGCAGTCGCCGGCGCGCGCAGCCGGTAGTGGCGATGGATCAGGCTGCCCGGCTGCACCAGCCCGGTCGCCGGGAGGCTGGCGGCCGCCACCATGAGGCTCGGTCCCAGGAAGAAAGCCTGGGCGGTCCGGTCGGGTTCGCGGTCCAGGACGGCGCGCACCTGATACAGGGCGTGGCCGACCTTGATGCGGTCGCCCGGCGCGATCTCCAGGCGGGCCAAAAGGTTGCGGTCGACCGCCGCGCCCCAAACCGCGCCGTCGAAGGCCAGGGCCCGCTCGAGCGGCTGCGCCGGGTCCAGCTCCACGGCGCCGTAGAGCGGATAGCCGCCGTCGACCGCGCGCAACTCCACGAGGTTGCGACGGCCGTCTTCACCGGTCGCGCGCGCCATGGCGCGCAGGTGAGTGACGACCGAGATCTCGGCGCGCGCCGTCAGCCAAGCCGTCTCCTCCGGGCTCGCCTCGCGGTGCGCCAAGCGCAGGTCAAGGTCGCCGCCGAGCAAGGTGCGGCCTTCGGCGCGCAGGCCGGCCAGGACCGCCTCGGAGACCGAGCCGACGCCGGCGATGGCCGCGACTCCGAGCATCAGACAGGCGAGGAAGATGCGGAAGCCCTTGAGACCGCCGCGCAGCTCGCGCCGCGCCAGGCGCAGGGCCAGGCTCAAGCCGGGCGAGGCGCCGGCCGGCGTCACGAGGCGGCGCCGGCCGCGCTCAAGGCCGCGGCTTCTCGTCCGTCGTCCAGAATGCGGCCATCGATCAGCTGGACCCGGCGCGCGCAGCGCGCGGCCAGATCCCGGTCATGGGTGATCAGCAGCAAGGTGGTACCGTGCCGGGCCTGCAGGTCGAACAGCAGGTCGATGACCGTGCCGCCGGTGTCGCCGTCCAGGTTGCCGGTCGGCTCGTCGGCGAGCAACAGGTCCGGCTCGGGCGCGAAGGCGCGGGCCAGCGCGACGCGTTGCTGTTCGCCGCCGGACAGCTGCCCCGGATAGTGGGTCAGGCGATGATCGAGGCCGACCTGCGCCAGGCACGCCGCGGCCCGGTCGAAAGCGTCGCCGCGGCCGGCGAGCTCGAGCGGCACGGCCACGTTCTCCAGGGCGGTCATGGTCGGCACCAGATGGAACGACTGGAAGACGATGCCGATGCTGGCGCGCCGGAACAACGCGAGCGCGTCCTCGTCGAGACCGGCCAGGTCCCGCCCGGCCACCTTGACCAGGCCGGCGGTCGCCCGCTCCAGGCCGGCGACGATCATCATCATGGAGGACTTGCCCGACCCGGAGGGCCCGACGATGCTGACCGTTTCGCCCGCCATGACCTCGAGATCGAGGCCGCGCAGGATCTCCACCGGGCCGGCGGCCGAGGACAGCGTGAGCTCCAGCTCCTCGAGCCGGATGATCGGCCGCGTGTCGGCCAAGGCGGGGGCTGCGGGGTCGGTCTGGCTCACGGGCTGGAGGGACCTTTCGGGAACGGCGAAGGCTTCGGGTTGCCCCGTTCGGGATATGGCCCGTGATCGCGCCGTGTCAACGCCTTGACCCGGGCTGGTTCAGTTGCGATTTAGAGAAACCATGGCGCCCAGAATCCAATCTCGCACGATGGCGGACCCGCCGGCCGCCGCACGGCTTGGTGCACTCCTGGTCGCGGCGGCTCTTCTTGCGGGTGCGCCGGGCGCGGGGTTCGCAGGCGCGCAACCGATCAAGCTGCTCGCCTTCGGCGACAGTCTGGTCCACGGCTACGGCCTGACCGCCGGCGACAGCTTCCCCGCGCAGCTCCAATCGGCGCTTAGGGCGCGGGGCTACCCGGTCGAGGTGATCAACGCCGGCAACTCCGGCGACACCACGGCGGCGGGC
The DNA here is from genome assembly GCA_947258885.1 of uncultured Kiloniellales bacterium. Lineage (GTDB taxonomy): Bacteria > Pseudomonadota > Alphaproteobacteria > Kiloniellales > JAKSDN01 > CAMYKD01. The sequence continues at coordinate 23,475 of CAMYKD010000005.1, read as the reverse complement.
CGGGCGCGGCTCGACTGGGCGCTGGCCGAAGAACCCGACCTGGTGCTGGTCGAGCTCGGCGGCAACGACGGCCTGCGCGGCATCGAACCCGGCGAGACGTATCGCAATCTCGACCACATCCTGGCCCGCTTGGCGGCCGAGGGCCTGACCGTTCTTTTCACGGGCATGCGCGCGCCGCGCAACCTGGGCGAGGATTACGTCGTGGAGTTCGACGCGGTCTTTCCACGCCTCGCGGAGAAATACGGCATGGCCTTCTATCCTTTCTTTCTGGACGGCGTGGCGCTCGACCCGAGGCTGAACCAGGATGACGGCATCCACCCCAACGCGGCCGGCGTCGCGGTCGTGGTCGAGCGTATCGTCCCGGTGCTGGAGCCGTTGCTGCGCGGTCTCCTGGCCCGGCGGGGGGCGGCCGATGGCTGACGCGGCGAGTGCTTCGGCCGTCGGTTTCAAGGCAGCCTCGGCGGCGGGCGAGGATTGGGCCAAGACGGTCAAGGCCTGTCTCGAGGCGCTCGGCGATCTGCCGAAGGGCGCCAACCTCGGGCTGCTCTACGCGACGGCGGAGCTGAGCGAGGACCTGAGCTCGATCCTGACGTTCCTGCGCGAGCGCACGCGCATCGAGGATTGGGTCGGCACGGTCGGCATGGGCATCGCGGCCAGCGGGGTCGAGTACCACGGGCGGCCGGCGCTCGCGGTTCTGGTCGGCGCGCTGCCGGAGGACGGCTTTCGCGTCTTCGAGCCGGTAAGCGGGAGCCTCGAGCCTTTCATGGAAAGGCATGGCGACTGGGTCGCGCGGCATCATCCGGTCTTCGGCATCGTCCACGGCGACCCGCGCAATCATCGGGTCGACAGCATCGTGGACGCCCTCGCAGCCGAGACCTCGACCTTTCTGGTCGGCGGGTTGACGGCGGGGCCGGCCGACTGTCCGCAGATCGCCGGGCGCATCGGCGAGGGCGGGCTGTCCGGCGTCCTGTTCAGCCCGGAGATGCCGGTGGTCGCCGGGCTGTCCCAGGGGTGCACGCCGATCAGCGAGGTCCGCACCATCACCGAGGCCGAGCAGAACGTCGTCATGAAGATCGACGGGCGCCCGGCGCTCGAGGTTTTCAAGGAGGACATCGGCGAGCTTCTGGCGCGCGATCTGAGGCGCGTCGGCGGGTACATCTACGCGGCTTTTCCGATCGTCGGCACGGACACCGGGGACTACCTGGTGCGCAATCTGGCGGGCATCGACCTGGAGCGCGGCTGGATCGCGGTGGGCGAGCTGGTCGAGGAGGGCCGGCAGTTGATGTTCTGCCGGCGCGACCACGAATCCGCCGAGCAGGACCTGAAACGGATGCTGGCCGACGTGAAGCGCCGCGCCGAAACGCCGCCCAAGGCCGCGGTCTATTTCTCCTGCATCGCGCGCGGTCCGAACCTTTTCGGCCCGGAGTCCGAGGAGCTGAAGCTGGTGCGCGAGACGCTGGGCGACCTGCCGCTGGTCGGCTTCTACGCCAACGGCGAGATATCGAACAACCGCCTCTACGGCTACACCGGGGTGCTGGCGCTGTTTCTCTAGGCGCGCGCCGAGCAAGGCAATTCCGAACAGGGGAGCAGGCATGGAATACCGCCGACTCGGACGGACGGACCTGAAGGTCAGCATGATCGGCCTGGGCAGTATGACCTGGGGCGAGCAGGTCACGGAGCTGGACGGCTTCGCGCAGATGGACTGTGCGCTCGAGCGGGGCGTCAACTTCATCGACACGGCGGAGATGTATGCGGTTCCGCCGCGCGCCGAGACCTACGGGCGCAGCGAGGAGATCATCGGCAGCTGGCTCGCGGCGCGGGGCGCGCGCGACAAGGTCTTGATCGCCACCAAGGTGACCGGGCCGAGCGATCGTTTCCCCTATATGCGTGACGGCAAGCCGCGGCTCGACCGGCGGCACATCACCGAGGCGGTCGAGGCCTCGCTTCGGCGCCTCGGGACCGACTACATCGACCTCTACCAGCTGCACTGGCCGGAGCGGCCCCTGAACGTCTTCGGCGAGCTCGGCTACCGGCACGAGGCGGACGACCCGGAGGCCACGCCGATGGAGGAGACCCTCGCGGTGCTGGGCGACCTGATCGCGGCCGGCAAGCTGCGCAGTGTGGGCCTTTCGAACGAAACGCCCTGGGGCGTCATGCGGTTCCTGGCGCTTGCCGAGACGGGGCGCGGCCCGCGCATGGTCTCGGTCCAAAACCCCTACTCCCTCCTCAACCGCACCTTCGAGCCGCGCCTGGCGGAGGTGGCGATCCGCGAGGACTGCGGGCTGCTCGCCTATGCGCCGTTGGGCGCCGGCACGCTCAGCGGCAAGTACCTGAACGGCCGGCAGCCGGCCGGTGCCAGGCTCACGCTGTATCCGGACAACACGCGGTATCGTGGCCCCCGGGCCGAGGCGGCGATCGCCGCCTATGTCGCGCTGGCCCGGGACCACGGCCTGGACCCGGCGCAGATGGCGCTCGCCTACGTCGCCTCCCGGCCTTTCCTGACCTCGGCCATCGTCGGCGCGACCAGCGTGGCGCAGCTCGAGAATAACCTCGAGGCAAAGGACCTCGTCCTGTCCGATTCGGTGCTCGACGGCATCGAGGAGATTCACAGGACACACACTTATCCCTGCCCCTGAACCCGTGAAGGCCGATAGAATCGAATTCGCGGAGTCGGGACCGTCATGCGCCTCTTCATCGCCATCGCCCTGCCGGAAGACCTGCGCGCGCGTCTTGCCGCGCTGGGCAACGGGCTGCCCGGCGCACGCTGGGTCAGCGAGGAGAACCTGCACCTGTCGCTACGCTTCCTGGGCGAGCTGGACGGCGGCGAGGCGGCGGACGTCGACGCGGCCCTGGCCGGGGTTCGGGTGCCGGGTTTCGAGCTCGGCCTCGAGGGCATTTCGCACTTCGGCAAGGGGCGCAATCTGCGCGCGCTCTGGGTCGGCGTGCGGCCGAACCCGGCGCTCATGCGCCTGCAGGCCAAGATCGAGCAGGCCGCGATCCGCGCCGGCCAGCCGCCGGAAAAGCGCAAGTTCAAGCCGCATGTGACGCTGGCGCGCTTCAAATCCAACCCGGGCGGCAAGCTCCAGTCGTATCTCGCCGAGCACGCACTGTTCCGAACCGAGCCCTTCCCGGTCGACGGCTTCACGCTCTACTCCAGCTTTCTGTCGGCCAGCGGCGCCATCTACAGGCCCGAAGCGGATTACCCCTTGGAGCCGAACGAAGGCGGCGCCCATTAGGGGTGGGCGGCGTCTTGCTCCGGCGCGGTTTCAGCCGTAGCGCCTCAAGATGCCGTCGACCGAGGCGGCGTAGTGGCCGCCGAACAGGGTCGTGTGCACCAGCAGGGGATAGAGGTTGTAGATGTCGCGCCGCGCCTCGAAGAAGCCGGGCGCGATCGGCCGGTGCTCCCGGTAGCGGTCGAAGAAGGCCGGGCCGAAGGTGCCGAACAGGGTGGTGAAGGCCAGCTCGACCTCGGCGTCCGCATAGTGTATCGCCGGATCGACGAAGGCGGCGATGCGCCCGGCCTTGACCAGGATGTTGCCGCCCCAGAGGTCGCCGTGGATCAGCGAGGGCGCGGCCGGCTCGTCGAGGTGATGCTCGAGCTTGCCGCAGAACGACTCCAGGCGCTTCATCGTGGCCGCGGGCAGGTTTCCGGATTGCAGGGCCAAACGGCCCATGTAGGCCAGGCGCTGCTCGCGGAAGAACGCGACCCAGCTTTCGGTCCAGGGGTTGGGCTGTCGAAGCGGCCCGATCAGGGTGTCGCGCACGTAGCCGCAGGCCGGCGCCGAGACCGCGTGCAGCGCGGCGAGCAACTCAGCGGCATGGGCCTCCGCCTCCGCGCCGATGCCTGCGCCGCTCTCGACGTAGTCCATGAGCAGGAGGTCGTCGGCGGCGTGGAGCACGGCGGGCAAGGGCAGGTCGCTCAGCCGGGCGAGGTCGGCCAGCATGGCCGCTTCCTCGGCCAGCCCGCCCCCGGGCGCGACCTTGGCGACCAGGGCGCCGCCGCCCTCCAGCTCGACCTTGTAGACCTGGGCGATGCAGCCGCCGGGCAAAGCAGCGACGCGCCGCGGTCGGCGGCCCGAAACCGTCTCGACCGGCCCGGCGAGGCGCGGGTCGTCGGGTCTCACAGGAAATCGCGCTCGAGCGCCGCGATGAGTCCCTCGACACCGGGCTCGATCAAGTCGAGCGCGTAGTCGTAATCCGCGTGCCCGCCGTAGTAGGGATCCGGCACCTCGGCCGGCAGGCCTGCCACCCCGGCATACTCCAGGAACAGCTTGACCCGTTCCGCGAGGTGCGGCGGGCAGAGCCGGGCGAGCTGCCCGAAATGCCCACGGTCCATGCAGAGGATCAGGTCGAAGGTCTCGAAGTCCGCATGGCGCAACTGACGGGCGCGCAGCTCCTGCAGTTCGTAGCCGCGCCGCGCCGCGCGCTGGATCGCCCGCCGGTCGGGCGGCTCGCCCTCGTGGTAGCCGATCGTGCCGGCCGAATCGACTCCGACCCGCCCGTCGAGTCCGGCTTCCGCCAGCTTGAGGCGCAGCACCCCCTCGGCGGTCGGCGAGCGGCAGATGTTGCCGGTGCAGACGAAGAGGACCTTGACCTCGCTCACGGCATCGTTCTCCCTGCTGCTTTGTTCGGCCGGCGGTCTCGTCTATCATCGCAGTCGCCATGCCGCAACACGACAGCCGCAGTATCGTGATCCTGACCGGGGCCGGGATCTCCAAGGAGTCGGGGCTCGACACCTTCCGCGACGCCGACGGCATCTGGGCCAAGGTGCGCCTCGAGAACGTCGCCACGCCCGAGGCCTTCGCCCGCGATCCCGCGACCGTGCACGCCTTCTACAACGCGCGCCGCCGGGGCCTTGCTTCCGGCGAGGTTGCTCCCAACGCCGCGCACGCGGCGCTCGCCCGGCTCGAGGCCGAGTGGCCCGGCGAGCTGCTGCTGGTCACCCAGAACATCGACGATCTGCACGAGCGGGCCGGCTCGCGCAGCCTGCTGCACATGCACGGCGAGCTCCTGAAGGGCCGCTGCGAGTCCTGCGGGACGGTGAGTTCCTGGCACGAGGATATGAGCCTGGAGAGCGCCTGCCCCGGCTGCTACCTGCCGGGCGGCATGCGGGTCCACGTCGTCTGGTTCGGCGAGATGCCCTTCGGGATGGAGCGCATCTACGCCGCGCTGGCGCGCTGCAGCCTGTTCCTCTCGATCGGCACCTCGGGCAACGTTTATCCGGCCGCCGGCTTCGTCCAGGAAGCGCGCGGCAACGGCCGGGCCCACACGGTCGAGCTGAACCTGGAGCCCTCGGAAGGCCACAGTCTCTTCGAGGAGCGCATCTATGGCCCGGCCACCGACGTCGTGCCGGCCTATGTCGAGCGCCTGCTCGGGAGGGGAGGCTGACGACGGCCGGGCTCGAAGAGCTGCTGGGCGAGGTGCGCGCGTGCCGGGTCTGCGCCGCGCAGCTGCCGCTCGGGCCGCGGCCGGTGCTGCGTGCGGGCGCGACCGCCCGGCTCCTGATCGTCGGCCAGGCGCCCGGGACCAAGGTGCACGAGACCGGGATTCCCTGGAACGACCGCAGCGGCGAGCGCCTGCGCGCCTGGCTGGGCCTCGAGCCGGCGGCCTTCTACGACGAGCGGCGCGTCGCCATCGTCCCGATGGGCTTCTGCTATCCCGGCCGCGACCCGCGCGGCGGCGACAACCCGCCGCGGCCCGAGTGCGCGCCGCTCTGGCATCCGCCGCTGACCGCCGCCTTGCCGGCGATCGAGCTCACGCTCTTGGTCGGCCTCTACGCCCAGGCCCATTACCTGGGCCCGCGGCGCAAGGGCTCGCTGACCGAAACTGTGCGCGCTTGGCGCGACTACGGGCCCGACCGCTTTCCCCTGCCGCACCCGAGCTGGCGCAACACCGCCTGGCTGAAAAAGAACCCCTGGTTCGAGGCCGAGCTGCTGCCGGATCTGCGCGCCCGGGTAAAGGCTTCGATGTGATCGTCCGCCTCAGGCCTGGGCTTCGATGCGGTCCATGTCGTCGTCGCTGAGGCCGAAGTGGTGGCCGATCTCGTGGATCAGCACGTGGCGCACCACGTGGGTCAGGTCCTCGCCCACCTCGCACCAGTAGTCGAGGATCGGCCGGCGGTAGAGGAAGACCAGGTCCAGGTTCTCCGGCGTATCCAGGACGCTCTTGCGGCTCAGGTCCACGCCGCGATAGAGCCCCAGGAGGTCGAAGGGCGTCTCGCACTCCATGTCCTCCAGGGTCTCGTCATCGGGAAAATCCTCGACCCGGATCACCACGTTGCCCGCGAAGCGGCGTAGCTCGGCCGGGATGCCGGCAAAGGCCTCGCGTGCGACCGCCTCGAGGTCGGCGAGCGTGGGCGCCGTGGTGTAGTGCCCGATGTCGTGCCTGTGTGCCATGGCCTGTGACGTGCGACTCTTCGGCGGCTTTGTCAAGCCGCCGCACCGGTGCGCAGGGTCCCCGAAAGGCGCCTACTGCATGCGCATGCCGCCATCCAGGCGAATCACGTCCGCGTTCAGCATGGGGTTGGAGACGATGTGCAGGACCAGGTCGGCGAATTCCGAGGATTTGCCGAAGCGCTTCGGAAAGGGCACCTGGCTGGCCAGGTTATCCTGGACCTCCTGGGGCATGTTGAGCAGCAGCGGCGTGGCGATCAGGCCCGGCGCGATGGTCAGCACCCGGACTCCCACGCGCGCCAGCTCGCGCGCCGCGGGCAGCATCATGCCGATGACTCCGGCCTTGGAGGCCGCGTAGGCCGCCTGGCCGAGCTGGCCCTCGACGGCGGCGATCGAGGCGGTCGACATGATCACGCCGCGCTCGCCGTCCTCGCCCAGCGGGTCGGCGCCGGCCATGTCTGCCGCGGCAAGGCGCAACAGGTTGAAGCTGCCGATCAGGTTGGTCTGGATGACCTGCGCGAAGGCCTCGAGCGGCATCGGCCCGTCGCGTCCGACGATCCGCTTGGCAGGTGCGATGCCGGCACAGTTGACCAGGACCCGGGCCGCGCCGTGCGCCTCGCGCGCCGCGGCGACCGCAGCCTCGGCCTCGGCGGCGCTGCCGACGTCGCAGGCGAGGCCCAGCCCGCCGATCTCCTCCGCCACGCCCCGGGCTGCTTCGCCGGAAAGGTCCAGCACCGCCACCTTGGCCCCGGCTGCGGCCAAGTGGCGGGCCGTCTCGGCACCCAGGCCCGACCCGCCGCCGGTGACGATGGCGCCATGTCCCTTCACATCCATTGCACGTCCCCTTTGCTGCACTGCGAAATCCGGCGCGCTCTATAGCAGACCGGGCGCCTGGAGGCGAGCGGCGATTGCGGCCCGCGCCCCGAGGCCCCATATGGATATCCATGGCCGGCCGTGACCTGGTTCCCGTCGATCCAAAGCGTTATGCGCGCGACAAGGCGCGTGTCGAGCAGGGCTTCTGGGACAAGGTGCGGCGGACGCTGGGCCGCGTGCCCTTCGTCGAGGAGGCGGTGGCCGCCTACTACTGCGCACTGGATCCCAAGACGCCGCTCCAGGTCAAGGCGATCCTGCTGGGCGCCCTGGCCTATTTCGTAATGCCCGCCGACATGATCCCCGATTTCATCGCTTGGTTCGGTTTCACCGACGACGCGGTCGTGCTGGCCGCGGCGATCCGCAGCGTCGCCCCCGCCATCACCGAGCGGCACCGGGACAAGGCGCGCGCCGCACTGCGCCCGCACGGCTCCGACCGCGAGGCTGCCTAGGCGGATATTTGCCGCAAATCCTTCGGTCCAGAAACCCATCCTTAATGCCTTCGTAAGCGATCCTTAAGCGCTCTCGGCTACAACCGCAGGGTTCCGTTCCAAGCGGCGGATTACCACGGTTGAATTAGGAGAGGGTAGATGTTTCGCAGAGTATTGCCGGCGGTCCTCGGATTGGCCCTACTGGTCGCGTCCGGCTCGGGCGCGAAGGCGCAGTTCGACTTCGGCTTACCCGACGTCTATATCGCGGCCGGCGCGGGCGGCGCGCTCCTCGAGGACACCGAGATTCGGGCGGTCGGACAGAACGTCGAGACCATACCCTTCCCCGGATACGCCGTGAGCGGTGCCCTCGGCCTCGACTTCGGCATTCTGCGCCTCGAGGGCGAGCTGTTCTACAACGAGTACAACCTGGACACCATCGAACTCGCCGGGTTCGACGCCGACGCCGACGGCAGCTTCAAGACCCTAGCCGGCATGGGCAACGTCTTCGTCGACCTGCCGATTCCCATTGTCTCGCCCTTCGTCGGCGCCGGGATCGGCTATGCCGACGTCAAGGCGGACAATTTCGAGTTCGGCGGCGTGCCCTTGGTGGACGACAGCGATTCCGGGTTGGCCTGGCAGCTCAGGGCCGGCATCGCCTTCGCGATCTTCCCGTTGACCGACATGACCATCGGCTACCGCTACTTCGTAACCGACGACCTCGAGATGAGAAATTCGGCAGGCGACGTCGACGTCGAAAAGCTGAAGTCGCACATCTTCGAGCTCGGCCTGCGCGTCACCTTCTGATTCCACCGCGAGTGTCCCGGACCCGACATTCGATCGATCGAATCTCGGGTCCAAAGGGACGCTGATTGCTTGATCCTGGTGTGATTCAGCTTCCAGGATTCGTCACATCGAATGTGACGAACCTCGGAACCCGCACACAGGGCGCGCTCACGGCCGCCCCTTGGGCGCCGCGGCCGCCGCGCCGCTCGCCGGGCGTTCCCTGGCGACCAGGGCCTCGCGCCGGGCGATGTAGATCGCCGAGCCGGCGATGATCGCGGCGCCGATCCAGGTCCATAGGTCCGGCACCTGGCCGAACACGACGAAGGCGAGGCCCGCCACGAAGGGCAGGCGCGCATAGTCGAAGGGCATGACCGCCGAGGCGTCCGCCTTGGTGTAGGCGCGGGTCAGCGCGATGTGGGCGAGCGCGGCCAGGAGGCCGATCAGGGCGAGCAGCGCCAGGGCCCAGCCGCTCGGCCAGCGCCACACGAAGAGCGCGGGGATGAACGACAGCGGCGTCAGGATCAGGTTCATATAGAGCACGATGGCGGCGGGCGAGTCGCTGCGCGCGAGCGATTTCACGATCAATGTCGCGGTCGCCATGAAGGCGGCGGCCAGAACCGGCAACGCCATGAGCGGGCTCGCCTCCACGAAGCCGGGCCGCAGGATCACCAGCACGCCGAGGAAGCCCAGGAGCGTGGCCGACCAGCGCCGGGCGCGCACGATCTCGCCCAGGAAGACGGCCGCGCCTGCGGTGGCGAAGAGCGGTACCGTGAAATTGAGCGCAACCGCCTCGGCCAGCGGCAGCAACGCGACCGAATAGAACCAGCAGACCATCGCCAGCATGCCGATCGCCGCGCGCCAGATATGAGTGCCGAGGCGCCGGGTGCGCAGGCCGCCGAGGCCGGCGTGTGCCAGCCAGGGCAGCATGAAGGCGAGCGCGAAGAGATTGCGGAAGAAGGCGATTTCGAGCGGGTCCAGCTCGGCCGCGACGGTCCGGATGGCGATGTTCATGATCGAGAAGCAGAAGGCCGCCGCGGTCATGTAGAGCGCCCCCTGAAGAGGCGCGGAGACGGGCCTGGGCCGTGCGGAAAGGGCGTCGCGTACTGTCATGAGAGGCCGGGAGCTTACGGGCCAGCCGGCCTAGGCACCACCCCCAGAGGCGCAGGGCAGCCATGCGCTCCAGATGCGGATATCGAAATCACATGGGGCGATCGCACGGAGCACGGCCCGGCGACCCGGTCCTCATCCGCCGAGCAGCTTCTGATGGGGGTTCAGGAAAAACACGCGCAGCCAGCCCTGGGGGCCGCCGCGGGCCCGCCAGGGGTAGGGAACCGGCGTGACTATCGAATAATGCAGATGCGGCGGCTTCCCCGCGGCGTTGCCGGTCGTGCCGACCGTGCCGAGGGGCTCGCCCCGCCAGACCCAGGTCCCGATGCGAACGTCCGTTCGCTCCATATGGGCGTAGTAGTGGAAACGCCACTTGGGGCCGAGCACGACGGCGATATTGCCGCCCAGGCCGAGCCTGCCCCGGAAGACCACGAAGCCGGAGCTGGCGGCGACCGCCGGCGTGCCGGTATCCGCGAAGATGTCGATGCCCTTGTGCACGCCCGATCGGCCCCAGGGCGCGTACCAGAAGGTGCCGTGGTTCCAGTCCCGGTCGCTCGCCCCGGCGACCGGAACGACGAGCCGCTCGGGCACGGCGAATCCGGCCAGAAGGACCGCGAGGCCCGCCAAGGCACTGATCCGGAGCGTCCAGCGTGTCGTCGACCCGATTTTCATGCGCGCCGCCACCCTGGCAGAGCGGATTGACCGAATTATGGCGCGGCCGAGGCGGCCTTCGGACCAAGGCGCGCTTGCTGCCGGAAAAGGGGCAGGGAGCCACCAGCCGTCTTCGGGCTTCGGCTTCCGCCCTCGAAACCCTGGACTTGTTCATCGAACATGACCGCCTAAATTGCAGGGCTCCTTAGTGTTGTGATCGCGGCGAGAGGATCTGGTGATATGTTCGTGCTCGGAAGGCGGATGATCGCACGGCCAGGGTCGGTCGGAAGTCTTCTGCTCCTCGTGGCCGTGGTCCTGGGCGCGCCCCGCGCCGCGCCGGCCCAGTCTCTGACCCTCGAACCGATCGCGACCGGACTCGCCCGGCCGGTCGATATCGCGCATGCCGGCGACGGTTCGGGACGCCTCTTCATCGTATTGCAGGACGGCCGGATCGTGATTCACGACGGCACCGGCGTGTTGGTGTCGCCGTTCCTGGACGTGACGTCGCTGGTATCCTGTTGCGGCGAGCAGGGCCTGTTGGGCCTCGCCTTCCATCCCGATTACGCCAGCAACGGCTTCTTCTATGTCAACTATACCGACACGTCGGGAGATACGGTCATCGCCCGCTACCGGGTTTCGGCCGACTCGGATGTCGCCGATGCCGGTTCCGCCGATATCCTGCTGACCGTCGCGCAGCCCTTTGCCAACCATAACGGCGGCCAGCTCCGCTTCGGGCCGGACGGCTTTCTCTACATAGCCCTGGGCGACGGCGGCTCGGGCGGCGACCCCAGCAACCGCGCCCAGGACCTAGGCGAGCTTCTGGGCAAGATGCTGCGCATCGACGTGGACGGCGGCCCGCCCTACGCCATTCCGCCGGGCAACCCCTTCGTCGGGGTCGCCGGCGCGCGGGCGGAGATCTGGGCGCTCGGTCTGCGCAACCCCTGGCGGTTCAGCTTCGACCGGCTGACCGGCGATCTGTTCATCGCCGACGTCGGCCAGGGCATCCGCGAAGAGGTCGATTTCCAGCCGGCCGGCGGCAGCGGCGGCGAGAACTACGGCTGGCGCCTGATGGAGGGGAGCACCTGCTTCAATCCGCCTGCGGGCTGCAATGACGGCTCGTTGACCTTGCCGATCATCGAATACGAACACGTCGACGGGAACTGCTCGATCACGGGCGGATATCGCTATCGAGGCGCCCGGCTGCCGGCTTTGGCCGGCCTGTACCTTTACGCCGACTTCTGCACGGGACGGATCTGGATGGCCGACGTGGAAGCGGGCGGCGGCTGGATCAGCAGCGAAGCGCTGGACACGACCGATCTCTTCAGTGCCTTTGGCGAGGACGAAGCGGGCGAGCTCTACATAGCTCGGCACGACCCGAGCACCGGCACGGTCTATCGTATCGGCTTCACAACACATAGCGACTTCGACGGCGGCGGGCGTGCGGACCTCCTGTGGCGCAACACGGGTACCGGCAATGCGGTCATCTGGCGGATGAACGGTTTCGATCGCGAGGCCGACAAGTCGATCGGCGCTCCCGACCCGGTCTGGCAGGTACGGGGCCTGGCCGACTTCGACGCGGACACCAAGGCCGACATCCTATGGCGCGACACGAGCACGGGAAACACGGTCATCTGGCTGATGGACGGCTTCACGAAGCTTGCCACGGGCGGGACCGGTGCGCCCAGCCTTGAGTGGCAGGTGGTGGGCACGGGTGACTTCGACGGCAACGCCCATGCCGACGTTCTGTGGCGCCACATCGGCACCGGGGCCACGGTCATCTGGAAGATGAACGGCCTCGAGCTTGCCGGCCACCGCCTCATAGGCGCGCCCGACCTCGCCTGGCAGGTGGTGGGCACGGGCGACTTCGACGCGGATGCCCGCTCGGACATCCTGTGGCGCCACACAGGCACCGGAGAGACGGTCATCTGGAAGATGGACGGGTTCACCCGCGAGACTTTGGCCTCGATCGGGGCGCCACCCCTCGTCTGGGTGGTAGTCGGTCTCGGCGACTTCGACGGCGACGGCCGGACCGACATCCTGTGGCGCAACACCAGCACCGGCCACGTTGTTATCTGGAAGATGGACGGGTTGATCAAGGAAGCCGAGGGCTGGCTTGGCGCGCCGCCGCTCGTCTGGCAGGTGGTGGGCGTGGGCGACAGCAACGGCGACCGGCTGTCCGACATCGTCTGGCGGAACTCGGATACCAGCAACACCGTCATCTGGCAGATGGACGGCTTCAACCTCGACGCCGCCCGGTCGATCGGCATGCCGCTCCTCGTCTGGCAGGTGCAGTAAGCCCTCTGCCACTTGCCGGCCTGGGCCGTTTTTCTCGGGGCGTTGGACCACGCCCGATCGCGCCAGGGTCTTCACCGCCGACGAGTCGCCCCTCGGGCCTAAGCCAGTTCGACAGGGGGACGGGCCGCAAATCCTGAAGATGGGCCCGAACACTTCTGCAAAATACAGTGATTCGCCTTATTAACGAAAAAATAACTGTATAAATAAAGTATTTACTGTCTACGAAAAATGTACCCGAATAGTCTAACTATTACCTCTTGAATTATTACCAATTTTTGTATATATATTGTAAGGTATCGAATACAGCGTGGCACCGCCCCGCGTGACTTGGTCCGAGGCGGATAGAGGGATAGAGAAGGAGGAGATAGGGCATGAAGTCACATCTTTTGTTCCTGGCCGCGACCGTTGCCGCAGGTGCTTGCCTGTTCTTCTCGGCCGCCAACGCCCAGGAGCTGCCGACGGTGCTGCACGCCGTGTGGCTGCAGAGCACCAAGGTGAGTTACGATCCGCTGCTGGTGGCCACGTTCCTCCTGTCCTCGACCCTGGCTATCGGCCGAACCATCGACATCCTGCGCGAGTTCGCCCAGAATCAGAAGGAAACTGCGGCCGAGGCGTAAATCCAAGGGATCGGTCGTCCTCTGGGGACGCGACCCGAGATCCCCATGGTCTAATCCAACATCGCGAGTCGTGGCGAGAGGCGGTGCGCAGAGCAGCCGCCCGCTCGCCGCAACTTGCGTCCCGTGGCCCGCTTTCCGGCGGGGGTGTTGAACCCCTCCCCCCTTCGCCCTAACCTGCGCCGAGAGAACAGACCGCATCCGACCCACGGGATGGCGCCTATGACCGATCCCCTCTGGCAACCGTCGACCGAGCGCATCGAGGCCGCCAACCTGACCGCCTTCATGGGGCAGGTCGAGCACGACTGGGGTGCCTCCTGCCAAGGCTACGGCGAGCTCTACGACTTCTCGATCACCGAGATGGAGAAGTTCTGGTCCTCGGTCTGGGATTTTTGCGGCGTGATCGCAGAGCGCAGGGGCGGGGTCGTGCTCGATCACCCGGAGGCGATGCCGGGCGCGCGCTTCTTTCCGGAGGCCAGGCTGAACTTCGCCGAAAACCTGCTGCGCCGCCGGGGCCCCGAGGACGCCATGGTGTTCTGGGGCGAAGACCGGGTGACCTACCGGGTCTCGTGGGACGGGCTCCACGAGGCGGTCTCGCGCGTCAGCCAGGCGCTGGCGGCCGTGGGCGTCCGAGAGGGCGACCGGGTGGCAGGCTTCATGCCCAACATGCCCGAGACCGTGATCGCCATGCTGGCGGCCACCGCGCTGGGCGCGGTCTGGTCGTCCTGCTCGCCCGACTTCGGCGTGCAGGGCGTGCTCGACCGCTTCGGCCAGATCGAGCCCAAGGTGCTGTTCTGCCCCGATGGCTACTTCTACGCCGGCAAGACCCACGATTCGCTGGCCCGCGTCGCCGAGTTCGCAGCTCAGCTGCCGAGCCTGGAGCGTATCGTCGTCGTGCCCTATGTCTCCAAGGCGCCCGATGTCGCGGGCCTCGACAAAGGGGTACGCCTCGATGACTTCGTTGCGCCTTACGAGGCCGGCGAAATCGCCTTTCGGCGCGTTCCCTTCAACGCTCCGCTCTACATCATGTACTCCTCGGGCACGACAGGACGCCCGAAGTGCATCGTGCACGGTGTCGGGGGCACGCTGATCCAGCATCTCAAGGAGCACAAGCTGCTGTGCGACGTGAAGCCGGGCGACCGGATCTTCTACTTCACGACCTGCGGCTGGATGATGTGGAACTGGCTGGTCTCCGGCCTCGCTTCCGAGGCGACGCTGCTGCTCTACGACGGCTCGCCGTTCCATCCCGACGGCACCGTCCTGTTCGACTACATGGACGCCGAGAAGGGCACGCTGTTCGGCACCTCGGCCAAGTACATCGACGCGCTGGCCAAGACGGGACTGGACCCCGGGTCGAGCCACGACCTCTCGGCGCTTCGCACCATCACCTCGACCGGCTCGCCGCTGGTGCCGGAGGGCTTCGACTACGTCTACGAGCACGTGAAATCCGACGTCTGCCTCTCGTCGATCGCCGGAGGCACCGATCTGATCGCCTGCTTCATGGCCGGCAACCCGATCGGTCCGGTGTGGCGCGGAGAGATCCAGGCGCGCTGTCTCGGCATGGCGGTCGAGGTGTTCGACGACGACGGCCGGCCGGTTCGCGGCGAGAAGGGCGAGTTGGTCTGCGTTCGGCCGTTCCCTTCCATGCCGGTCGGTTTCTGGGACGACCCGCAGGATGTGCGCTACAAGGCCGCCTACTACGAGAAGTATCCCAACGTCTGGTGCCACGGCGACTACGTGGAGCTGACCGAACACGGCGGCGTCGTCATCTACGGCCGTTCCGACGCGACGCTCAATCCCGGCGGTGTGCGCATCGGCACGGCCGAGATCTACCGCCAGGTCGAACAGCTCGACGAGGTCCAGGAGGCCATCGTGATCGGCCAGGACTGGGAGGGCGACGTGCGCGTCGTGCTCTTCGTCCGCCTGGCCGACGGGCTCACGCTGGGCGACCTGCTGGTGCAGAAGATCGAGGGGCGGATCCGCGAGGGCTGCACGCCGCGCCACGTGCCGGCCAAGGTAATCCAGGTCGCCGACATCCCGCGAACCAAAAGCGGCAAGATTGTCGAGTTAGCGGTGCGCGACGTGGTCCACGGCCGCCCGGTCAAGAACCAGGAGGCGCTCGCCAACCCCGAGGCGCTGGCGCTCTACGCGAGCTTGGCGGAGCTGAAGGCCTAGGCCTGGCGCCTGGAAAGCCTTTGGCCGCATATTTTTCCCGACCTGACGCCCCTTGTCGAGGGAGCGGATCTCGGTGGGGAGGCCTAGTCGTTTTAGCCTAATATTTAGATTTTGCCGGTTAGCCTGCGACAAGGTACGCACCTTCCCTCCGGTGCGGGGAGCTCGCAGTTCGACCATGCATGTCCTTTTTGTCGACGACGATCAGGCGCTGAGCCAGAGCGTGGCGATGGCCTTCCGCAACCGAGGCCACACCTGCCAGATCGCCGAGCTGGGCGAACAGGCGGTCAAGCTGGCCAAGGATGATGCCTACGACATCATCGTGCTTGACGTCGCCCTGCCGGATATCGACGGGTTCGAAGTGATCCAGCTTTTGAAATGGGAGGGCATCAAGGTTCCTGTATTGCTGGAATCAGGCCTTTCGGGCCGGGATCTGGAGTCAAAGGGGGCGATCCTCGGGGTCGACGAGTTCCTCGCCAAGCCGTTCGACATGGACGAGCTGATCGCCCGCATGGAGAGGGTCATCGCGCGGTTCGACCAGACATCGGCGGCCAGAAGACGGGAGTCCGGCCGAAAGGCCGGCGGCGACCCTCGGGCGGGATCCGGCGAGCGGCGTTCCGCATCGGCGCCAGCAATGGGGGGCGCTGAACAGCGCGAGCACGAGCGGACGGCGATGTTCGGGGCGGCCCTGATCATGGACCGGGACAGCCATATCCCCTGCGTCATACTCGACGTATCGGCAGGGGGCGCGGCGCTTCGCCTGACCGAGCCCGGCCAGCAGTGCCCGACGCTGTTCGACTTGGAGCCGTTGGAAGGCCCCGCGCGCCGCTGCGAGGTGCGCTGGCGCAGGGGCGATACGCTCGGCGTCGAGTTCACGTGAACGCCAGTATCCGGACCCGACGCCAAATCCCGGAAGGTGGGAAAAAACTGCCTAGATTAACCGCTTCACAACCTCGACGGTGTAACATGTTCCTGTAATCTGCAGCGCCGCCACGCCGCGCTGCGCCATGGCCCTGGGGATGACATGATCCTGCGCCGCCTTGCTCTGGCCACAGCGCTCGTCCTCGGACTGGCCGCCCCGGCGTGGGCCGACTTCGAGGGCGGGTTCTCCGCATACCTACGGGGCGATTACACGACGGCGCTCGGTGAATTCCGGCCGCTCGCCAGCCAGGGCCACGCCCAGGCCCAATACACCCTCGGCTACATGTACGCCAATGGCCTTGGCGTGCCCAAACGCCCCGCCGTGGCCGCAAGGTGGTACCACCTCGCGGCGCAGCAGGGCCATGTCAAGGCCCAGGTCAACCTCGGAGCACTGTACCACTTCGGCCAAGGCGTAGAGCGGAACGACGCCGAAGCGCTGATGTGGTACCGCCGGGCTGCCGAGCAGGGCAGCGCCAAGGGCCAGTACATGCTCGGCGTCATGTACGAGAAGGGCTTCGGCGTGGCTCGCGACTATGTCCGGGCCCACATGTGGTATGACCTGGCCGCCGCGCAGAACCTGGGCATAGCCGGTGAAGAGCGAAATATGGTTGCCAAAAAGATGTCGTTCGCCCAAGTGGCCAAAGCCGAGAAGCTGGCCGCCGAATGGCGGCAAAAACACCGGAAGCCAGCGCAGGCCCAATAACTCGCGCGGCCGGTGCGTCGCGCCGCCGCCACAGGTACCTTGCCAGTGGGGTTCGGGGCCTTAAACTGGCGCGTGCCCGGCTGCGCGACGGTATTGGAGTTGGACCCGAGGCGATGAACGAAACCGAATTTCTGACGGCTGAGCAGACCGCCGCCTTCCGGCGCGATGGCTTCGTCTTCGTGCCACGCTTCTACGACGCCTCCGAGATCGCTCGAATCACCTGGTGGACCGACGAGATCACCAACTGGCCGGAGAAACCGGGCCGGCACATGGTCTACTACGAGGACAGCCTGAAGCGGCCCCGGCGCCGGGTGGTCCAGCGCATCGAGGACTTCGTCCCCTACCACGAGAGCTTCCGCGCGCTGATCACCGGGGGACGGATGATCGGGGTGGTCTCCGAGCTGCTCGGCGAGCCGGCCGTGCTGTTCAAGGAGAAGGTCAACTTCAAGCAGCCGGGCGGCTCGGGCTTCACGCCGCATCAGGACGTCCAGGCCGGCTGGAGCCGCTATGCCGGCTTCTACGTCACCGCGCTGGTCGGCATCGATCCGGCGACGCTCGCCAACGGCTGCCTCGAGATCGCCGCCGGCTGGCACGACAAGGGCATGTTGGGCGCGGAGTGGACGCCACTCGAGGGCGCCCCCCTCGAGGCCATGGACTTCGTGCCCTATCCGACCCAGCCGGGCGACGCCCTGTTCTTCGATAGTCTCGCGCCGCACCGCTCGGGGCCGAACCTAACAGACTCTCAACGCCGGGTGTTGTATGTCACCTACAACCGTGCCTCCGAGGGCGACCACCGGGCGCGCTACTTCGCCGAGAAGCGCGAAGCCTACCCGCCCGACATCGAGCGCGCGCCGGGGACGACGTACAAATTCAGGGTCTGACGACAGACCGGCCCTCAGCTGCGATGGCGCCGCTCCGCACTAGGCTAGGCCTTTCCGGGGCTTAATCGCTTCCTAACCGATTGCTCTGCACTATCTGGCCCCCTGCGCTCTTTGCCACGCGGGCCAAGAGGGTCGGGCGCATGCCGGAGGGTCAAAGGACCAAGATGGTTACCAACAGAAAAGGGTCGTTACGATTTTATGGCGGTGTCTTCTTGGTCACCCTGGCGACCTTGATGTTGCAGGTGGTCGAGACGCGTATCCTTTCGGCGGTCACTTGGTATCATTTGGCCTTTTTCGTCATTAGCGTCGGCATGTTCGGGCTGACGGCGGGGGCGGTTTGGGTCTATCTTCGCCGCGATCGCTTCACCCAGGCGACTCTTTCCCATGATCTCGCTTATTTCAGTGTCGCCTTCGCGATCGCGACCGCCGTTTCCCTCGTCATTCAGATGGCGCTTCCGCTGCACGGCGGCGGCCTACTCAATTGGCTGGCCTGGCCCGCATTGCTGGCCTGCCTGTCGATACCTTTCTTCTTCTCCGGCGTGGTCGTCAGTCTGGCGCTGACCCGCAGCCCCTATCCGGTCGGTCGCGTGTATGGCGTTGATCTGGCTGGTGCTGCACTCGGCTGTCTGGGCGTACTTGCGGTGCTGAACGTGACCGATGCGCCCTCCGCGGTGCTATGGATCAGCGCGACCGCGGCGGCGGCGGCCCTGCTGTTTGTCCGCTCCGGCATTGGCACGGCGCCGAAATCGCCGCCGCCGCTGGCGTTCCTGCCGCGACGCTGCGGCCTGGTAATGCTGGTCCTGGTCCTGATCGCCGCCGGGAACGGTCTGTCGGAGCATCGCCTCCGTCCGCTCTTCGTCAAGGGGGTCTCCGAGCTGGGCAAGAACCGACCGATCTTCGACCGGTGGAATTCCTACTCCCGGGTCACGGTCACCGACGACGGCGTGACCGCACCCAAGATGTGGGGGCCAGCCCCGGAGTTCCGCGCCGGCGACTTGCGCGTCGGACAACGCATGGTGCTGATCGACGGTGACGCCGGGACCGCAGCCTACCGGTTTAGCGGCGATGTACGCGAAGCCGATTTCCTGCGGTACGACATAACCAACCTGCCCTACCATCTGCCCGGTCTGGACAGCGCGGCGATCATCGGCGTGGGTGGCGGACGCGACATCCTCAGCGCCCGCGTTTTCGGCGTTTCCGAGGTCACGGGCGTGGAAATCAACCCCATCATGATCCGGCTTCTGACCAAGGAGCCGGGGTATATGGAATTCGCCGGCCTCGCGGACCTCAGGGGGATCACCTACCATGTGGATGAAGCAAGGAGTTGGTTCGCGCGGAGCGACAAGGCCTTCGACATCATCCAGATGAGCCTGATCGACACCTGGGCCGCCACGGGGGCCGGAGCCTTCACCCTAAGCGAAAACGGCCTTTACACGGTGGAGGGATGGCGAATCTTTCTCCGGCGCCTAACGCCGGACGGCTTGTTCACGGTCAGCCGCTGGTACTCACCCGATCGAATCGAGGAGACCGGCCGCATGGTCAGCTTGGCGATGGCGGCGGCCTTCGACATGGGTCTGCCCGAGCCGAGTCGGCATATCTTCCTCGCTAGCACCGGCGCGATCGCGACGCTGGTGTTTTCTCGGTCGCCGCTTTCACCGGAGCGTATCGCCGTGCTCAAGGATGTCGTGGCCGACATGGGATACGGAGTGCTCATCGCGCCAGATGCGGAACCCGCCTCCCGGGTTCTGCGGGAGATCGTCGCCAGCGCCAACCCGACCCAACTGGACCGCTATACCTCAAGCCTCCATCTTGATCTCACGCCACCAACGGATAACCGGCCGTTCTTCTTCAACCAGCTGCGGCTCTCCGAGGCGGTGAAGATCTTTGCGGCCACTGGCTCCCGCAACCCCCGGCAGAATGGTGTCGTCGCGGGAAACCTGACGGCGACTCTGACCCTGGTAAAGCTCTTCGTCTTGTCTATTGCGCTGGTGGTGGCGGCGATCGTTTTGCCATTGCGGCCGGCGATCAAGGACGTTGGCCGCAGGCTTGCCGTCGGCGGCAGCGCCTACTTCTTCCTGATCGGGGTCGGGTTCATGTGCGCGGAGATTGGTCTTCTCCAGCGTATGGGCGTTTTCCTGGGACATCCCATATATTCGCTCAGCATCGTGCTGTTCTCCTTGATACTGGCGACCGGCATCGGCAGCATGATCTCGGACCGGTGGCCCCTGGACGATTGGAGAAAGCTGCTGCTCTGGTCTCTGCTGACGGGGGGATATCTTTTCGCCCTGCCCCTTTGGTTGCCGGACGTTCTGTCCGGCCTAGAAAGTGCCTCCTTGCTGGCGCGCGCATCGCTTTGTGTCCTGTTGATTGCCCCCGCCGGGCTGCTCATGGGTTACGGGTTTCCCACCGGCATGCGCTTGATATCCGCGGTGGATGGCAAGCCGACCCCCTGGTTCTGGGGCATCAACGGCGCGGCAGGAGTGCTCGCCTCCTCCCTCGCGGTTGCCTGCAGCATCGCATACGGCATAGACATCACGCTGATCGTGGCTGCGTCGTGTTATGTGTTGCTGATCCCGGCAGCCGTTTCCATCGGGTTCCGAAGGACGCTACTGCGGGCGTACGAGCCGGCGTGAGCAGCGAGGCCGGTACACTTAGAACGAACGAGGCTGGACTGTCGCAATGATGTGGATTCTCTCTATCTTGGCTATCCTGTCAGTGCTCATCTGGGTTTATCTGGTGCTGGCCCGGGGCTTGTTCTGGGCCGCCGACCAGGAGCTCGAGCCGGATCTGCCGAACCCGGCCGATTGGCCGAGCGTGGTGGCCCTGGTACCGGCGCGCAACGAGGCCGAGGTGCTCGGCGAGACACTGGACACCCTGCTGGAGCAGGACTACCCCGGTCCCCTCCAGATCATCCTGGTCGACGACCACAGCGAGGACGGGACCGCGCGGGCGGCGCAGGCCCTGGCCAGGGAGTCGAAGCATGCCGACCGCTTTCACGTGGTCGAATCGGACCCGCTGCCCTCGGGCTGGTCGGGCAAGATCTGGGCGTTGGCCCAGGGCTGGGCGCACGCCCAGGCCCGCGCGCCGGAGGCGCGCTATCTGTGGCTGACCGATGCGGACATCGCGCACTGGCTGCAGAACCTGCGCGACCTGGTCGCCAAGGCCGAGGCCGATAAGCTCGACCTGGTTTCTGTCATGCCGCAGCTGTCATGCGAAAGCTGGTGGGAGCGTTTGCTGATTCCGCCCTTCGTGTTCTTCTTCCAGAAGCTCTATCCCTTCCGCTGGGTCAACAACCCGAAGCGCCGGACGGCGGCCGCGTCGGGGGGCTGCATACTGGTGAATCTCGAGGCCCTGAACGCCGCCGGCGACTTCCGCTCGATCAAGGGCGAACTGATCGACGACTGCGCGCTGGCCGCGCGGATCAAGGCGGTGGCCCGCGAGCGCGGCCGGGGCATTTGGCTCGGTCTCGGGCCCGAGGCCGAGAGCATCCGGCCCTATGAGGGGCTGATGGACATCTGGCGCATGGTGGCGCGCACCGCCTACACGCAGCTGGGCTGTTCGCGACGCCAGCTGTTCGGCATGGTGATCGGCATGATTCTGACCTACCTGGTGCCGCCCATCGCCGTGCTGGGCGGCACCTACGCCGGCATGTTCCTGCCGATCCAGGACTTCGGTGCCGCCTTCGGCGCCGTGGTGGCCGGCATGACCGCCTGGGGTCTTATGGCGCTGGCCGCTTGGCCCACCTTTCAGCGCTACGGACAGCCGGTCGCGATGACCCTGCTGCTGCCGCTGCCCGCGCTGCTCTACACCCTCATGACCCTCGATTCGGCCAGACGCCACCGGAGCGGGCGCGGCGGCGAGTGGAAGGGCCGGGCGCAGGCCGCCATGGCGGGTCTGGAAGACTAGGCCGTCCGAGTCTAAGCTGGACGGAAATGCCCGGCCACACCGCACCGAAGACAAACGTGACCGCCGCTCCAGGAATCGAGACGCCGTCCGGCAAAGGCGCCGGCGACGAGAACTTCCCGGTCGGCTCGTTCCTGCTGCCGGCGCGCCTCAGGCCTCATGTCGCGCGCTACTACGCCTTCGCCCGGGCGATCGACGACATCGCGGACAATCCGGCCCTGGCGGCCGGGGACAAGGTCGCCCGGCTCGACCGCATGGCCGCCGCGGTGCTGGGCGAGGCCGGGGGCGACCTGGCGCTCGCCACCGCCGAACGGCTGCGCGCAAGCCTGGCCGAGACCGGGGTCGGCGCGCGCCGCGCCACGGACCTGACCATCGCCTTCAAGCAGGATGCCACCAAGTTGCGCTACCGAGACTGGGCGGAGCTGGTGGGCTACTGCGAGAACTCGGCCAACCCGGTCGGGCGCTACCTGCTCGACCTGCACGGCGAGGACGCGGCCGGCTATCCGGCCTCGGACGCGCTGTGCAGCGCGCTCCAGGTGATCAACCACCTGCAGGACTGCGCCGACGACTACCGGGCGCTCGACCGGGTCTACCTGCCGCAGGACTGGCTGGCCGAGGCCGGCGTGACAGTGTCTGCGCTCGACGCGCCGGCGGCCAGCCCGGGCCTGCGCCAAGTCCTCGACCGCTGCCTGGACGCCACCGAGCAATTGATGGCCGAGGCGCGCCGGCTGCCCGGCCAGCTCAAGTCCCGCAGCCTGGCCATGGAATCCGCGGTCATCGTGCGTCTCGCCGAGAAGCTGATCCGGGCGCTCAGGCGGCGCGACCCCCTGGCCGAGCGGGTCGTGCTGAGCAAGCCCCAGGTGGCGGCCTGCGCGCTCTCCGGCGTGGCCGGCGTGCTGTGGCGGCGACTGATCGGCCGGCGCGGCGCGCTCGCTCCGGCGCGCACGGCCTGAGCGGCGTCATGGCCCAGAGCGGCACCCCGACCCCCGCGGCCGCCACGGCGGCAACCCATCACGTCCACGAGGTCGTGCGCCGCTCGGGCACCTCGTTCCTCTGGGGCATGCGCGTCCTGCCCAAGGCGCGGCGCGAGGCGATGTTCGCGATCTACGCCTTCTGCCGCGAGGTCGACGACGTCGCCGACGGGACGGACGAGCCGGAGGCCAAGCTGGCCAGCCTGGAGGCGTGGCGCGCCGAGATCGCGCGGCTCTACGAGGGCCGGCCGACACGCCCGACGACCCGGGCGCTGGCCGGGCCGGTCGCGGCCTACCGGCTGCCTCGCGACGAGTTCCTGGCGGTCATCGATGGCATGGAGATGGACGCGCGCGCGGCCGTCGTGGCGCCCAGCCTCGAGGACTTCGCCCTTTACTGCCGGCGCGTCGCCGGGGCCGTCGGCATGCTCTCGATCCACGCCTTCGGCGCCGAGGAGCCCCATGCGCGCGAGATCGCGGTGGCCTTGGGCGAGGCCCTGCAGATCACCAACATCCTGCGCGACTTGGCCGAGGACGCCGCCGAGGGCCGGCTCTACCTGCCCCGCGAGCTCCTGGATGCCCACGGGATTACGACCCGCGACCCGCAGGCGGTGCTCGACCACCCGGGCCTCGCCCCGGCCTCCGCCGAGCTGGCCGCCCGCGCGCGGGCGCGCTTCCAGCGCACGCGCGAGCTGATCGGATCCTGCGATCCGCGCCCGCTCAAGCCCTGCCTCCTCATGATGCAGGTCTACGAGCGCATCCTCGCCCGCCTCGAGGCCCGCGG
>CAMYKD010000004.1:67085-69956 GCA_947258885.1 uncultured Kiloniellales bacterium | reverse complement strand
GCAGCGCGCAGACCAGCAGCAGCACCAGGGCCGGTCCCAGGGCCTGCCAGAAGGCATAGCCCAGCGGCGGAATGCCGCCCTCGATCGCGACCTTCGACAAAGTGAAGGTGCCGCCCCAAAGCGTGCCCAGGATCAGCAGCAGGACAAGCGGCAGCCAGGCCCTGCGGTCGCCGGGTCGCGAGGCCTCGCCCCGGTCGCGCAGCGTCGAGTCGTTCATTTGGCCAGGCTCAGGACGGGTCGCGTGGCGACAAGGCCACCTCGGATTGCTTTCTCGCGGCTTGCCGGGTCATGGGTTGTCGAGTTCCTCCTGGAGAGGGAATTCGATCCACTCGAAATAGGTCATGACCTTGTCTTCGTAATCGTCGTGTTCCCGATTGTAGCTGTGCTGGTGGGGGAAGGGGATCCGCGGGTCGCCCGCCACGAACCCCTTCCTTTCGAGGAGGGATATGACCGCGTCGTCGTCTCCGTAGGAATAAATGAGATCGTGTTTGTCGTAGACGACCTGCTTCTTGGTCGGGACGTCCATGAACCAGAGATGATGGCGCCCGTCCTGCTCGAAGAACTCCCGGAAGGTGCCGGCAAAGTCAGCGAGGTCGTCGAAGTCGCATGGCCGGGCGCTCTGATAGCGCGCCTCCTCGTAGCCACGCCGAGAGACTACGAGCACGTAGAGAACCCCGAAGGGTCCCGACCACCGCTTCGCGATGTCGAGCATGAGAGAAACCTGCCCGGCGTCCGCGCCGATCGTGACCCGGCTCCACTCGGGATGGACCTCGCGAGCAAAGACGTTCCCGTAGCAATGCCTCGCCCAATTACCGTCCTCAAGGGACCCGAACTTGTAGATCGTGGTCATCGTTCTACCTTTGCCGAAGGTAGTGCACAGTCCGGTAGCCAGAACCGTAACAACGCGTCGCTAGGAAAACCATTCACGGGCTCATATTGAACGACAAGGCCAAGACCGTGTCCTGGCCCGCCTCAAGTCGTCGCCAATTCACGAAGGCCGCAGACTCGACGAGAGCCGCATACTGCTCGGGACAGCGGTACGAGAAGGAATCGATATTGTCGATCTGCACGGTGAGCACAGAACCCTTGCCGACATGGACCCTTGTCATTCCCGCGCTCGAGTCGTCGATATAGGTCATACAGTCGACCCAGGCGTCCATGTTGCGGCCATAGTAATCAGGAAAGCCGAGGGCGGCAGCAAATAGGTCGTGAAAGCTGTCCCAGTCCTTGATCAGACCGCCGTCGATCCTGACGATAGTCATGGTTTAACGGTTGCGTTCAGCGTGTGGAGAGTCGGTATTGGCCTAACAGGTACCCCCTCTTGCCCGCCACGTCCCCGTTCACCCCGCCGGTGCGTAGCGG
This sequence comes from uncultured Kiloniellales bacterium, assembly GCA_947258885.1. Classification (GTDB taxonomy): domain Bacteria; phylum Pseudomonadota; class Alphaproteobacteria; order Kiloniellales; family JAKSDN01; genus CAMYKD01. The sequence goes on along the minus strand of CAMYKD010000004.1, from coordinate 68,594 downwards.
TCGGTGCCGGGGGGCACGTGGCTGTCGTCGAGGTAGCAGTGGTGGTGGACCACCGTGCGGCCGTCCTCGACGAGGATCACGGCATAGGCCGGCGATTCGTGGTTGTAGGGCACCGGCGCCTCGGTCTCGAAGTCGAGCGGCACCTGGTGGACTGTCGAGCGCAAGGCCGAGAAGGGGATGCCGCGCCAGCTGCCGCTGACCGGGCGGTGCACGTGGCCGAAGAAGATGTGGGCGATGTTGGCCGCGCCGTCGAGGGCGGCGGCGAAGCCCTCCGGGTCCTCCAGGCGGATGGCGTCCAGGCTCGGGATGCCGATGTCGAAGGGTGGGTGGTGCATGAAGAGGTAGACCGGCCGCCCGTCGGCCTCGACCAGGCGGGCGCCCAGCCAGGCTTGGCGCGCCGCGCAGAAGCTGCCCGCGCCGGTCCCGGGCTCGTGGGTGTCGAGCAGGACCAGGTCGCCGGCCGACGCGCGCACGACCGACTGGACGAAACCGTTCTCGTCCACCGGGCATTCGGGGAAGGCGCCGCGGAATTTCCGCCGGTCGTCGTGATTGCCGATCAGCAAACGATAGGGCACCGCCAGGCTCGCGAGCACGTCGCGCAGCTCCCGGTAGGCCGCGGGCGCTCCGCGGTCGGCCAGGTCGCCAGTGAAGAGGCAGAGCTCGGCGTCGCCGTGGTTCGCGTTGATGTCGGCGATGCAGGCCTCGAGCCGGGCGCGCGGATCGAGGCCGAGCAGGCGGACGCCGGGCGGCACGAGATGCAGGTCGGAGACCTGGATCAACTTCATCAGGGGGCGCCGCCCAGACGCACGCCGGTCTCGGCGTCGAAGAGATGCAGGTGCTCTGGCGTCACCGAGAGCGGCAGAATTTCGCCGGCACCGAGGTTCTTCACGCCGGGAAGCCGCGCCGTCAGATCGGTGCGGTCGTTGCCGAAATGGCCATGCACCAGGGTGTCGGCGCCGAGTTGCTCGACCAACTCCACGGACAGCTGCGCGTTCGCCGCGCCGTCGGCCGCCTCGAGATGCTCGGGCCGGATGCCGAGCGTGACCTGGCGCCCCGCCTGTCCGGCCAGGGCGCCCCCGGCCAGCGTCAGGCGGTCGCCGCCGGGCAGCTCCACGGCGTCGCCCTCGGCCGTGATACGGGCGTCCAGGAAATTCATGGCGGGCGAGCCGATGAAGCCGGCGACGAAGAGGGTGGCTGGCCGCTCGTAGAGCTCGATCGGCGTACCGAGCTGCTCGACCACGCCCTGGTTCAGCACCAGCAGCCGGTGGCCCAGGGTCATGGCCTCGACCTGGTCGTGGGTGACGTAGACGCTGGTGATGCCCAGGTCCTGCTGCAGCTTCTTGATCTCGAGGCGCATCTGCACGCGCAGCTTGGCGTCCAGGTTGCTGAGCGGCTCGTCGAACAGGAACACGGCGGGCTCGCGCACGATCGCCCGGCCCATGGCGACCCGCTGGCGCTGCCCGCCCGAAAGCTGCCTGGGCGTGCGGTCGAGCAGCTCGCCCAGCTCCA
>CAMYKD010000004.1:0-66987 GCA_947258885.1 uncultured Kiloniellales bacterium | reverse complement strand
TCGTTGACCACCCGCCCGCCGATCGAGATGTCGCCGGAGGTGATCGCCTCGAGCCCGGCGACCATCCTGAGCAGCGTCGACTTGCCGCAGCCGCTGGGCCCGACGACGACCAGGAACTCGCCGTCGGCGATGGTGCAGGTCACGCCGTGGATGACCTTGTTCTCGCCGTAAGTCTTCTCGACGTCGCGAAGGCCGACTTCTGCCATGTGCTCCTTCCCCGCGTCCGCTACTTCTCTGTTTCGACCAGCCCTTTGACGAAGAGCCGCTGCATGAAGATGACCACGAGCACCGGGGGCAGCATGGCCAGCATGGTGGTCGCCATGATGATCTGCCACTCCGCCTGCTCGTCGCCGACCGAGAGCATGCGGTTGATGCCGATCAGGATCGTGTACATGCTCTCGTCCGTGGTGATCAGCAGCGGCCAGAGGTACTGGTTCCAGCCGTAGATGAACAGGATGACGAAGAGCGCCGCCATGTTGGTGCGCGACAGCGGCAGCAGGATGTCCCAGAAGAACCGCAAGGGGCCGGCCCCGTCGACGCGCGCCGCCTCGGCCAGCTCGTCCGGGACGGTCATGAAGAACTGGCGAAACAGGAAGGTCGCCGTCGCCGAGGCGATCAGCGGAATGGTCAGCCCGGCATAGGTGTCGAGCATCCCCAGGTCGGAAACGACCTTGTAGGTCGGCAGGATGCGCACCTCGACGGGCAGCATCAGCGTGATGAAGATCATCCAGAAGAAGAGCATGCGCAGCGGGAACCGGAAATACACGATCGCGAAGGCCGCCAGCATGGAAATGGCGATCTTGCCGATCGCGATGCCGAGGCCCATAACCAGGCTGTTGAGCATCATCTGGCCGACCGGCACCCCCACGGCCCTGGCCCCGGTAAACAGCGCGTGGACATAGTTCCCGACCAGCTCGGCCCCGGGCAGCAACGGCATGGGGCTCTGCAGCAGGTCGGACAGCGTGTGGCTCGAGGCCACGAAGGTGACGTATATCGGAAAGGCGACGACGACCACGCCCAGGACCAGCACGGCGTGGGTGAGAACGACCAACCAACGGCGCGTCCCGACCATCAGTAGTGGACCTTTCGCTCGATATAGCGGAATTGGATGACCGTCAGCCCGATCACGATCGCCATCAGCACCACCGACTGCGCCGCCGAGCCGCCGAGATCGAGGCCGATGAAGCCGTCGCGGAACACCTTGTAGACGAGGATGTTGGTGGCCCCGGCGGGCCCGCCCTCGGTGACCTGGTGAATGATGCCGAAGGTGTCGAAGAAGGCGTAGACGACGTTGATCACCACGAGGAAGAACGTGGTCGGAGTGAGCAGCGGGAAGACGATTGTCCAGAAGCGGCGCGCCGGCCCCGCGCCGTCTATGGCCGCCGCTTCGATCAGGGAGCGCGGAATCGCCTGCATGCCGGCGAGAAAGAACAGGAAGTTGTATGAGATCTGCTTCCAGGCGGCGGCGATCACCACCAGATACATCGCCTGTCTACCATCTAGCAGGTGGTTCCAATCATAACCGAGCTTGCGCAGGGCATAGGCGACGATACCCAGCGTCGGATTGAACAGGAACAGCCACAACACCCCGGCCACCGCCGGTGCCACGGCATAGGGCCAGACCAGCAGCGTCTTGTAGGCCATTGCTCCACGGATCACGCGGTCGGCCTGGACGGCGAGATAGAGCGCGGTGGTCAGCGCGAGCAGGGCCACGCTGACGCTGAACACGGCCGTTACCTGGATCGACTGCAGATACCAAGGGTCGCCGAACAGTTCGACGAAATTCTCGCCCCACACGAACTCGCTGCTGAGCCCGAAGGGGTCCTCGATCAAAACCGACTGATAGAGCGCCTGTGACGCCGGCCAGATGAAGAAGACCAGTGTGACCGCGATCTGCGGCGCCACCAGGATGTAGGGCAGCACTCGGTTGCGGAAGACGACGCGTTTTTCCATCGCTCAGGACCAGGTGGAGACCCAGCACGCCGGGCGGGGAGCACCCGCCAGGACGGCGGATACTCCCCGAGCCGGACAAGGACGGGTCCTACCTGCTGGCCTTCTCGAACTTCCGCAGGAGGGCGTTACCGCGCTGGACGGCGTCGTCGAGCCCTTGCTGTGCTGTCTTCTGACCGGCCCAGATCGCCTCCAGCTCCTCGTATATGATCTCGCGGACCTGGACGAAGCTTCCGAACCGCAGCCCTTTCGAGTTCGCCGTCGGCGCCTTGTCGCCCATCTGGTGGATCGGAATATCGCGTCCGGGGTTGGCGTCGTAGTAGCCGAGCTTCTTGGTCAGCTCGAAAGCCGCCGAGGTGATCGGCACATAGCCCGTGTTCTGGTGCCAGTAGGCCTGCACCATCGGCAGCGACAGGAACGAGAAGAACTTGGCCACGCCCTCGTACTCCTCCTTGGAGTGACCGCCCATGACCCAGAGGCTGGCACCGCCGATGATGGTGTTTTGCGGCGCGCCCGGGACGTCGGGCCAATAGGGCAGATTGGCGGTACCGAACTCGAACTTGGCGTTCTTCTTGAACCCGCCATAGCCGGCCGAGGATTCGGTGTACATGGCGCACTCGCCGCTGGCGAACTTGGCGTTCCCCAGGTTCCGGCGGCCGCCATAGACGAAGATCTTCTCTTTCTGCCAGTCGGCCATCTGCTGGATGTGCTTGACGTGCAGGGGGCTGTTGAACTTGAACTCGGTGTCCAGGCCCGCGAAGCCGTTCTCCTTGGTGCCGACGGGCACATTGTGCCAGGCGCTGAAGTTCTCGAGATGGACCCAGGACTGCCAAGCCGTGCTGAAACCGCACGGATAGCCCGCGGCGACCAGCTTGCGCGCATAGTCGCCCACCTCGGGCCAGGTCTTGGGCGGCTTGTTGGGGTCGAGCCCGGCCTTCTGGAAGGCCTCTTTGTTGTAGAACAGCACCGGCGTCGAGGAATTGAACGGCATCGACAGCATCTTGCCGTCCGTCGTCGTGTAATAGCCGGTCACCGCTCCCAGGTAGTCGCTGGGATCGAAAGGCGCGCCGGTCTCGGCCATCAATTCGTAGACCGGCTTGATCGCCCCCTTGGCCCCCATCATGGTCGCTGTACCGACCTCGAAGACCTGCAGGATGTGGGGCGGCTTGCCGGCCCGGAACGCGGCGATGCCCGCGGTCACGGTTTCCGTGTAATTGCCCTTGTTCACCGGCACCAGCTTGTACTCGGATTGCGACCGGTTGAAATTGTCGGCGATTTCTACGACGCGCTCACCGAGCGCACCGCCCATGGCGTGCCACCACTGGATCTCGGTCTGCGCGGAGGCCGTGCCGGCTCCGCCCGCGATGGCCAGCGCCACGGCGGCGGCGACTAAACTGCTTCTTTGTGTCATTGGACTCCTCCCTCTTTGGCAACGGGCGTTACCTGCCCCGGCCCCCACCATAGGGGTCGACCACGCTCGCTTCGTTGCGGGAATGTTAAGCCCTTATGACAGGCCCTGTCACCCCAAGCCATACCGACCCGACCGAATTCGACCTTTCACGTCCGGCGCGCAAGCTTCGGATAGAGGGATCGCGCCTTCCCCGCTACATGAATACCGGTCACAATGAGATGGAGGAACGCGACGATGACCCCGGAGAGCGCCATGGCAGCCAGGAACACGGCCCCCGCACACCACGTGGACCTGGTCCGCCGGGCCTGTGCCTACATCGACGGGCAGGACGGCGAGCCGGTGACCCTGGCCGAGCTGGCCGGCCACCTGGAGGTCAGCCCCTGGCACCTGCAGCGCCTGTTCAAGAAGGCCACCGGGGTCAGCCCGCGCGACTATGGCGACGCCAGGCGGGCGGCGCGCTTCCGCGCCGGGCTGAAGCGCGGCGAGTCCATCGCCGGCGCGACCTACGAGGCCGGCTACGGCTCGTCCAGCCGGGTCTACGAAGGTGCCCGCCGGCAGCTCGGCATGACGCCGGCCTCCTACGCCAAGGGCGGCAAGGGGGCGGAGATCGTCTACGACGTCGTCGCCGCCCCGCTCGGCCGGCTTCTGGTCGCCGCCACGGCGCAAGGCGTATGCTTCGTGTGCCTGGGCGAGCGGGAGGAGCCGCTGGTCCGGGCCCTCCAGGCCGAGTTTCCGGCCGCCCGGTCGGTCGTCCGCGACAGCGTGACCATCGGCCCAGCGCTGGAGCTTCTGGTCGCCTATCTGGCGGGCGAGACGCCGCACCTCGACCTACCGCTCGACGTCCGGGCAACCGCATTCCAACGCCGGGTCTGGCAGGAGCTGATCGCGATCCCCTACGGCGAGACCCGCAGCTATTCCGAGATCGCGAAACGGCTCGGCCTGCCCCGGGGACAGCGCGCGGTGGCTCGGGCCTGCGCCACCAACCCGGTGCCGCTGATCGTGCCCTGCCATCGGGTGCTGCGCCAGGACGGCGCGCTCGGCGGCTACCGCTGGGGCGTCCGGCGCAAGGAGACCCTGATCGCCACGGAGGCCGGCCGCGCCAACAAGTAGTTGACGCTCCGGTCTTGTCCGGATTTCTCCCCCAAGCTATACAACATGCATGGTAAGGGAGCGTTCGAACCTCAACATATTGAAGCTGGAGGGCTTGGACCTGCCGCTGACCGTGCGCCGTAGCCCGCGTGCCCGGCACCTGACGCTGCGGCTCGACCAGGCGAGCGGCGGGGTGCACCTGGCGCTGCCCCGCGGCGTGGCGCTGGCCGAGGGTCTGGATTTTGCCCGCAGCCGTTCGGACTGGATCCTGGCCCAGCTCGAAACCTTGCCGCCCCGCGTGACCTTTACCGCCGGGGCGCAGGTCCCCTATCTCGGCGATGCCCATGTGATCCGGCACGCCCCGGACGCGCGCCGCGGCGTGTGGCGGGAGGCCGGGACGATCTGGGTCTCCGGCTTCGCCGAGCACCTGGCGCGGCGGGCCACCGACTTCCTCAAGGGCGAGGCGCGGCGCGAGCTTTCCGGGCGCGCCCGCGACAAAGCGGCCGGCATCGGACGCCAAGTGTCCCGGATCAGCATCCGCGACACCCGCAGCCGCTGGGGCAGCTGCTCGAGCGACGGCGAGCTCAACTTCTCCTGGCGCCTGATCCTGGCCCCGGAAGCGGTGCTCGACTACGTGGTGGCGCATGAAGTGGCGCATCTGGTCCACCTGAACCACGGGCCGCAATTCTGGGCCCTGGCCGCCACCCTGACCGCCGAGGTCGCCGGGTCCCGGCGCTGGCTCCGCGAGAACGGCGGTGCCCTGCTGCGCTACGGCTGAAGACTATTCTGAGATCCCGGTGCCCGGCACCCAGACGTAGCCGTCCGGATCGGCCAGGAAGCATTCGCGCAGGCCGTGCGGCTTGTCCGCCGAGGCGGCCAGCACCGGATCGCCCCGGGCCCGCGCCCGGGCCTCGGCGGCGTCCGGGTCGATGCCGTAGAGCCTGAGTTCCGCCCCCGCGCCGCGGATCGCGCCGTCGCCGGTCAGCGCCAGCAGCGGATGGCCGCTATAGCTATGGTCGGCGTGCAGCATCCACTGGGCCCCGCCGTGGGCGAGCACGGCGAAATCCGGGTCCTGATAGACCAGCTCGACCCCCAGGACCTCGGTCTGGAAGGCGACGGCGCGGGCGACATCGCTGACCAACAGGTTGACGCCGAATCCGCGCAACGAACGCCCGTAGTCGGGGGCGGGCATGAAGGGCTCGCCGGACCGCTTTTTCATGGCTGATACCAATGGTCGCTGATAATGACGCATTTCACCGAGGCGATTTTGGCCGCCAGCAAGGCGCGCGCTGCGCGGGGGCGTTGCGGCGCTTGCCCGATGCACGCATCGCGCTGCGCACCGCGCCTACCCGGGCGACCCGATCCGCTCCCATGAAATGAGTCATTATCAGCGACCATTGGTATGGCTCCTTGGCGCCGTTCTCCGGCCCGACTATAACCGGTCTTCGCGGCCGGACGTAAAGGGCCACTTTCCAACAGCGGCAGGGGTCCATCGTGCGTCCCGATAATCTGGCCGTCGCCCTCCTGCTGACCGCGCTGGTCGCCTTCGGCGCCATCTCGACCGACCTCTACCTGCCGTCCCTGCCGGCGATCGCCCGAGCCTTCGCGAGCGACACCGCCGAGGTCCAGCTGACCCTGTCGGTCTTCCTGGCGGGATTCGCCGCCAGCCAGGTGGTCTATGGGCCGTTGTCCGACCGTTACGGCCGGCGCCCGGTCTTGATCGCGGGCCTCGGGCTTTACGTCGGCGCCAGCCTCGCCTGCATGGCGGCGCCCGATATCGGCTTCCTGATTGCCGCGCGGTTTCTCCAGGCCCTGGGCGCCTGCGCCGGGGTCGTTCTCGGCCGGGCCGTGGTGCGCGACGTCTACGGCCGCGAGCGGGCGGCCAAGGCGCTCTCTTACATGAGCATGGCGATGGCGCTCGCGCCCGCGCTGGGGCCGATTCTCGGCGGATACCTTCAGGTCTGGTTCGGCTGGCGCGCCAACTTCCTGGTGCTCGCCGGCTTCGGCGCAGGCTGCCTTCTGGCCGTTTTCCTGCTGCTGCCGGAGACCAACCCGTCGCGCGATGCCGCCGCGGCCCGCGGGGCACAGATGCTGCGCAACTACCTGACCCTGGCGAGGGACCCGGCCTACCTCGGCTACGTCCTGGTCGGCGCCTTCGCCTACGGCGGCATCTTCGCCTTCATCTCCGGGTCGTCCTTCGTGCTGATCGATGTGCTCGGGCTGTCTCCCGACCGCTACGGCCTGTGCTTCGGCGCGGTCGTGGTCGGCTACATGATCGGCACCTTCGCCTCGGGCCGCCTGTCGCTGGCCGTGGGCCTGGACCGCCTAATCCTGACCGGCACCCTGGTCGGGCTTGCCGGCGGCATCGTGGCGCTGGGCCTGGCGCTGTCCGGCGTGCTCGGGGTCGCCGCGGTCGTGGCCCCGACCTTCCTGTACCTGATCGGCGCGGGCCTGATGCTGCCCAACGCCATTGCCGGTGCGATCGGCCCCTACCCGACTATGGCGGGCACGGCCTCCGCCTTCCTGGGCGTGGTGCAAATGGGCCTGGCCGCCTGCGTCGGCATCGCCGTAGGTCACCTGCACGACGGCACGGCGCGCGGCATGTTCGGTGCGACCGCGGCCGTCGCGGCGGGGGCCCTGGCCTCCTACCTTCTGCTGGTCCGCCGGGATGGGCAAGCGGTGCGCGGCGTCTAGGGCCTAGCGATCGTCGACGCGGTTGCGCCTGTCCCAGGGCCGGGTTCCTTGCGTCTCCGTGCCGCCGCCCAGGCGGCGCAGAATGCGGGAGATGAGGCCGCCTTCGTTCTCGGCGACCACCACGTCGCCGCCGGGCAGCGGGCTGGCCGGCACGCCCGCCAAGCCCCGGGCCATGACCCGGCCCCACAGCCGCGCCGGGAGGTTGCCGCCGGTCACGTTGTTCATCGGCGTCTCGTCGTCGTTGCCGAACCAGGCACCGGCCACCAGGTCGGCAGTATAGCCGACGAACCAGGCATCGCGGAATTCCTGGCTGGTTCCGGTCTTGCCGGCCGCGGGCCTCTTCTGCCGGGCGGCCTTGCCGCTGCCCCATTCGACCGTCGCGCTCATGAGATCGGCCATCTGGTCGACCGCCTCGGGCGCGACCACTTGGCCGGGACCGTCGCCGGATCGCCGGTAGAGGACGCGGCCGGAGGCCTCGCGGATTTCCGAGATCGCATGGGGCCAGACGCCCGAGCCCCGATTGGCAAATACGGCGTAAGCCGCGGTCAGCTCCAGGAGCGTCACCTCGGACGTGCCGAGGGCAATGCTGGGCGTGGCCTCGAGTTCCGAAGTGATGCCGAGGCGTCGGGCGGTGGCCGCAACCGTCTCGGGCCCGACCTTCTGCAGCACTTTCACGGCGACCGAGTTGAGCGAGCGGGCGAAAGCCTCGCGCAGCGTGACCTCGCCGTAATAGCGGTCGTTGTAGTTCCTGGGCGCCCATCCATCGACCTCGACCGGCGAATCGACCAAGCGGTCCTTCGGGTCCAGGCCCTTCTCGAAAGCCGCCAGGTAGGTGAAGGCCTTGAAGGCGGAGCCCGGCTGGCGTAACGCCTGGACCGCCCGGTTGAACTGGCTTTCGCCGTAATCGCGACCGCCGACCATGGCGCGCACGGCCCCGCCGGGGGTGAGGGCCACGAAGGCGGCCTGGCCCGCCCCGAGCTCGCTTCCGGGACCGTCGAGCAAACCGACCAGCTCCTTCTCCGCGATCTGCTGCAGGCGGGGATCGAGCGTGGTCACGATGACCAGGTCCCGGGCGGTCTGGCCCACGTAGCCGGTCACTTGGTTGAGCACCCAGTCGGTAAAGTAGCGTGCCTGCCCGATGGCGAGCACTCGGCTGCTGCTCTTCTCCTTCAGCGCCGCCTCGGCCTCGGCGGTCGAAATGAAGCCCGCGTCCACCATGGCGCCCAGCACCAGCTGCGTGCGCAGATCTGCGCCGCCGGAATTGCGCGCCGGATTGTAGCGCGAGGGGGCCTTGAGCAGCCCGGCGAGCAGCGCCGACTCGTAGAGGCTCAGGTCCTGGACGGGCTTGCTGAAATAGCGCCGCGCGGCGGCGTCGACGCCGTAGTTGCCGGCCCCGAAATAGACCCGGTTCAGGTAGAGGGTCAGGATCTGGTCCTTGGTGAACTTGCGCTCGAGCCAGAAGGCGAGCAGCAGCTCCTGGACCTTGCGCCGGATCGTGCGGTCGGGGTTCAGGAACAGGTTCTTGGCGAGCTGCTGGGTGATCGTGGAGCCGCCCTGAACGATCCGTCCGGCGCGCAGGTTGGCCAGCATCGCCCGGGCCAGGCCTCTCGGGTCGACCCCGAGGTGCTCGTAGAACCGCCGGTCCTCGACGGCGATCAGCGCCTGCCTCAGGGCCGGCGGCACCTCGTGCAGGCCGATCGTCTTGCCGTGCACGTCACCGACCGCGGCGATCTGGCTGCCGTCGGCGGCGATCATCGTGATGCTGGGCTGCCGGCCGGTCTTGGCAATGCTGGTGACTTCGGGCAGATCGTAGGCGTACCAGCCCACGGCGAGCGCCAGGGCCACCCCGCCCCAGATCGCCGCGACTAGGCTCCAGTTCGCCAAGCGCCAGAGCCAGCCCCGCTTCTCGAGGGGCCTGGCGGAGGTCGATTTCCAGCGGATCTTGGCTTTTCGATTGCGGCGCAGCATGCAACTCTATTTAGGCGGTCTGACGCCCGCTTGCCATGTTTCCCGGCGGCCTCGGCGAATTCTGAGCGGTTGCGCCGGGGCCGGGCCTTGGCTTAGTTAATGCGCCCATGAGCGTCAAGATTCGACCGGCCGAGCCGCGAGACGCCGCCGCCGTGGTTGCCATGGCGGCGGAGCTCAGCGCGGACCAGGGAAAACCGCCGCGGAGCTTCTCCGAGGCCGATTTCCGGCGCGACGGCTTCGGCCCCGAAGCGGCGTTCTCCTGCCTGATCGCTGAGGTCGACGGCGCGCCGGCCGGCTATGCCCTGTTTCACGACAGCTACGATGCCGAGGCCGGCGGCCGCGGCACCTTCATCCACGATCTCTACCTGCGGCCGGCCTTCCGGCGCAGCGGCCTGGGCCGAGCGCTTCTCGCCCGGGTCTGCCAGGCGACCCAGGCGGCGGGCGGCCGCTTCGTCTGGTGGTGCATGGTCGACGGCAACGAAGCGGCCGAGGGCTTCTACCGAAGCATGTCGGCCTCGCTCGACGACCTGAGGATCTGGATCGCCGATGGTGAGAACTTCGCGCGGCTGGCCGGCCGCCGACCCCGAACCTAAACGTCCAGGTTCGCCACCTCGAGGGCATGGGTCTGGATGAAATCGCGGCGCGGCTCGACCACGTCGCCCATCAGGGTGGAAAAGATGTCGTCAGCCTCGTCCGCGTGCTTGATCTCGACCTTGAGCAGCGCGCGGGCGTCGGGGTCGAGGGTGGTCTCCCAGAGCTGGTCCGGATTCATCTCGCCCAGACCCTTGTAGCGGCCGATCGTAGTGCCTTTGCGGCCCAACTCGAAGATCGCGTCGCTGAGCGCCGAGGGTCCGGTAATGCGGAATTTCTGCTCCTTGTGAAGCAAGGTCGCGTGAGTCATGTAGCTTTCCTGCAGCTCCTCCGCCATGGCGTCCAGATGCCGGGCCTCGGTCGACCGGATCAGCGGCCCGTCGATCAAGCGCCGCTCGGTCACCCCGCGCAGGCTGCGCTGGAAAGCCAGGCCATCGTCGGCCGCGGCCGCGCCCTGCCACGCGCCGGCGGTCTCCGGTGTCAGCGCATCCAGCCGCCTGGCGATATAGGCGGCCGCCTCGGCCGCGCGCTCGGCGTCGGGAATGATGTCGGGATTGAGGGCACCGGCGATCGCCGCCTGCTCGACTACATCGGCGTTGCCGACCTTGCGGACCAGCGGTTCCATTAGATGCTTGGCGCGCGCCGCTTTCTCCACGAGACCGCGCAGATCGTTGCCGGCAATTTCCGGGCCGTCCGGAAACGCCAGCACGCTGTCCCTCACCCCGCCGTCGATCAGGTGGGTTTCCAGCTCCCGGTCGTCCTTCAGGTAGCGCAGAGACTCGCCCTTCTTGGCCCAATACAACGGCGGTTGCGCGATGTAGAGGTGGCCGCGCCCGACGATCTGCGGCATCTGGCGGAAGAAGAAAGTCAGCAGTAGGGTCCGGATGTGGCTGCCGTCCACGTCCGCGTCGGTCATGATGATGACCTTGTGGTAGCGCAGCTTGTCGATGTTGAACTCGTCCGGGCCGATGCCGGTGCCGAGCGCCGTGATCAGCGTGCCGATCTCGGCCGAGGACAGCATCTTGTCGAAGCGCGCCCGCTCGACGTTCAGGATCTTGCCCTTCAGGGGCAGGATCGCCTGAAAGCGGCGATCTCGGCCCTGCTTGGCCGAGCCGCCTGCCGAATCGCCCTCGACCAGGAAGAGTTCCGAGAGCGCCGGGTCGCGTTCCTGGCAATCGGCCAGCTTGCCCGGCAGCGAAGCCACATCGAGCACACCCTTGCGGCGGGTCAGTTCGCGCGCCTTACGCGCCGCCTCGCGGGCGGCGGCGGCCTCGACCACCTTGGCGACGATCCGCTTGGCCTCGCCCGGGTGCTCCTCGAAGTATTGGCCGAGCCGATCGTTCACGACGCTTTCGACGATTGGCCGAACCTCCGAGGACACCAGTTTATCCTTGGTCTGGCTCGAAAACTTCGGGTCCGGCACCTTGACCGAGAGCACGCAGGTCAGCCCCTCCCGCGCATCGTCGCCGGTCAGCGTGACCTTCTCCTTCTTGGTCAGGCCCAAGGCGGTCGCATAGGTGTTGATTTGGCGGGTCAGCGCACTGCGGAATCCGGCCAGATGCGTGCCGCCGTCGCGTTGCGGGATGTTGTTCGTGAAACAGAGCACCGTCTCGTGGTAACTGTCGGTCCACTGCAGAGCCGCTTCCACCGTGAGTCCCTCGCGCTCGGCCGTGAGCAGAACCGGCGGATCGATGAGCGGCGTCTTCGTGCGGTCGAGAAAACGCACGAAGGCTTCCAACCCGCCCTCGTAGTGCATCTCGACGGCCGTGGGCTCGGCTTTGCGGGCATCGATCAAGGTCAGGAAGACACCCGAGTTGAGGAACGCCAACTCGCGCAGCCGGTGCTCCAGGGTGTCGAACTCGAACTCGGTCTTGGAAAAGGTCCGCGGCGAGGGCTTGAACGTGATCTCGGTGCCGGTGACCTCACCTGCCTCGCCGGCGACCACCAGGGGCGCCTCGGGCTCGCCGTCAAGGAACCGCATGAAGTGTTCCTTGCCCTTGCGCCAGATACGCAGCTCCAGCGTTTCGGACAGCGCGTTGACCACCGAAACGCCGACCCCGTGCAGGCCGCCGGAGACCTTGTAGGAATTCTGATCGAATTTCCCGCCGGCGTGCAGGTGGGTCATGATCACCTCGGCGGCCGAGACCCCCTCCTCGGAGTGGATGCCCACCGGTATGCCGCGGCCGTTGTCGAGCACCGTGACCGAGCCGTCGCCGTTCAGCGTAACCTCGATCCGGTCGCAATGGCCGGCCAGCGTCTCGTCGATGGAATTGTCCACGACCTCGTAGACCATGTGGTGCAGGCCCGAGCCGTCGTCGGTATCGCCGATGTACATGCCCGGGCGTTTGCGCACCGCGTCCAGCCCGCGCAGCACCTTGATCGACTCTTCGCCGTAGGTCTCGGCCGGGCCGCTGTCGGAAGCCTGGCTGTCGCTAGCTCGTTGCGTCATGGTCGATCCAACTCAAGGTCATGGCACAAATCATGTCGCCCGGGTGATCCGGGCGTCACGCACCAGGAAGAACTGCGCTGCGCCGCGCAGTCACGCACCAGGAAGAACTGCGCTGCGCCGCGCAGGTCGTCGAATAGCGCGGCGTCGGTACCGGTCATCCAGGCCTGTGCGCCCAGCGCCAGAAGTTCTTCGAACAGGGCCGCGCGGCGCTGCTCGTCCAGGTGCGCGACCACCTCGTCGAGCAACAGCACCGGGGCCGCCCCGCGGTCCAGGGTCAGCAGACGCGCATGCGCCAGCACAATGGAAATGAGCAGCGCCTTCTGCTCTCCGGTCGAACACAGCCCGGCGGCCAATCCGGTCTCCAGGTGCCGTACCGCCAAGTCGCTGCGATGCGGACCGCTGGTCGCGCCTCCGTTCTCGGCGTCCTGGGCACGGCCCGCTTCCAGGCGCTCGCGCAGCCTGTCCTCGCTCTCCAGCGCCGAAAGCTCGCCAAGCCAGCTCTCGACCTCGCCGACCAACCCCAACTCGGCGCGGGGAAAGGGTCCGACACCGGCAGCACAGGCGCCGGCCAGCCGGGCCATCAGATCGCGCCGGGCCGCCGCTACGGCCACGCCGTAGCGCGCCACGGACTCCTCCAGCGAGGTCAGCCAAGCCGCGTCGCCGCGGCCCGTCCTGAGCAGCCTGGCACGCTCGCGCAACACCTGTTCGTAGGCTGCAACCCGCCCGGCGTGGGCCGGGTCGAAGCCATAGACCAGCCGGTCCAGGAAGCGCCGCCGGCCCGAGGCCGCGTCGCGGAACAGCCCGTCCATCTGTGGCGTCAGCCATACGACATTGAACACTTCGCCCAACGCCTGCTGGCCCCGAACAAAGGACCCGTCGACCTTGACCAGCCGCCGGTCCCGGCCGGCCGTCTCGCGCACCGGGCCGCGGCCGGTCCCCAGATCGCACGGTCCCTGCGGGCCCATGACGCGGGCCGAAACCGCCCAAATCCGACCGGCGGCGGTCTCGCCCGGGGCCAGCCGGTCGATCTCGCCCAGTCGCGCCCGCCGCAGGCCCCGGCCCGGTGACAGAAAGGAAACCGCTTCCAGCAGGTTGGTCTTGCCCGCGCCGTTGGGGCCGGTCAGGACCAGGGGCCACGGCTCGGCGTCCAGGGAGACCTGCGCATAGCACCTGAAATCGCTCAACGTCAGGCGGGCAAGCCATAACGCGGCGGCCGAGGTCCCAGGGGCCACGCTGGCCTCCGCCTCGGCGGTATCCGGTTTCGCTGAGTTTGTCCAGTTCACCAATCGTCAGGCGACTCAAGCTGACTCATACCCGCATGGGCATGAGCACGTAGAGCGCGCTCGCATCTTCGACGTCGCGCACGATCGTCGGCGAGGCCGCGTCGGACAACGCAAACTCGGCCTTGTCGCCCTCGATCTGTTGGGCGATGTCCAGCAGGTAGCGCGAGTTGAAACCGATTTCCAACGGCTCGCCGCCATAGTTGACCTCGATCTCCTCGACGGCGCTGCCGCTCTCCGGACTGGTCGCCGACAAGGTCAGGCTGCCGTCGCCAAGCGACAGCTTGACCGCCCGGCTCTTCTCGGTCGAAATAGTCGACACCCGGTCCACGGCGGCGGAGAAGGTTCGGCGATCGACCCCCATGATCTTGTCGTTGCCCGCGGGGATGACGCGCTCGTAGTCCGGGAAGGTGCCGTCGATCAGCTTGGACGTGAGCTCTGTGGAATCGAAGGCGAAACGAACCTTGGTATCCGACAGCGAAACCTGCACGCCCTGGTCGCTCTCCTCGATCAACTTGCGCAACTCGCCCACGGTCTTGCGCGGCACGATGACGCCCGGCATACCCTGGGCCCCTTCCGGCAGCGGCATCTCGAAACGGGCCAGCCTGTGGCCGTCGGTCGCCACGGCGCGCAGCAGCGGCGGCGCCCCGTCCTCGGCGCCGTGCAGATAGATGCCGTTCAAGTAATAGCGCGTCTCCTCGGTCGAAATCGCAAAGCGCGTGCGATCGATCAGGTTCTTGATCTCGCCGGCCGCCAAGGCAAAGCTCTGCGGCAAGTCCTCCGCGCCGGACGTCGGAAAATCCTCCTTCGGCAACGTAGCCAGCGTGAAGGTCGAACGGCCGGAGCTCAGCTTCAACTGACCGGCTTCGCCGCTCGCCGCAAGCTGGACCTGGGCGCCGTCGGGCAGCTTGCGCACGATATCGTAAAGCGTGTGCGCCGGTGCTGTCGTCGCGCCCGGCGCAGCCACCTCGGCAGTCGCCTGCTCGACGATGGTGAGGTCCATGTCGGTCGCGGTCAGCTCGAGCCGACCGTCACCCGCCTCGACCAGAACGTTGGCCAGGATCGGTATGGTGTTGCGGCGTTCCACAACGCTCTGCACGTGGGCCAGTGACTTGAGGAGCGCCGCGCGTTCAATCGTCAGCTTCATGATTCTCTGGGGCTAATTTCGGGTATGTGCAGTCCATCGACAACCGACCGATTTACGGCCGAAAAGCGCCCGTGAATCGGGCCATTCGACAACCACCGCACCGCCAGGAGAATCACGCGAATCGAGGCTCCGCGACACGGTTGCGCAGTATAGCAGCCGTCCCCGCGGAAGGTAAGCTTTAAAGCCGCCCCGCGCGACCGTTCAAGGCCGCCTTATGGGCCCCTTTTAGGGGCCTTCGGCCGGCGGACCGCCGCGGTTCAACCCTCAAGCATGCGGCGCAGTAGCTCGACGTCCTCGGCAAACCCGTTGTCGGTCGCCTTTAGCTCCTCGATCCTGCGCACCGCGTGCATCACGGTCGTGTGGTCGCGGCCGCCGAACTTCCGTCCGATCTCGGGCAGGGACCGCGTGGTCAACTGCTTGGAGAGGTACATCGCCACCTGACGCGGCCGGGCCACGGCGCGCGCGCGCCGGGCCGAATGCATGTCGGCGACGCGCACGTTGTAGTGCTCGGCGACGCGCTTTTGGATCTCCTCGATGGTGACCCGCCGGTCGTTGGCGCGCAGCAGATCGTGCAGCACCTCCTGGGTCGTCTCGAGGGTGATCGAACGGCCGACCAGGGTGCCGTGAGCCACGATGCGGTTGAGCGCACCCTCCAGCTCGCGCACGTTGGACGTGATCTTGTGGGCCAGAAACTCAAGGACTTTGCCGGGAATTTCGGCGGCCATCTGTTCCGCCTTGGCCTGCAGGATGCCGAGGCGCAACTCGTAGGTGGTGGGGTGTATGTCCGCAACAAGACCCCAGCCGAGGCGCGAACGCATGCGCTCCTCGACCCCCTCGAGGTCCGTCGGGCTCTTGTCGGCCGAAATGACCACTTGGCGGTTCTGGTCGACCAGGGCATTGAAGGTGTGGAAGAACTCTTCCTGGGTCGCCTCCCGCCCGCCGATGAACTGCACGTCGTCGATCATCAGCACATCGACCGAGCGGAACTGCTCCTTGAAGGCCATGGTGTCCTTGGTTCTAAGCGCCCGGACGAACTGGTACATGAACTTCTCGGCCGAAAGGTAGATGATCCGGCGCTCGGGCGTGCGCTTCCTGATGTTCCAGGCGATCGCGTGCATGAGATGGGTCTTGCCGAGCCCGACCCCGCCGTAGAGGAACAGCGGATTGAAGGGCACGGTCTTGGCCTCCGCGATCCGTCTGGCCGCGGCGTAGGCCAGCTCGTTCGGCTTGCCGACAACGAAATTCTCGAAGGTGAACCTTGGATCGAGTGGCGCGCTGATTTCGCGCCGCCCATCCGAGGCCTTGCCGTCGTACAAGCCGTCGTCGCCGGATTTGGACGGGGCCCTGGCGACCCTCCTGGCGCGCGGGCCGGCCTCGACACAGGCCTCGCCGTCCGATCCCGGCTTCGGATCGGGCCGGATCGGCGGCTGAACCACGATCTCGACCTTGCTGACCACGTCGTTCTCGTCGCCCCAAAGAGCGAAGATTCGCTCCGCGTAATTGCTGCGCACCCAGTCGCGCATGAAGCGCGTCGGCACCGCCATGCGAACGACGCCATCCTTGGCGCCCACCAAGGTGAGCGGCTTCAGCCAGCTGCGGAAGGCAGCTTCGCCGACTTCGGTCCGCAACCGACCGCGTACCCGCGCCCACTGTTCGCTCGTGTAGGAATCGAGATGCCCGATTTGCATGCCCTTAAACTCTCACCAGAAACGGCAGATACGGACGCCGGAAAAGATCGCTGCGCGCAAGCGACACGATGTCGTACGAACTGCTTGCCCCCTGTCCGCGCCCCGACAAACCCTTTCGGACACTGCGCAATTACAGGCATGGCTCACGGAACGCAACCTCTCTAAAACAAGGACCCCGTCTTCGACGGCTTAAAGTATTCGAGCGCCCCCCGGATCGAACACTTCGAAATTAGCATAGCAAATTATAATGGAAGTTGCTACCCTCCTGTTTGCCTCCAGACGAACATTAAATGACGATTAAGTTGCCGTGCGTCCGAATGGGGGGTTTTCTTCTGGTTTTCTTTTTGTATATAGGGCTTTACTTGTCATCTGCCCCGCGCGCCGACGTGGTTAATGTACCTTTCGGGGCCTCCCTTGGCAATGGGTCCGAAAGGGGAACGCAGAATTTTTCTCGGGTTTTTCGGCCCGCCAGGCGCGGCGGCGGCACCGCGCGACCGGCCCACGCAAAATCGCGCCCCGACCGGAGCGCGATGCGTAACGATATTGCGGCAGCGAGGCGGCGGCACGAAGGCCGATCAGCCGATCGCCTTGATCCGGGCGGAAAGGCGCGAGAGTTTCCGACCAACGGTGTTGCGGTGGAGCACGCCCTTGGAGACGCCACGGTGCATCTCAGGCTGCGCCGCGCGCAACGCGGTCTCGGCCGCCGTCTTGTCGCCGCCCGAGATCGCCACTTCGACCTTCTTCACGAAGGTGCGGATCCGGCTGATCCTCGACCGGTTGATCTCGGCGCGGCGTTCATTCCGCCGGATCCGCTTTTTAGCGGATTTATGGTGCGCCATGTTTGTCGACCTGCTCTATGAGAATTGTCATACGGAAGGCCGGGGTTATAGCCCCGGGGCGGGGTGCCGTCAAGCGGTGCGAACGCACCGCCCGGCGGCCCCGGAACCGGCCTCTTTTCAGCGATTCTTCCACGCCGGCTTGCGCTTCTCGACAAAGGCCTCCATGCCCTCCTTGCGGTCTTCCATTGCGAAAGAAGCGTGGAACATCCGGCGCTCGAACCTGATGCCCTCGGCCAGGGTCGTTTCGTAGGCCCGGTTGACCGCTTCCTTGGCCATCAAGACCGCCGGCCGCGACAGCGAGGCCACCTTGGCAGCCGCCTTCATGGCCTCGTCCATCAGCTTGGCCGCCGGTACGACCCGCGCGACCAGTCCGGCGCGTTCGGCCTCCTCGGCATCCATCATGCGCCCGGTGAGACAGAGGTCCATGGCCTTGGCCTTGCCGACGGAACGGGTCAGCCGCTGGGTACCGCCCGAGCCCGGTATGGTTCCGAGCGTGATCTCCGGTTGGCCGAACATGGCGTTGTCGGCGGCGATGATCATGTCGCACATCATGGCAATCTCGCAGCCGCCGCCCAGCGCGTAACCGGCCACCGCGGCAATCACCGGCTTGCGCGTCTCGGCCAGGCGCTCCCAGCCCTTGGTGATAAAGTCCTGGAGGTAGACCTGCATGAAGGTCTTATCCTGCATCTCCTTGATGTCGGCGCCGGCGGCAAAGGCCTTGTCCGAGCCGGTCAGCAGGATGCAGCCGATGCCGTCGTCGGCCTCGAAGGCGTCGAGCGCCTGAGCCAGCTCGTCGATCAGTGCGGCACAGAGCGCGTTGAGCGCCTGCGGCCGGTCGAGCGTGATCACGCCGACCCCGTCGCGGGTTTCAACCAGGATGTTCTCGTACGTCATGTGCCGTCGGTCCTCCAAATGTCGATTTGATGTACCCCGTGCCGCTATCGCGGTACCAGGGTGAAGCGCACGACGAGCGCACCGCCGCCGTCCAGGAAATCCAGGGACAGGGTTTCGCCCTCGCGCCGGAACGCCGCGCCGCCGGCCGCCCGCCAGCCGAGCTGCGGCAACGCCTGACGATAGAAGGCCAACACCGCCTCGCGCGTAACCCGGCCCTGGGCATAGGCCTCGACGATGCGCCCGTCCGGCTTGTCGAATACGACGCCGGCGCCCTCGACCTCGGCCAAGCCGGGCATCAAGGGCAGGTCCTCGACCTCGGCGACGTAGCCCTGGGCCTGGGCGCGCGGCCCCGGCGCGGCGGGACCGGCCAGGGCCAGCGCGGCGATCAGGGCAGCGAACAGGAATGTGCGGTGTCTTCCGGTCGGCATACGGCTCTACCTACCTCACCGCTGGCGCCTCGGACAATAGAAAGTCGAGCGGTTCGACTGGACCAGCCGGCGGATGCCGCCACTTTCGGCCGGATCGCAGTCGCAGTCCGGACAGGCCTCCCCTGCATGGCCGTAGACCGCCCAGTGGTGCTGGAAGTAGCCCAGCTCGCCATCCGCCTGCACATAGTCGCGCAGGCTCGATCCGCCGGCCGCGATCGCCCGGTTCAGCACATCGCGGATGGCCGCGACCAGGCGTTCGACCCGTCCGCCCCGCACCGTACGGGCCAGGCGCCGGGGCGACAGCCCGGCGAAGTAGAGCGCCTCGCAGGCATAGATGTTGCCGAGGCCGGCCACCACCCTCTGGTCGAGCAGCGCCGCCTTGATCGGCGTCCGCCTGCCGTCGAGCGCGGCAGCCAGCGCCGGACCGTTGAAGGCGTTGCCCAGCGGCTCGGGGCCCAGGTCGCGGAGCAGGCTGTGCTGCCATAGGCGCCCTTCCTCGACCAGATCCATGACACCGAAGCGGCGCGCGTCGTTGAACCGGATCTGGTCGCCCGCCTCGGTGGTGAAGACGACGTGATCGTGCCGCTCGAGCGGCCGGTCCGGGCCGTTGGCCAGCACCATGCGCCCGGACATGCCGAGGTGGCAGAGCAGCACCTCGCCGCCCTCGAGATGCACCAGAATGTACTTGGCGCGCCGGGCGATGGACAGCACCCGGCGCCCCCGCAGGCGTGCGGCGAAGTCGGCCGGCAAAGGAAAGCGCAAGCGCTCGCAGCGCTGATCGACCTCGGCCAGCACGCGCCCCTCCAGCTTGGGGCGCAGGCCGCGCACAACGGTCTCGACTTCGGGCAGCTCGGGCATGGATATCGGGGCAAAAATCCGGGAAAGAAGCGGGAGACAGTATAGCGCGAGCCGGGGGCGCGCGCTATGGTCCGGGCATGACCTCCAGGACCTCCCGCGACACCCCGCCGCCCGACGATTCCGCCGCCCGGCCGGAGCGGGCCGGCACCACGCATTTCGGCTTCGAGGAGATCGCGGAAAGGGACAAGGCGCCCCGTGTGCGCGGCGTCTTCGAGAGCGTCTCCAACCGCTACGATCTCATGAACGACCTGATGTCGGGCGGCGTGCACCGGTTGTGGAAGGCGGCCATGATCGACTGGCTCGCCCCGCGCCCGGCGCTGTCCTTGCTCGACGTGGCCGGCGGCACCGGGGACATCGCGCTGCGCGTGATCGAGCGGCTCGGCCCGGAGCGCTGCGGGCCGGTCGTGGTCTGCGACCTGACGCCCGACATGCTGGCACTCGGCCGCGACCGGGCGCTCGACCGGGGCGTTCTGAGCGGCATCCACTGGGTCTGTGGCAACGCCGAAGCCCTGCCCCTGCCGGACCACTGCACGGACGCCTATACCATCGCCTTCGGGCTGAGGAACGTGACCCGGATCGAGCCGGCGCTCGCCGAGGCGCGCCGGGTGCTCCGGCCCGGCGGCCGCTTTCTCTGCCTGGAGTTCAGTCGCGTCGTGCTGCCGGTCTTGGCACGGCTTTACGACCTCTACTCCTTCAACGTGCTGCCGGCCATGGGCGAGCTGGTTACGGGCGACCGCGACGCTTACCGCTATTTGGTCGAGAGCATTCGCCGGTTTCCGGCCCAGGACGAGTTGGCCGCGATGATGTGGGCGGCCGGCCTCGAGCAAGTGCGCTACCGCAACCTGACCGGCGGCGTGGCCGCCCTGCATTCGGCCTGGCGCCTTTGATGGAGCGCGCCGGATTGGCTCCGGGCCTGCTGCGCCCGCTGCGCCTGGCTTGGCGCCTGCTGGCGATCGCGCGCAGCCTGGCGCGCCACGACGCCCTGGCGCCCCTGGAGGAAGCCGGAATCGCACCGGGCGTGGTCTGGCTGGCCCGCCTGGTTTCGCGCTCCCGGGCCGAAGGCCGCCCGGGCCAGAAGGTGGCCCGGGCGCTGACCGAGCTCGGTCCGAGCTTCATCAAGCTGGGCCAATTCCTGTCGACCCGGGCCGACCTGCTGGGCGAGCAGTTGGCCGCCGACCTCTCGGAGTTGCAGGACCGTCTGCCGCCCTTTCCCAGCGCGCAGGCGCGGCGCACCATCGAAGCGGAGCTCGGACGCCCGGTCGACGAGCTCTTCTCCAGCTTCGACGACACGCCGGTCTCCGCAGCCTCGATCGCCCAGGTACACTTCGCGGTAACCCCGGCGACCGAGGGTCAGGCAAGCGAGGACGTCGCGGTCAAGGTACTGCGGCCGGGTATCGAGCGCGCCTTCGCCCGCGACCTGGAGCTGTTCTACGCCCTGGCGGCCTTGGCCGAGCATGCCCAGCCCAAGCTGCGTCGATTCAAGCCGGTCGAGGTGGTCGGCGTCTTCGAGGCCACGGTCCGGATCGAGATGGACCTGCGCATGGAGGCGGCGGCGGCCTCCGAGCTGGCCGAGAACTTCGCCGGCGATCCCAGCTACTGGGTGCCGCAGGTCGACTGGCAGCGCTCGTCGCGCCGGGTGTTGACCGCAGGCCAGCTCACCGGCATTCCGCTCGACGACCGCGACGCCCTGCTCGCCGCCGGCCACGACCTCGAGGACGTCCTCACCAAGGCGGCGACGATCTTCTTCAAGCAGGTGTTTCGCGACGGCTTCTTTCACGGCGACCAGCACCCCGGCAACATGTCGGTCGACCGCGAGGGCAACATCGTCGCCGTGGACTTCGGCATCATGGGCCGGCTCGACCGCAGGACGCGCTGCTATCTGGCCGACATGCTGCTGGCCACGCTGGCGCGCGACTACCGGCGCCTGGCCGAGGTGCACGTCGAGGCTGGCTACCTGCCGCCGGGCGAGGCGCTCGACACCTTCGCCCAGGCGCTGCGCTCGGTCTGCGAGCCGATCTTCGGGCGGGCGCTCAACGACATCTCCTTCGCGCGCCTGCTGGCCCAGCTGCTGCAGCTCACCGAATCCTTCAACATGCCGGTGCAGCCCCAGCTCCTGCTGCTGCAAAAGAACATGCTGATGGCCGAGGGCGTGAGCCGACGGCTCGACCCCACGCTCAACATCTGGTTGCTCGCCCAACCGCTGATCGAAGATTGGATGCGCGAGAACCGCGGCCCGGAGGCCCGTCTGCGCGACGCGACCCAGGACCTCGCACGCACGCTCGAGCGCCTGCCGGGGACGCTGGCCGACCTGGAGCGGGCCGCCGCCGACCTGGCAACGGCCGGCATCAAGCTGCACCCGGAGACGATCAAGGCCTTCGGCACGGAGCGCAACGGCGACGGCGTTTCACGTTGGGCGCTTTGGATCGCCCTGGCGGCGCTCGCCGTGGCCGTCGCCGCCGTCCTGTAATACCGTGACCGACGCGCAGCGCTTGCCACGGCAAGGCCACCGTCTTAGGTTATCTACGGTGTGGGAACGTGAAATCGCGTATTTTACCTATGTTGGCGGGAAAACGCATACTCCTCATCATCTCGGGCGGCATCGCGGCCTACAAATGCCTCGAGCTGATCCGCCGGCTGCGCGAGAGGGGCGCCGCGGTGCGCTGCATCGTGACCAAGGCCGGCGCCCAGTTCGTCACGCCGCTGTCGGTTTCCGCGCTCAGCGAGGATAAGGTCTACGGCGAGCTCTTCTCGCTGACCGACGAGGCCGAGATGGGTCACATCCAGCTGTCGCGCGATGCCGACTTACTGGTGGTGGCGCCGGCCACCGCCGACCTCCTGGCCAGGATGGCGACCGGCCGAGCCGACGACCTGGCCTCGACCGCGCTGCTCGCGACCGACAAGCCGGTCCTGGTGGCGCCGGCCATGAACGTGCGCATGTGGGAACACGCGGCGACCAAGGCGAACATGGCGCTCCTGGTCGAACGCGGCGTGATGACTGTCGGCCCCAACGAGGGCGAAATGGCCTGCGGCGAGTACGGCCTTGGGCGCATGGCCGAGGCGGCCGAGATCCTGACCGCCATCGAGGCGTACTTCGGGATCGACGCGCCGCTCAGCGGGCGCCGTGCGCTGGTCACCAGCGGCCCCACGGTCGAGGCGATCGACCCGGTGCGCTACCTAGCCAACCGCTCCTCCGGCCGGCAGGGCCACGCGATCGCCCAGGCGCTCGCCCGCCTGGGGGCCGCGACCACGCTGGTTTCCGGACCGACGCGCCTCGGCGACCCGCCGGGCGTCCAGGTGGTCGCCGTCGAGTCGGCCGAGGAGATGCTGGCCGCATGCCAGGCGGCGCTGCCGGTCGAGGTGGCGGTCTGCGCCGCGGCGGTCTCCGACTGGCGGGTCAAGACGCAAAGCGGGCAGAAGCTCAAGAAGAACGGCGGCGCGCCGCCGCAGATCGAGCTGGCGGTCAATCCGGACATCCTGGCGAGCCTGTCGGCTGCCGGCAACCAAAGGCCGCGCCTGGTGGTCGGCTTCGCGGCGGAGACCGAGAACGTCGTCGCGCACGCCAAGGCAAAGCTGAAGTCCAAGGGCTGCGACTGGATCCTGGCCAACGATGTCTCGCCCGGCACCGGAACCTTCGGCGGCGCGGACAATCTGATCCACCTGATCGACGGGTCGGGGGTCGAGGACTGGCCGCGTATGACCAAGCAGGAAGTCGCCGAACGTCTAGCCCGGCGGATCGCCGGCTCCCTGGACGCGGCGCCCGGAGGTGGCGGAGCATGACATCGATCGAGGTCGCCGTCCGGCGCCTGCCGCACGCCGTGGACCTGGACTTGCCGGCCTATGCGACGCCGGAGAGCGCAGGGATGGACCTGCTGGCGGCGGTCGAGGCCGAGGTCGTGCTGCAGCCCGGCGAACGGCGGCTGGTCCCGAGCGGCCTGGCCATCGCGCTGCCGGCCGGCTATGAGGCGCAGGTCCGACCGCGCTCCGGCCTCGCGCTCAAGCACGGCGTGACGGTCCTCAACGCGCCGGGAACGGTCGACGCCGACTATCGTGGCGAGGTCGGGGTCATCCTGATCAACCTCGGCCAGGATCCCTTCGTCGTGACCCGCGGTTGCCGGATCGCCCAACTGGTCGTGGCCGCCGTCGGCCGGGCGGTCTGGCGGCCGGTCGAGGCCCTGGAGCAAAGCGTGCGGGACACCGGGGGGTTCGGCTCGACGGGGCTGGGCGACACGCGCATCGGCGCGGCAAAGGGCGCGGCGGAGTAGCCGGGCCATGCTGAGGCTGTCGAGAAAGCTTCTGTTCGCCATCGAGGCGGTGGTCGACATCGCTTACAACGCCGGGCCCTCGCCGGTGCGCTCCACCGAGATCTCGCGCCGCCAGGGCATCCCGCGGCGCTACCTCGAACAGGTGCTCCAACAGCTCGTGCACCGGGGCATCTTGTCCGGGCAACGTGGCCCGCGCGGCGGCTACCGCCTGGCCCGGGAACGCCGGCGCATCACGGTCGGCGAAATCATACGCGTCGTGCGCAACGTGGAGGGCGCGAGCGATCCGGCCGGCGAACCCGACGGCTCGGAGATCGGCATCAAGGTCGTGCGGCCGATCTGGATCGAGATGCAGCGCGAGATGATGGCGCGCCTCGATTCCCTCACCATAGAGGACCTCTGCGAGAGGGCGCGCGAGCAGAAGGTGCCCCGAAAGCTCGCGGGGGTGCCCGACTTCAGCATCTGACGGCCGGGGCGGCGCGCGGCGGCGCCGGTTGATCCCTCACCCGGCCGGCAGCCGACCCTTGTTGGGATCGCGTTGATCGTCTTGTTTGACTGGATCCAAGGGAGGCACTTCGATGGACAGCACCGTGTCGACGACTGGCGAGTTTCGCGGCCGTGTCTACGACGACGTTTTGGGCACGATCGGTGCAACGCCCCTGGTGCGCCTGAACAAGCTGATGCAGCGCCATGCCAGCAAGGCGGAGATCCTGGGCAAGTGCGAGTTCTTCAATCCGCTCGGCTCGGTGAAGGACCGTATCGGCCTCGCCATGATCGAGGCGCTCGAAGCCGAGGGCCGGATCGGGCCCGACACCACGATCGTCGAGCCGACCAGCGGCAACACCGGCATCGCGCTCGCCTTCGTCTGCGCGGCGAAAGGCTATCGCCTGACCCTCACCATGCCCGACACGATGTCCGTGGAGCGGCGCAAGATGCTGCAGATCCTGGGCGTCGACCTCGTGCTCACCCCGGGCGCCGAGGGCATGCGCGGCGCGATCGCCAAGGCGGAGGCCCTGGTTCAGGAGCTGTCCGACGCCGTGATGCCCCAGCAGTTCGCCAACCCGGCCAACCCGGCGGTACACAGCGCAACCACCGCCGAGGAGATCTGGAAGGACAGCGCCGGGCAGGTCGACGTGGTGATTTCCGGCGTCGGCACCGGCGGCACCCTGACCGGCGTCGGCCGGGTGCTCAAGGGGCGCAAGGCGGGGGTCGAGATCGTCGCCGTCGAGCCAGAGGACAGTCCGGTCCTGTCCGGCGGTGAGCCGGGACCGCACAAGATCCAAGGCATCGGCGCCGGCTTCGTGCCCGAGGTGCTGGACACCGGCCTGATCGACGAGGTGCTGCGCATCGCCAACGACACCGCGATCGCGGTCGCGCGTGAGGCCGCGAGCCTCGAAGGCTTGACGGTCGGCATCTCCTCGGGGGCAGCTCTCGCCGCGGCGCTCGAGGTCGGGGCCCGGCCCGAGAAGGCGGGCAAAACGATCGTGGCCGTGCTACCGTCCTTCGCCGAGCGCTATCTTTCGACCGACCTTTTCGAGGGCGATTAGGGACCCGAAAGCCATGGACCTTGAACTGACCGATCCGCAGATCGAGCGTTATGCGCGCCACTTGGTGCTTCCCGAGGTGGGCGAAGAGGGCCAGGCGCGCCTCCTGGCTTCGCGGGTCCTGGTGGTCGGCGCGGGCGGCCTGGGCTCGCCGCTCCTGCTCTATCTGGCCGCCGCCGGGGTCGGCACCCTCGGCGTGGTCGACGACGATCAGGTCGACCTGTCCAACTTGCAGCGCCAGATCGTCCACGACACCTCCAACGTCGGCCTCGACAAGGTGGATAGCGCCACGGCGCGCTTGGCCGAGATCAACCCAGAGGTCCGGGTGGTGGCGCACAAGGAGCGCCTCGTGCCCGGCAACGCCCTGGAGCTGATCGGCCAATACGATCTGGTGGCCGATGGCTCGGACAATTTCCCGACCCGCTACCTGGTAAACGACGCCTGCCACCTCGCGCGCAAGACGCTGGTCGCGGCCGCGATCATGCGCTTTGACGGGCAGCTCTCGACCTACAAGGCCTATGAAGGCGGCGCGCAGCCCTGCTACCGCTGCATCTTTGGCGCGCAGCCGGGGGATCCGAAGCAGAGCTGCGCCGACGTCGGCGTCCTCGGCGCCCTGGCCGGCACGCTGGGTGCGCTGCAGGCGACCGAGGTGATCAAGGAACTGCTCGGCATCGGCGAGAGCCTGGCCGGCCGCTTGCTGCTCTACGATTCCCTGGGCACGAGCTTTCACACGGTCAAGCTCAAGTCGGACCCGGCCTGTCCGCTGTGCGGCCCGCAGGCAAGCATCCGCGACCTCGAGACGGTCTCCTACAGGGAGTCCGAGCCCTACTGCGCCGCCTGAGGGTGGCAGGGCGGCCGGGGAGTGTTCTTCGAGCAGACCGTCGCCCTGCCGCTCTGGCTGGTGCTCCTTACCTGCCTGCTCGCCGCGCTGGCTCTGCTCGACCGCCTGCTGATGCCCAGCGCGCGCTGGTTCCTGCACCGCCGGCTCAACCGCGCGATCGAGAAGCTGAACGCCCGGCTGCACTTTCATATCCGGCCCTTCACGCTGACTCGGCGGCGCGTGTTGGTCGGCAACCTGACCTACGACCCCCAGGTGCTGGCCGCCGTGGAGCAGCTGGCCCGCGCGGAGAACTTGCCGCACGACGTGCTGATCGAGCGGGCCGGCCGCTATGCCCGCGAAATCGTGCCGGCCTTCAACGCCTACCTCTACTTCCGCCTCGGTGTCTGGCTGGCCCGGCGCCTGGCCCGCAACCTCTACCGGGTGCGCCTGGCCCAGGCCGACGACGCCGCGCTCGGGGAGATCGGCGAAGATGCGGCAGTGGTCTTCGTGATGAATCACCGCTCCAACATGGACTACGTCCTGCTCGCCTTCCTGGCCGCCCAGCGCGCCGCGCTCAGCTTTGCCGCCGGGGAGTGGGCCCGGGTCTGGCCCCTGCAGGGCCTGGTGCGCGCCATGGGCGCCTATTTCGTGCGCCGGGACTCCGGCAACCTGCTGTACCGCCGGGTGCTGCAGCGCTATATCCAGATGGCCACCGCGGGCGGCGTGACCCAGGCCGTGTTTCCCGAAGGAGGTTTGAGCCGCGACGGGCGCCTGCGCGAGCCCAAGCTGGGCATCCTCGACTACATGCTCCGTGGTTTCCTGCCGAACGAAGGCCGCGACATCGTCTTCGTGCCGGTCGGCATCAATTACGACCGGGTGCTCGAGGAGGACAGCTTGCTGGGCATGACCGGTCCGCGTGCCACGCGCCGCGGCACACGGCGGGCGCTCGGAACCGGGATCCGCTTCCTGCTGCGCAACCTTTTCCTGATGAAAAGGCGCGAGCGCACCCGCTTCGGCTATGCCTGCGTGAATTTCGGCCGGCCGGTCTCGCTCCGCGCCTACCTGGGCGAGCGCGGCATCGTGCCCGGCACGCTGGACCGGAACGCGCGTTTCGTCGCCGTCGAGGCGCTCGGCCGCCACCTGATCCACGAGATCGGCCGAGTCGTGCCGGTTCCACCCATACCTCTCGTGGCCAGCCTCTTCGCTCAGAGTCCCGAAGACTACCAGACCGGGGAGGAGCTGGCCGTCGCCATCGACGCGCTGGCCGCCCGCCTGCGCGCTGCCGGGGCGAGGCTGCAGCTGCCCGGCGACGACTTGTCGAGCGCCCTCAAGACCGGTCTGCGCACCCTGGTCCGGCGCGACCTTATCGAGAGAGAGGCCGGTGGCTTCGTCGTCGTGGCCGGCAAGCGCAACCTGCTGACATACTACGCCAACTCGATCGCGCACCTGATCGAACAAGAGGCAGGCATATCCCCTCGGTAGCGGGTAACGCCGGCCCAGTATCTCAGAACATGGCCTCGAGCACCCGGTCGGGCGGGGTATGGCCGTCGGCGAAGGTCTTGATGTTGATGATCACCTTCTCGCCCATGGCGATGCGGCCCTCGAAGGTGGCCGAGCCCATGTGCGGCAGCAGGACCACGTTGTCGAGCTGGAGCAGCTTGGGGTTGATCGCCGGCTCATGCTCGAAGACGTCGAGCCCGGCGCCGGCGACCTCGGCGCCCTGCAACATGCGGGTCAGCGCGTTCTCGTCGATCACCTCGCCGCGGCTGGTGTTGACGATGACGGCGTGGGGCTGCAACAGCTTGAGCCGCCGGGCCGAAAGCAGGTGATAAGTCGCAGGGGTGTGCGGGCAGTTGACCGAAATGATATCCATGCGAGAGAGCATCTGGTCGAGGCTCTCCCAGTAAGTTGCCTCGAGTTCCGCCTCGATGTCCGGGTGCACGCGGCGACGGTTGTGGTAGTGGACCGAGAGCCCGAAGCCCCGGGCGCGCCGCGCCACCGCCTGGCCGATCCGGCCCATGCCGATGATGCCGAGCCGCTTGCCCCAGATCCGGTGGCCCAACATGGAGGTCGGGCTCCAGCCCCGCCACTCGCCCGCGCGCACCAAGCGTTCGCCTTCCGCGAGGCGGCGCGGCACCGCGAGGATCAGGGCCATGGTCATGTCGGCAGTGTCCTCGGTCAGGACCCCCGGCGTGTTGGTGACGTTGATGCCGCGCTGGCGCGCTGTCTTCAGGTCGATGTGGTCGACACCGGTGCCGAAAGAGGCGATCAGCTTGAGGTTCGGCCCGGCCTGGGAGAGCACGCCGAGGTCGATCCGGTCGGTCACCGTCGGTACCAACACGTCGGCCTCCGCAGCCGCCTCGATCAACTCTGCCTGACTCATCGGCTTATCTTCGATGTTCAGGCGAGCGTCGAACAACTCCATCATGCGCGTCTCGATGGCGTCGGGAAGCCGGCGCGTGACAATGACCAGCGGTTTCTTCTGGGGCATGAACCTCTCCCGGCAACGCATGACTTTTCGGCTTGCCATAGCAGGTGCGCCGGTCCCTTGTCCAGAGCGCGCGCTCCGGCTCCGCCCCGACGGCTTGACCGCGGGCGGTCGGCGCGGGTAGGAGAACGCTCGGCCGCCTGCTGGATGCCGAAATTCTCACGTATAGAAGTTGTTGGAGGTCCGTGTTGAACCACCGTGG
Source organism: uncultured Kiloniellales bacterium (assembly GCA_947258885.1). Lineage (GTDB taxonomy): Bacteria > Pseudomonadota > Alphaproteobacteria > Kiloniellales > JAKSDN01 > CAMYKD01. The sequence continues at coordinate 38,388 of CAMYKD010000004.1, read as the reverse complement.
CGTCTTGGTCTTTTGTCTGGCGATCCTGCCTGCCGTCTGGGCCGGCACCGGCTCGGCCCAGGACGCCGCCGGGCCGACGGGCAACCGCCAGGTCGAGCGGCCGGGGCGCACCGGCTTGCCGCTGCCACGGTTTGTCTCGCTGCGCGCCGCCGAAGTCAACCTGAGGACCGGTCCGGGCGTCCGCTATCCGATCGACTGGGTCTACCTAAGGCGCGGTCTGCCGGTCGAGGTGATCGACGAGTTCGAGACCTGGCGGCGCATACGCGATCACGAAGGGACCACGGGTTGGGTGCACCAGTCCATGCTGGACGGCCGGCGCAGCGTAATGGTGACCGGCGAGGCCCGGCTGCTCAGACGCACGCCGGAGACTGGCGCGCCCGGCGTCGCCCACCTGGAAGCAGGAGTCATCGCCCATCTGGAAGGTTGCGAGGGAAACTGGTGCCGCGTCACCGTGGAGCGCTTCGGCGGCTGGCTGCGGCGCGGCGAGGTATTCGGTCTCTATCCAGGCGAAAAAGTTCCCTAGCCGCTATGCGAAACGCGTGTGGCTGCTTGGCACCGCAGGGTTCGCGTCGGCGACCACCCGCTCCGCCGGGAAGCGGGCGGCAACGGTCGTGCCGGCCTCGGCCCGACTCTCCACATCGACCGAGCCGCCGTGGACCTCGACCAGAGCCTTGAGGACCGACAGACCGAAACCCGGGCCCTGGAATTTCCCGGCGACCGAAGAGTCGATCTGGCTGAAATCCGCGATCGTGTTTGCGGCGTACTCCCGATCGGCCGCGCTCCCGCCGTCCGCGACCCTCAGGACGAACTGTCCATCATCGTCCAGTTCCGTCACGACTGTGACTTGGCCTCCACGGGGCGTGAACTGCACGGCACTGCGTAGCAGGCTGGACAGGATCTCGCGGAACGCGGAATCGTCGGCCCGCAGGACCTTGCAGGACTCGGAGAGGTCCGTCGCCAGGCGCACCCCGCCGGCCTCGGCGGTCTGGCGCACGCCTTCCACCGCGGCGGCCACGGCCTCGCGCAGGTCGAGCGGCCGGTCGTCCAGTTCGACCCTACCCGACTCCATGCTCGACAGCATCAGGACTTCGTCGATCATCTTGAGCAGTCGTTCGGCGCTGGCGTTTATCGAATGGACATAGTCCTTGTACTGCTTTGAGCCGACCGGTCCGAACATCTCCGATTTCATGATCTCCGAGAACCCGAGGATGGCGTTGAGCGGCGTGCGCAGCTCGTGGCTCATGGCGGCAAGAAACCGGGATTTGGCCTGGCTCCCCACCTCGCTCAAGTGCGCGCGCTCCAGTCTGTCACCCAGGAGGAGGTTCTCGTAACGCAGGCTTAGGGATCCCACGAGCGATCGGTTGAAGCGAGCCGCGACCGCGCAGAAAACCGCCCACATCAGGCCGGCCATGGCCGCCAGGACGAGGTGTCGCACGTCGCCTTGCAGCAGGAAGGCACCGGCCTGCCCCAGACCTATGAGGGTCAGGAACGACAGCGCCGCCGGCAGCCAGATGCTGAGCGTGACGATGGCACCAGCCGCCAATCCAGCAACGACATAGGCCAGGACCAACTCCGCGACAGGCTCATCGGGTATGAACATGAGCATACAGCCGACGCCCCAGGCGGCCCCGCTGGCCGCCGATCCGAGCGTGAAGAGCATCGCCCAGCGCCCGGCATCCTGCGCTCCCCGAGGCCGCGTGCTATACGCATGGAACAGGCCGGCACGCGCCAGGGCTATCAACCAGACGCTGCCAAGCCACAGCAGCGCGGGCAGGCCGAGCCAGTGCCAAAACAGCGTCACGACAAGGGCGGGGACCACTACGTTGGCAATCAGGATGAACTTTCCCTGGCCGTACAGGCCGGCAGTCTGCTCGGCCTTTATCCAGGCCCGCTTCGCGGCTTCCGACTGATTCGTCATAGGACCCGCCCTCCCAGCCCCGATCGTCGGAGGCCATGAAACGAGTGGACAGAGCGAGGGCGTTTTTCCAGCAGACCGACGATACCGGATAGTAAAGCGCAAAATACGGTCAGCGGCAGATCGGCAAAAACGCTATGGCGATACTTGACCATTTTCGGCGTGCCCTGCAATTGAACCTCTTCCCTTGTTGTGGAGATAGGTCCGAGAACAGCTTGCCAATGTGACAGCGGTCACGACTGTGTTAAATTTAAAGAAAATCCGTGGTATCGGCGCCATGGCGGGTGCCGCAGGAGACTCCGGCCTCGCCTCCCTTGGAGGCGCGCCGTTACTCTGCGGCGGCGACGCCGCGTCCCGCCAGTTCCCCCCATGCCTGGCGCAAGACCGATTGCCCGGCCCAGGCCGCGAGCGAGGCGATGACCAGGCCGACGAACAGATCCGGCCAATGGGCACCGGTCACGGCGACGCCCCCGGCCGCCGCCAGGACCGCGAGGTTGCCGATGGCATCGTTGCGGCTGCACAGCCAGACGGCGCGCAGGTTGGCATCGCCCCCGCGGAAGCGGAATAGCAGCAGCGCACAGCCCAGGTTGGCGCAAAGCGCCAGCAGGCCGATGACACCCATCACCGGCGCTTCGGGGTTGGCGCCCAGGACCGCATTGTGCACGCTGGAGCCGAGCACGAAGAGCCCGAATGCCAGCATCGCAAGGCCCTTGATCAGGGCCGCGCCGGCCCGCCAGGAGAGCGGCTTGGACAGGACGTAGAGCGCCGTGGCGTAGTTGAGCGAATCGCCGAAGAAGTCGAGGGCGTCGGCCTGCAGCGCTACCGACTGGGCACCCCAGCCGGCGCCCGCCTCGATCAGGAACATCGTCACGTTGACGGCCAGCACCACCCCGAGCATCCGCCGCTGGACGCCAAGCGCCGGCGCGGCACAGCTGTCACCACAGCAGCCGCCCGCCATGTCACGCCTGCCCCAAGGGTGGGCCCGGCCGGTCGACCTCGCCGATATGCTCCAGCATGTCCCTCAGCACCGTCCGCACATGCTGGTCGGCCGCCACATAGAAGACCTGCTTGCCGCGCCGTTCGGCGCTCACCAGCCGGCTGGCCCGCAGACGGCCAAGATTGTGGCTGACCAGCGACTGCGACAGGCCGGCGGCCGCCGCGATGTCTGCGACCGGCCGCGGCCGGTCCAGCACGAGCACGAGAATGCGCAGACGGTTGGCGTCGCCCATAACGCGGAACACCTCCGCCAAATCGTCGATACGCGTTTCATCCTGGCTGGTCGAGTTCATTAATAAAACGTTCATTCATTTGAACAAATGTTCATATAACATGCTTGGATGCGAGAGTCCAGGGCCTCCGGCTCGGCGCTTGCGAAACGTCCGGTTGGAGGCCTAATCCAGGTCTTCGGCGAGAGCGGCGCGGGTCGCCTCGGGCAGGACCGCCATGTGGCTGTAGCTCGGGTGGCGGAAACCGAGCACGACCTCGGTGTCCGGGGCCTTGAAGCCCGCGGCTTGTTCGGCGGTCATGGGAAAATGGATGAACTGCACCGACGAGGCCTTGCCGGCGGCGCTCGTGCGATCGACGTCCTCCTCCGGCAACCCGGTAATCGTTTCGCCGCCGAACCGCAGGAAGGCCGTCTCCTCCACACCGCCCAGCTTGGCCAGCACGGCTTGGCGTCGCGCTGGGTCGTCGATCTCGAACATGACCGTGGCAACCAGCTCCCGGCCCTTCGGGATCAAGGGGTTATAGGCTGCCAGTTCATCGGGGATCTGCTCCTCGCCGCCCTTTTCGATAAACAGCATCTCGTGGACCTGATGCCACATGGTCTCGTAGTTCTCGAAGTAGAAGGTGCAGTCCGGTCCGACCGGCATGCGCCGGTGCTTCTTGACCTCGACAAGCTTGGTCCGGCGTTCCTTGCGTTCACCGGCATAGCGGTCCATCGGCAGAATGTCGTCGCGGGTGATCTCGTGCTTCATGGCCATCATTCCGTCATCCTCCAACTTTCGAAATCCGTCAGAGCGCGAGTCCATAGGCCTGGGCGAAAAGTTCGATCGGATGCCGCGCGCGGTCGACCTCCGGCTTACCCTGGACCTCGAGGCGATCGATGCCCTGTAGGACGTGCTCGCCCGCCAGTGGGCATTCCGAAGCGAGAAAGGCCTTGCCGGCTTCGGCCGCCTGGCGCGCCACCGGTCGGCCTACCTTGAGCGCCACTTCGAAGTTCTCCTTCAATACGCCCCAGGATCCCCCATGACCCGAGCAGCGTTCGATGACCGCGACATCTGCCTCGGGGGCGAGGCGCAGCATTTCGGCCGCCTTCTGGCCCATGTTCTGGGCCCGCGCATGACAGGCGATGTGCAGCGCGACCCCGCCCGGCAAGGGCCCGAGACCCTCGGCCAAGCCCTCCTTCTTGGCGATGGCGACGACGTACTCGCTGATGTCGAAGGTCGCCCGCGACAGCTGTTTGATGTCTTCGTCTTCGGGCAGGATCAGCGGCCATTCGAACTTGAGCATAAGCGCGCAAGACGGCACCAGGGCGATAATGTCGTAACCCTTGTCGATCCAGGGCTTCATCTCGGCCGCGATCCGCCTGGCGCTCCCGGCCACCTTGGCGAGATCGCCCTGCTCGAGCTGAGGCATGCCACAGCACGACGGGTAGACGACCTCGGTGTCGACCCCGTTGCGCGCCAGCACGGCACGCGCGGCCATGCCTATGGCCGGATTGTTGTAGTTGACGAAACAGGTCGCGTAGAGCACGGCCTTGCGTCCGTAGGCCGGAGCCGCCGCGTTGACCTCGACGGCCTCGGTCTTGTCCCGCAGGGTGAAGGTCTTGCCGTGGAATTTCGGAAGGGCCGCTTCGCGATGAACGTCGGCGGCCTTCTCCAGGACCGGCCGGGTGACCCGGTTCGAGGTCCCGCTGGCCCAGTTCACGACGCCGGGCGCCAGCCGAGCCAGCCGGCCATTGCGGTCGGTCTTGGTGAATTGCCGGTGTACGGCGCTGGTCTCGCCCCGGGCGTGCTCTGCGGCACGATAGCGCAGCATCAAGTGCGGAAAGTCGAGATCGAACTCGTGTGGTGGCACATAGGGGCACTTGGTCATGAAGCACAGGTCGCAGAGCGTGCAGGCGTCCACGACGGGCTTGAAGTCCGAAGAGGCGACGGAATCTAGTTCGCCGGTGTCCGACTCGTCGATCAGGTCGAACAGCCGGGGAAAGGAATCGCACAGGTTGAAGCAGCGGCGGCACCCGTGGCAGATATCGAAAACCCGTCGCAGTTCCTGGTCGATCTTCGCTGCATTTGTGAAATCAGGATCGGTCCAGCCGATCGGATGCCGCGTTGGCGCATCCAGGCTGCCTTCGCGCATGGCTTTTTCCTCTGACTTTTGAGAAAGGGACAAACGAACCGGGCGCGCGGCCAGGGCGAAGCAATGCCCTGGCCTGACCCGCATTTTCGGATCGAGCGAACCTCGAGAGTTCGGTCTGACCCGGTCAGTCGTTCATGGTCTCCAGGGCCTTCTGGAAGCGCCCGGCGTGGCTCTTCTCGGCCTTGGCCAAGGTCTCGAACCAGTCGGCGATCTCGTCGAAGCCCTCCTCGCGGGCGCTGCGCGCCATGCCTGGGTACATATCGGTATATTCGTGCGTCTCACCGGCAATCGACGCCTTCAAGTTGGCATCGGTCGCGCCGATCGGCTCGCCGGTCGCCGGATCGCCGACCTCTTCGAGGTACTGCAGGTGGCCGTGGGCATGACCGGTCTCGCCCTCAGCGGTGGAGCGGAACACGGCGGCGATGTCGTTGTAGCCCTCGACGTCCGCCTTTTGGGCGAAATACAGGTAACGCCGGTTGGCTTGGCTCTCGCCAGAAAATGCGTCCTTCAAGTTCTGTTCGGTCTTGCTCCCCTTTAACGCGGGCATCGCTCTTTCTCCCTAATGTCTTTGAGGCTCGTTTGCGAATGATGGCAGAAATCCTGCCGCGGGACGGCGGTTCCGTCCCCTCGATAATGATAGATAGCCTAAGCCACGACCGCTGTCAATAGCTTAGAACGATTCTAGAAAATAACATAATGCCCTGAGTTTACGTGCTACCCTGATCCGACTTGACCCTGATAACCACGTCGACGCGGGTCACGCTGGTGCCCGCGGGCGGCGCGGGCAGGTCGCCGACTTGGAGGTGTTCGCCCGGAATGTCTTCGAGCCCGCACGTGTCTTCGCGATAGAAGTGGTGGTGCTCCTCAACATTGGTGTCGAAGTAGGAGCGGCCCGGCTCGACCACGACCTCGCGCAGCAGGCCAGCGGCCGTGAACTGGTGCAGGGCGTTGTACACCGTGGCCAGCGAAATGCGCACGTTGGCGGCGCTCGCCTCGCCATGCAGATGCTCGGCGGTAAGGTGCCGGTTTCCCTTTTCGAACAACAGCTTGGCCAGCGCCAGACGTTGGCGCGTCGGGCGCAGACCGGCGTTCTTCAGACGTTCGATGATCGAGCTGTAGGGACGGTCGCTTGCCATGATGCCAATATAGTCAATTACGGTGCGGATAGAAGGGCTAAAACAGCCTCTTGGGGATTTTCTTGGAACTTGTTTAAAGCACAGAGGGGGAGATCAGCCCGCCATGTGCGTTTCGTGTGTCTTCCTCGACTTCGCCGTTGCTTGCACAGCCAGCACCTGATGCTATAGTCCGGTCAGGGACGGTGCCGGATGGATGTCCTGCGCTGCGGTATGCTGTGACTCCACCTGGGCGGTGAAGCGGGGATCCGTGACAATACGAAAAGGCAGCTTTAGCTACGAGGACCTGTTGCAGTGCGCCCATGGCGAGCTCTTTGGTCCGGGCAATGCCCAGTTGCCGCTGCCCCCCATGCTAATGGTCGATCGCATCACCAGGGTCAGCGCCGAGGGTGGCGAGCACGGCAAGGGCGAAATCGTTGCCGAGCTCGATATCAAGCCCGATCTCTGGTTCTTCGAAGGGCACTTCGAGAACGATCCGGTGATGCCGGGTTGTCTGGGCCTGGACGCCCTGTGGCAACTGCTCGGCTTCTTCCTGGGTTGGCTTGGGGCGCCCGGACGGGGCCGCGCCTTGGGGGTCGGCGAGGTCAAGCTGATGGGCCAGATTTTTCCGACGGCCAAGAAGGCGATTTACCAAGTCAACCTGAAACGCGTGATCATGCGCAAACTCGTGCTCGGCATCGCCGACGGTATCATAAAGGTGGACGGGGAGACCGTCTACCAGGCGAAGGACTTGAAGGTCGGCCTGTTCACCCCGCCGGAAGCGGCTTAGGGAATCGCCCATGCGACGCGTGGTCGTCACGGGTGTCGGCATCGTGTCGAGCATCGGCAACAACAAGCACGAGGTGCTGGACTCGCTGAAGGCCGGCCGATCGGGAATCGAGCGTGCGGAGGAGTATGCCGAACTCGGCTTCCGCAGCCACGTCCACGGGTCGATCAAGCTCGACATCGAGTCCGTCTTGGACCGCAAATTGCGTCGCTTCATGGGTGACGGCGCAGCCTTCAACTACATCGCCATGAATGAGGCGATCGGCGACGCCGGCCTGGAGAGCTCCGAGGTCTCGAACGAGCGGACCGGCCTCATCATGGGATCGGGCGGCAATTCGACCAAGGACTTGTCCCACGCCTTCGCGACGGCGCGGGAAAAGGGGCCGCGCAGGGTCGGCCCCTTCATGGTGCCGCGCGTCATGTCGAACACCAACTCGGCGACACTCGCGGTCCCCTTCAGGATCAAGGGCGTCAACTATTCCATCACCTCGGCCTGCGCCACCAGCACCCATTGCATCGGCAACGGCATGGAGCTGATTCAGCTGGGCAAGCAGGACATCGTCTTTGCTGGCGGTGGCGAGGAGCTGTATTGGACCGCGTCGGTCCTTTTCGACGCAATGCCGGCGCTGTCTTCAGGCTACAACGATTCGCCGACCCGGGCCTCGCGCGCATTCGACGTCGGGCGCGACGGCTTCGTCATTTCGGGCGGTGGCGGCGTGGTCGTGCTCGAGGAACTGGACCACGCGTTGGCGCGCGGCGCCAAGATCTATGCCGAGCTGGTCGGTTACGGCGCCACGTCCGACGGCTACGATATGGTCCAGCCATCGGGTGAAGGGGCCGTGCGCTGCATGAAGATGGCCATCCAGTCGCTCGGCAACACGCCGGTCGACTACATCAATACCCATGGCACCTCGACCCCGATCGGCGACACCGTCGAACTCAAGGCGATCAAGGAGGTCTTTGGGGCGGACCTGCCAAAGATCAATTCGACCAAGTCCCTGACCGGCCACGCCTTGGGCGCCGCGGGCGTCAACGAGGCGATCTATTCCCTGCTCATGATGGAGCACAGATTTATCGCCGCCTCCGCCAATATCGACGAGTTGGATCCGGAGGGCGAAGGCATGCCGATCGTGCGCGAGCGCGAGGACGATGTCGAACTCAACTGTGCCGTTTCCAATAGCTTCGGCTTCGGCGGCACCAACGCTTCGCTGGCCCTCAAGCGCTACGAACCGTGAACCGGGAGGGGTCAATGAGACACGCAGCGGCCGTGGGCACCCGGAGCACTTGGCCGTCGACCCGGACCGGGCGACGAGTCCTGGCGCAAGAGATAAAGGATGGAACGCTGACGTGAGCGTCAATTCGGCATTGATGGCGGGCAAACGCGGGCTCGTCATGGGAGTTGCGAACGACCATTCGATCGCATGGGGCATTGCGACCGCGCTCCGTGCCGAAGGGGCCGAGCTGGCGTTCACCTATCAGGGCGAAGCCTTCGGAAAACGTGTTCGACCCCTGGCCGGCTCGGTCGGGTCGAACCTAGTCCTGCCTTGCGACGTCGAGGACGACGATACGATCGACCGGGTCTTCGAGGAGATCGACAAGGCCTGGGGCAAACTGGACTTCTTGGTGCACGCCATCGCCTACTCGGACAAGGAGGAGTTGAAGGGCCGCTATCTGAACACGACCCGCGGCAATTTCGCCCGCACGCTCGCGATCTCCTGCTTTTCGTTTACGGCGCTGGCCCGGCGCGCCCAGCCGCTAATGGCCGAGGGCGGCAGTCTGGTCACCCTGTCGTATCTTGGCGCCGAGCGGGTCACGCCGAACTACAACGTCATGGGCGTGGCCAAGGCGGCGCTCGAGGCCAGCGTGCGCTACCTGGCGGCCGACCTGGGCGCCCAGGGTGTCAGGGTCAATGCGATCTCGGCCGGCCCCATGCGCACGCTCGCCGGTTCGGCGATCGCCGACGCCCGCTTCGTGTACCGCTGGAACCAGGACCACGCGCCACTGAGGCGCAACGTGCTGCTGACCGAGGTCGGCGCGGCCGGGCTCTATCTGCTGTCGGACCTGTCGCTCGGCGTAACGGGCGAGGTGCATCACGTCGATGCCGGCTACAACGTGATCGGCATCCCGTCACCGGCCCGCCTGGCGGACGGCTGAGACCGGACCGTTTTCTCCGTCGAGGGGGATGATCGCCGATGCAATCCTGTCCGGGGCATCGCTAATCAGGCAATCGACCTCGCATGCGATCAGTTCGCGCGCGCGCCGCTTCTGGTTGACCGTGAAGGCCGCCACCCGGTAGCCGGCACGCTTGATCTCGGCCACGAACGGCGGGTTCAGAACCTTGCTGCTGAGATGAAACGAGGCGCAGCCAAGGGCCTCGAGCGCCGTCTGCCAATCGGACGGGACCTTGAAAGCGATGAGCGCACGTGGCCAGTCCGGCCGCAACACTCGCGCCACGGCCAGGCTCATCCGGCTGAAGCTGCTGATCATCGGCGGCCGCCGTCTCCGGCCGAGTCCGGCGGCGACCACATCCAGTGTGGCCTTGGCGGTCTCCACATCGCGCCCCGGCGTCGATTTTATCTCGATATTGGCGCCGAGGCCCAGGTCCCACACGAGATCCAGCGCCGCATCGAGGGTGGGCACGGGCTCGCCGGCGAAATCCGGCGAGAACCAGCGGCCGGCATCGAGCCCCTTGACCCGGCTGTAGGGCGTCCGGGCCATCAGGGCGTCCACGCCGGTCAGCCGTTTCAAGTTGTCATCGTGGAACAGGACCGGCCGGCCGTCGCCGGTCAGCATGACGTCGAACTCGACCCAGGTGGCCCCCAGGTCGGCGGCCTTCTGGATCGAGGCGAGCGTGTTCTCCGGCGCCCAGGCGGCCGCGCCGCGATGGCCCATCACGCGCGGCAGTTCAAGGTACATGCCACCTCCAAGGACGAGACGGTCCGCCGGGCCGGGACTCGTGAAACCGGGCGGCCCGCTTTGTGGCCGCCCGGCGGAAGCGGATCAGTGCGCCCTGCCGTGGTCAAGCAAGGGCCGAGCGGTGGCCTAGCCGGCCGCCGCCTGCAGATCCTGCCCGGTCGCCTGGTCGACTGCCTTCATGGACAGCTTGACCTTGCCGCGATCGTCGATGCCGATGCATTTCACCTTCACCGTATCACCTTCCTGGACGATCTCGCCGACCGTCTTGACCCTGTGGGGCGCCAATTCGCTGATATGCACCAAGCCGTCGCGAGGTCCCAGGAAGTTCACGAAGGCGCCGAAGTCCACGACCTTGACTACCTTGCCGGAATAGATCTCGCCCACCTCCGGTTCGGCGGTGATCGATTTGATCCAGTCGATCGCCTGCTGAGCCTGATCCTGGTCCACGGCCGCCACCTTGATCGTCCCGTCGTCCTCAATGTCGATCTTGGCGCCCGTGGTCTCGGTGATCTCGCGGATCACCTTGCCGCCCGTGCCGATCACCTCGCGAATCTTCTCGCGTGGGATGGAGATCACGGTGATACGCGGCGCGTTCTCCGAGACACCCTCGCGCGCACTGGTGAGTGCCTTGGCCATCTCGTTCAGGATGTGAAGGCGACCCTCGCGGGCTTGGTTCAGGGCGATTTGCATGATTTCGGCGGTGATCGAGGTGATCTTGATATCCATCTGCAGCGAGGTCACCCCTTGGTCCGTACCGGCCACCTTGAAGTCCATGTCTCCCAGGTGGTCCTCGTCGCCCAGAATGTCGGACAGCACGGCAAAGTCGTCGTCTTCCTTGATCAGGCCCATGGCGATGCCGGCGATCGGCCGGGACAAGGGCACACCGGCATCCATCAGCGCCAGCGACGACCCGCAGACCGTGGCCATGGAGGAGGAGCCGTTGGACTCGGTAATCTCGGAGACCACGCGGATGGTGTAGGGAAAGTCCTCCTTGTTCGGCAACACCGGCCGCACTGCGCGCCACGCCAGCTTGCCATGACCCACCTCGCGCCGTCCCGGCGGGATCATGCGCTTGGCCTCACCGACGGAATAGGGCGGAAAGTTGTAGTGCAGCATGAAGTATTCCCGGTAGTCGCCTTCCAAGGCATCGATGATCTGTTCGTCCTGACCGGTGCCCAGCGTGGTGGTGACCAGAGCCTGTGTCTCGCCGCGGGTGAACAACGCCGACCCGTGGGTACGCGGCAGCACGCCGACCTCGCAGACGATCGGGCGCACGTCCGCGGTCGTGCGGCCATCGATACGCTTGCGGGTCTTGAGGATGTTCCCGCGGACGATCTCGCTTTCCAGGGCCTTGAGGACGCCGGGCGCAACCGCGACCGCGGCCGCGTCGTCGCCCAGCAATTCAAACCCGGCTTCCTTGGCTGCCCCGACTTTCTCGTGGCGCAGCATCTTGTCAGGCTCCTGATAGGCCTCGGCGAGCTGTGCGGCGATCCCCCGGCTCAGCCTTTCGCGCACGGCCTCGATCTCGGGCGCCGGCGCGGGGACATCCAAAGGCTCCTTGGCGCAGTCCTCGGCCAGGCTGATGATGAGGTCGATCACCGGCTGCATCTGTTCGTGGCCGAACGTGACCGCGCCCAGCATGACCTCTTCGGAGAGTTCCTGAGCCTCGGACTCGACCATCAGCACACCCTCGCGGGTGCCGGCCACAATCAGATCCAGTTGGGTGGATGGGAGCTCGTCCTGTCGCGGATTGAGCAGATATTCGCCGTCCTTGTACCCGACCCGGCAACCGCCGATCGGCCCGAGGAACGGCAGGCCTGAAAGGGTCAGGGCCGCCGAAGTACCGACCATGGCCGCAATGTCGGGATTGTTCTCCAGGTCGTGGCTGAGCACGGTGCAGATGACCTGGGTTTCATTCCGATAGCCCTTGGCGAAAAGCGGCCGGATCGGACGGTCGATGAGCCGGGAGGTCAGGGTCTCCTTCTCTGACGGCCGGCCCTCGCGCTTGAAAAAGCCGCCCGGAATCTTGCCGGCGGCAAACGTCTTCTCCTGGTAGTTCACGGTGAGCGGGAAGAAGTCGATGCCCTCCCGCGGTTCTTTGGCGCCGACAGCGGTGCAGAGCACCACCGTATCGCCATAGGTGACGACGACCGCGCCATCGGCCTGCCGGGCAATTCGTCCGGACTCGAGCACCAACGGGCGCCCGCCCCAGTCGATTTCCTTGCGATAGATATTAAACATACCGTTTTGGTCCTTCCAACCTCGGCCGTCTTGCCATAGCCGGACCCGCGAAAAAGGCGCGGTCGCGGCGCTCGGGAAAACACAGTTCCCCGGCCGCCGCGCCCCTTTCGTCGGCCCGGCCGTCTCGCCCGATCGCACCGGCCTGTACGCAATCGGGTCCTTGATTTCGCGTTTCGATGGAGATCACCCACACCTGCTCTTGGCCGCGCCCGGCGGTCCAGCGCTGGCTGGTCCCGGACACGTGCAGCGCCTCTCGTTATCGACGCAGGCCCAAGCGTTGGATCAAGACGTCGTAACGCGGCTTCTCCTTGCGCTTCAGGTAGTCCAGCATTCGCCGGCGCTGCCCGACCATGATCAACAGGCCGCGGCGTGAGTGAAAATCTTTTTTGTGCGTCTTCAGGTGTTCGGTCAGGTTTGTGATCCGTTCGGTCAGGATCGCCACCTGGACTTCGGGCGACCCGGTATCGCCTACGTGGGTCGCAAATTCGTTAATAACCTCGTTTTTCCGCTCAGCGGTGATCGACATCGTGATCGTTCCCTAACGTTAAAGATTCAAGACCCGCACCGGACGAATTCCGCCGCCCTCGAAACGGGCCAACGCCACCGGCCTGCCCGCCGACATGGCGCAGATCGTGGCCCCGCTTGTGAGATCGCGGACCCGCTCGCGGTGAGCGCGCGCCATGAAAGACACTGCTTGGCCGCGACGCAGGCAATTCGCCTCGGTTTCCGTCAAGTCCAACGCCGGGATGTCGTCCAGCGCGGCCTCGACCGGGAGCAGATGCTCAGAAGCGGCGGCACTATGCCCCAGGGCATCGAGAGATTCCAGCGAAATCGCATCGCGCTCGGAAAAGGGCCCGACCGCTGTCCGGCGCAGCACGACGATATGCGCTGGGCTGTCCAGCGACCTCCCGATATCGCGTGCCAGCGACCTCATGTAAGCCCCTTTTCCGCAGCGGACCTCGAAAGTCGCATGGTCGGCGTCGTCCAGCGATACCAGCTCGAGACGCTCGATCAGCACTCGACGTGGTCCAAGCTCGAAGTCGGCCTCCGTCCGGGCCAGGTCGTAGGCGCGCCGACCGGCAATCTTGACCGCCGAGTAGGTCGGCGGCACCTGGTCTATGACTCCCAGATATCCAGGCAGCACCTCCTCGATCTCGGCGGCGTCCGGACGCCGGTTGCCCTCCTCGATCACCTCGCCCTCGGCATCGTCCGTGCTCGTGGCCTGGCCCCAGCGCAGCGTGAAGCGGTAGGCTTTCTTGCCCTCCATGACATAGGCGACGGTCTTGGTCGCCTCGCCCAGCGCGATGGGCAGCAGGCCTGTGGCAAGGGGGTCCAGCGTGCCGCCGTGCCCGGCCTTCTTCGCGTCGAGGGCCCGGCGGACCCTGCCGACGACCCGGGTGGAGGTCAAGCCGGCCGGCTTGTCGATGACGATCCAGCCATTAACCGATTTACCGCGGCGTCTACGCGTCATGACCCCCATCCTCATCGCCCGGGGGCGGCACGTCACGGCGCACCCGGGCGGTCGCCAGAAGACCCTCCATCCGCGCAGCGTGATCGAATGAGAGATCCGCTGCGAACGTCAGACGCGGCGTATGGCGTAACGAGATTTCGCGGCCGAGTTCGCCGCGCAGGAAGCGCGACGCCCGGTTCAGCGTGTTGACGGTCGTCTGCAGATCCACACCTCCCAGCGGGGTAACGAAGACCGTGGCGTTCCGCAGGTCGGGGCTCACCTTGACTTCAGTTACCGTTATGTTGGCCTCGGCCACGGCCGGATCGCCCAGGCAACCGCGGCCCAGGACGCGCACCAAAGCGTGGCGCAGCTCCTCTCCGACGCGCAACTGACGCAGGCTCGGGGTCGCGCCCCGGCTCCGAACCATATTCCGTCTCCGACTGAAGTTCGATCGCCACCAACGGGCCAGCCTAGAGGGCCCGGGCCACCTCTTCGACCTCGTAGCATTCGATCCGGTCGCCGGCCTGGATGTCGTGATAATTCTCGAAGGCCATGCCGCACTCATAGCCTTCCTTGACTTCCTTGACCTCGTCCTTGAAGCGGCGCAGGGTTTTCAGCGTACCGTCGTGAATGACCACGTCGTCGCGCAGGAGGCGCACCTTGGCGCCCCGCTTGACCAGCCCCTCGGTCACCATGCAGCCGGCGACCTTGCCGACTTTGGTAATATTGAAGACCTCGCGGATCTCGGCGTACCCGAGGAACTTCTCGCGCTGCTGCGGTGCGAGCAGGCCGGACAGCGCCGCCTTCAGGTCATCCAGAACATTGTAGATGATCGAATAGTAGCGGATATCCACGTTGTCCCGGCGCGCCATGTCCCGCGCCTGCGGGTTGGCCCGCACGTTGAAACCGATAACCGTCGCGCCGGTTGCGTTCGCCAGGGTGACGTCCGACTCGTTGATACCGCCGACTGCGGCGTGCAGCACTCGGATCTTGACTTCCTCGTTGCCCATCTTCTCCAGGCTGCTGTTGATCGCCTCGAGCGAGCCGTGCACGTCGGATTTTACGACCACGGGCAGTTCCTTGACTTCGCCCTCCTTGATCCTCGACAACATCTGCTCGAGGCTGCCGCGCCCCTGGGCTGCGATCGAGGTGTCGCGCTTGGCACCGGCCCGGAACGAGGCGATCTCGCGGGCGCGGCTTTCGTTCTCGACGACCACGAAATCGTCGCCGGCGAAGGGCGTGCCGTTCAAGCCCAGAACTTCGACCGGCACCGCGGGACCCGCCTCTTCCAGGCTCTCCCCGCGCTCGTTGACCAGTGCGCGCACCCGGCCCCATTCGCTGCCGGTCACGAAGATGTCGCCCACCTTGAGCGTCCCGCGCTGCACCAGGACCGTGGCCACGGACCCGCGGCCGCGCTCGACCTTGGCCTCGATGACGATGCCCTCGGCGCTGCGTATCGGGTTCGCCGTCAGCTCGAGTAGTTCGGCCTGCAAAAGGATGGCTTCCTGCAGCTTGTCCAGGTTCTGCTTTTCCTTGGCCGAGACCTCGATCGCCAGGACCTCGCCGCCCAGGTCCTCGACCACCAGGTCGTGCTGCAGCAGGCCCTGCTTGACCCGGTCGGAATCGGCCTCCGGCCTGTCGATCTTGTTGATCGCCACGATGATCGGCACCTTGGCGGCCTTGGCGTGGTTGATGGCCTCGATCGTCTGGTCCTTGATCCCGTCGTCGGCGGCCACGACCAAGACGACGATGTCGGTCACGTTGGCACCGCGCGAACGCATCTCGGTAAAGGCGGCATGGCCCGGGGTGTCGATGAAGGTAATCTTGTCACCGGAGCCGAGCATCACCTGATAGGCACCGATGTGCTGGGTGATGCCGCCGGCTTCGTGCGCGGCAACGTCGGTCTCGCGCAATGCGTCCAGCAGCGAGGTTTTGCCGTGGTCGACATGGCCCATGATGGTCACGACCGGCGGCCGCGGCGCCAGTTTACCTGCCTCGTCCGGCGCTCCCTTCAAACCCAGTTCCACATCCGACGCGGCAACACGCTTGAATCGATGGCCGAACTCCTCGACCACCAGCTCGGCGGTATCGGCATCGACCAGTTGGTTGATCGTCGCCATCACATCCATCTTCATCAGCGCCTTGATCACCTCGGTGCTGCGCTCGGCCATGCGATTGGCCAGTTCCTGCACCGTGATCGTCTCGGGCACGACCACGTCACGAATGACCTTGTGCGGCAACTGGTGCGCCTGTCGTTCCTGCGCGGCGCGGAGCTTCTCCTGGCGCCGACGGACCGAGGCCAGCGAACGCACGCGCTCTCGCTCTCCCCCGTCCAGCGCTTGGGTAATGGTGAGCTTGCCGTGGCGCCGGCGCTGCTGACCGCGCCGCGTCGGACTCGGCTTGGGTGCCGCCGACTTGCGTTTGACGCGGCCGCCCAACTCCTCTTCGAGGTCGGATTTGCCGACGGGCTTCGCTTCGGCGGCGGGCCGGGGTGTGGGCTCGCGGGCCGGTTCGGGGACAACAATCTCCGCGGCCACAGTCTCTGGGGTCGGGGGGGCCGCCGCCGCCTCTGGAGAGACGACCGCTTCGGCCTTGGCTTCGGCCTCGCGCTTGGCGGCTTCCTCGGCCTGGCGCTTGGCCTCCTCCTCGGCAAGGCGGGCGGCCTCGGCCGCCTCCTGCACCCGACGCTGCTCCTCCTCCAGCTTTGCGCTCTCCAAGGCGTGCAGTCGCGCCGCGCGCTCGTGTTCGGTCAGATGGCGCACCGCCTCCGCCGCGGCCTCGAAGTTCCTTTCCAGCGTTTCGACCGCGGTCGTGCCGGCTGCCTGGTCCACTCCGGCGGGCGGGGCAACAACTTCGGTCATGCGGCCTTCGGCCCCGGGCGCGAAGGTGCGCTTGCGCTTAACCTCGACCATGACCGTTTTTGAGCGCCCATGACTGAAGCTTTGCCGGACCTGCCCCGTCTCGACGGTCTTCTTGAGCTCGAGCCGGCCTGGCCGGTTCAGCTTCAAGGGTTTTTTCTCTTTGCTTGTCGTCATATCACTCAAGCGCTCACGCCTTGATATCGGTGTTTTCAATGCCGGCAGCCGCGCTCGACCGCGCCACTTCCGAGATGAAGCGGTCCGCCAGGGTGCCGGGCGCCAAGACCACATGCACCGCCGCGTCCCGCCCGAGAACCCGGCCCAACTCCCCAGCAGTAAAAACCTCCACGACCGGTAGGCCCGGCATTGCCGATTGGGCTAAGGCGGACATCTTCTGCCGTCCGCCCGGGGCCGCATCAACCGCCTGAATCAAGGCCGCGGCCCGTCCGGCAGCCAGCCTTGACCTGACCCTCTCGTAGCCGGCGGTCACCAACCCTCCCCGCCGCGCCAGACCGATCAGATCGAGGCAGCGCTGACGCAATGCCCCGGCCACCTGCTCGGCCAAGTCGCCCGGCACGCTGACCGACGCTCTTGCCGCGCGGGCGAAAAGGTTGCGCCCACAGGCTCTGTCTATCATATCGCGTCGCGGCAAACACCACAAACCACGGCCCGGCAACTTGCCGGCGAGATCCAGCACCACGCCGCCATCGGGAGCCACGACAAACCGCAGCAGGTCGCGCATATCGCGAAGCTCTCCGCTGGCGATACAGCGTCTGGTCGAAGCTCGCCCTCCATCCGCGCCGGCTTCTGCGGGCTGCGGAGCACTTGGCCGCCGGGTCAAGGTCGCCGTCATGGCTCCTCCGCTCAGTCCTGCTTGGCCTCGGCGAGGTCGCCTTCGGCCGGCTCCGTCGTCGCCGAACCCCCGCCATCGCCCGCCGGTTCGCCCTCGACCACGGGCTCGTCGTCGAACCAATGGGCGCGTGCGGCCATGATGATCGCGTTGGCTTCCTCCACTCCGGGCGCCTGTTCGCCGAGTATTTCGATCAGCTCGTCGCTGGCCAGGTCCCCCAGGTCGTCGAGGGTTCTGATCTCGTTCTTGCCGAGCGTGGCCGACATAGCCGCATTCACGCCCTCGAGCGCGGCCAACTCGTCCGTCACGCCGAAGGCACGGCGCTCCTCGTCGAACTTGCGGTCCTGCTCTTCGAGGAAGGTCCGGGCGCGCATGCGCAGCTCTTCGGCGACCTCCTCGTCGAATCCCTCGATTTCGGCCAGTTCCTGAAGCGGGACGAAGGCAACTTGCTCAAGACTGACAAAGCCTTCCGCCAACAGCAGATGGGCGATGACATCGTCCACGTCAAGGGCGTCTATGAACATCTGTGAGCGTGCGCGAATCTCCTCCTGGCGACGACGCGACTCCTCCTCCTCTGTCAGAATGTCGATTTCCCATCCCGACAGTTGCGAAGCGAGACGTACGTTCTGTCCACGCCTGCCGATCGCGAGAGACAGCTGATCGTCGGGAACGACGACTTCAATCCGGCCCTGCTCCTCGTCGAGCACCACCTTGGTCACCTCCGCCGGCGCCAGGGCGTTGACCACGAAGGTAGCCGTATCCGGCGACCACGGGATGATGTCGATCTTCTCGCCCTGCAACTCGCTAACCACCGCCTGAACGCGGCTGCCGCGCATGCCGACACAGGCGCCGACCGGATCGATCGCCGAATCGTGCGAGATCACCGCGATCTTGGCCCGACTGCCCGGGTCGCGGGCGACCGCCTTGATCTCTATAATGCTGTCGTAGATCTCCGGAACCTCCTGGGCGAACAGCTTCGCCATGAACTGCGGATGCGAGCGGGACAGAAAGATCTGCGGTCCGCGGGCCTCCTCGCGCACGTCGTATATATAGGCGCGCACGCGGTCACCGGTCCTGAAGGACTCTCGCGGCAGCGATTCGTCGCGGCGCATCAAGCCCTCGGCCCGACCGAGGTCGACTGTGACGTTGCCGAACTCGTTGCGCTTGACGATGCCGTTGACGATCTCGCCCACCCTGTCCTTGTATTCCTCGTACTGCCGCGCGCGTTCGGCCTCGCGTACCTTCTGGACGATGACCTGCTTGGCGGTCTGGGCAGCGATACGGCCCAAATCGATGGGCGGCAGCTCCTCGACGATGAACTCCCCCAACTGGATCCCGGGCTCGCGCATTTCCGCTTCGGCCAGGCTAAGCTGGGTGAACTCGCTCTCGACCTCCTCGACGACCTCGCGGAATCGGCGCAACCCGATCTCGCCGGTCTTGCGATCGATCTCGGCGCGAATGTCGTGTTCGTGACCGTACTTCGCGCGGCCGGCCTTGCTGATTGCCTGCTCCATGGCTTCGAGCACCTCGTCGCGCTCGATGCTCTTCTCGCGGGCGACCGCATCGGCGACCTGCAGAAGTTCGGTTCTGGAAAGGGCGGTTGTGTCCATTGCTGCTATCCGGATCCCCGTTTGTTCTCTTTCGGCTCAGTCCTTGCTCTGCGCCTGACTGGCCGCGAGCAGATCATCGGTGAGCACCAGTTTCGCCTTCGCCATGTCAGCGAACGGCAGGGCAAAATCGCCGCTCTCGGTCGCGAGGCGCACCAAGTCGCCATCCAGCCCGAGAAGACGGCCGTTGAAGCGCCGGCGGCCCTCGATCGGCATGCGCATCTCTATGCGGGCGGCGAAGCCGGCAAACCGCTCGAAGTCGCCGCGGCGCGTCAGCGGCCGGTCGATGCCGGGTGAGCTCGCCTCGAGCACGTAGGTCCCGGCAATCGGATCGGCCACATCGAGAATCGCCTCGACCGCGCGGCTCACGCCGGCACAGTCATCGGCGGTCATGCCGCCACCGTCGTGGCGCTCTACCATGACCTGCAGCTTGGCGCGCCGCTCGCCGGATAGCTGAACCCGCACAATATCGTAACCCATCTCGGCGAGCGACGGGGCGATCAAGCGTTCGACCTCCGCCGCCTTGCCCTCGCTGGTTCTGGCGAGGACCGGCCCACCTGCCGGGAAGGCCTCGGACACGCGACGTCTCCCTCCCCAGTGTAGCGTAAAAAAAAGTGGGCCGCTGGCCCACCGTTCGTGAGAGCCCGACATGGCATCATCGTCGATCGCCACGCCAACCCTTATGGTCGGCGGCAATCTACGCTTAACCTTGCCGTCCCGCAAGGATTTTCTCTCCGGGCGCCGCTCGGCCCCAAGGTGCTAGGCCGCGCCACGCCGCCGGCGGACAAACCTTAGATAGGTAGGCGCCAAGCCTTCGCCAAGTGCCTTCAATTCGTAGCGAGAGGCCGCCCAGTCCGCGGGTCGCTCGCGCCAATCCCCCGGCCCAGAGGCCAGCCACCGGAACGCCGGGTGCACTGTCGCCACCTCGAGCATCCAACGCAGATAGTCTGCGTGGTCCGTCGCCATGCGTAATTCCGCGCCGTCCTTCATGACGCTCGCCAAGCGGTCCAGCAACGCGGCCTGAACGATGCGGCGCTTGTGGTGGCGCTGCTTGGGCCAGGGGTCGGGAAAGAGAATGAAGACCCGGGACAGTGAATTCTCGGGCAGGACATCGAGTAGGTCCCGCCCGTCACCCTGAAAAACGCGAACATTGGCCAATTGCAGCGCATCAATCCGCCTGAGCAGTGCAGCGATCCCGTTGACGAAGACCTCGGCACCGAGAATCGCGACCTCCGGATGTTGGGCGGCCTGCCAAGCCAGGTGTTCGCCGGCCCCAAAGCCGATCTCGAGCCAGACCTGGCCCCGTATGCCGCCGAAGAGCTCCGCCGGGTCGAGCGGCCCGCCGGAGGCCGGTAGCGTGACCTGCAAGCGGGGCAGCAGAGTCTCCAGTAAGGTCTTCATCCCCCGGCGCAGAGGGCGGCCACGACGGCGGCCGTGGCTATTGCGCCGCGGAGATCCCGATCGCCCTGACGACGCGCCGGACCCGCCACGCCCGCCGGTCATGACACCGGCGACCTCTACGCGCCGAAGGCGGACCTCAGATCCTCGACCAAGTCCAGGGCCTCCCAGGAAAAGCCGCCGTCGGGATCCGGCGCCCGGCCGAAATGCCCATAAGCCGCAGTGCGCGCGTATACCGGCCGGCTGAGGGTCAAGCACTCGCGGATACCGCGCGGCGAGAGGTCCACCATCTCCTGAAGCGTGGCGGACAACCTGTCTTCATCGACCTGACCGGTCCGGTGGGTGTTGACATAGACCGAAAGGGGCCTGGAAACGCCGATCGCATAGGACAGCTGGATGGTACAGCGCTCCGCCAAATCCGCCGCGACCACATTCTTGGCCAGATAACGCGCCGCGTAAGCGGCCGAGCGGTCGACCTTGGTGGGATCCTTTCCGGAAAAGGCACCGCCGCCGTGGGGCGCCGCACCCCCATAGGTGTCGACTATGATCTTGCGCCCGGTCAGGCCGCAATCGCCGTCCGGCCCGCCGATCACGAATCGCCCGGTCGGATTCACGTAGAACTCCTCCTCCGGGCACATCCACCCCTCGGGCAACACGTTGATCACGTGGGGGCGAACGATCTCGCGAACCTCTGCCTGATCGAGCGTATCGCTGTGCTGGGTCGACACCACGATCGAACTGGCCCGTATCGGCTTGCCGTCCAGATACTCAAGCGTGACTTGGCTCTTGGCATCGGGTCCGAGTCCCGGTTCAGCGCCCGAGTGGCGCGCCTCAGCGAGCGATCGCAGGATGCTGTGTGACAGGTGGATCGGCGCCGGCATCAACTGTTCGGTCTCGCGGCACGCGTAGCCGAACATGATCCCCTGATCGCCCGCACCCTCATCCTTATTGCCGGACGCGTCCACTCCCAAGGCGATATCGGTGGACTGTTCGTGAATGTGGTTCTCGACGAGGGCATTGCGCCAGTGAAAACCGACCTGCTCGTAACCGATATCCTTCACGGCGTGGCGGGCCACCTCTTCGATGAGCTCCGCGGTCACCGCGGCCGGCCCGCGCACCTCGCCCCCCAGGACGATGCGGTTCGTCGTGGCCATAGTTTCCACCGCCACGCGAGCGTGTGGGTCTTGGGTAAGATAGCTATCGACAATGGCATCCGAGATCCGGTCGCAAACCTTATCCGGATGACCTTCTGCGACAGATTCGCTGGTAAACAGAAACTTCCCCATACGCACGCCCTACTCCATCGCGCTGCCGCAGTTCGGCCGCCCCGGAACAGGGCGCCCATTCTCGAGACAGCCCCGCGCCGTTGTTCGTCCGCCCCGGGGTCATAAGTGTCGGCGACCGAGTACGTTCCAGCCGCACGGCATGTTGCCGTCTTGGGAAAATTCCCGTCAAGCACATTCGCTGGCGGCGACCCGGATCGATAGGAACCCTGCTACAGGCCGGCGACCTCGGAGGCGGCCAGCCCGGCGGGCGCCTCTACTCTTTGCCGGCTTCGCCCGCTGCGAGGGCCTTGACCATCTCGAACAGGCGCTTGCGCACGGCCGGATTATGGATCTTGTAATAGGCTCGCACCAGCTCCAGCGTCTCGCGCTTGGCCATGGGACTCGGCTCGACATCCACCGGCCCCATCCGGCCGCGCGACTGCCCGGGCGATCGAGCCGCAACCTCTTCCGACATGTCATCGAAAAAGAACCCCACGGGCACATCGAGCACCCGCGAAAGATCGAACAAACGGCTGGCCCCTATTCGGTTGGAGCCGCGCTCGTATTTCTGGACCTGTTGAAAAGTCAGGCCGATCGCCGCTCCCAGCTTCTCCTGACTCAGGCCCAATAGTGTACGGCGCAGACGCAACCGCCGGCCGACATGCACATCGACTGGGTTTGGCACGCCGGTTCCGCGGCCCACACCGTTCTCCCCCCCTCTCACCATCTGGATAGGCTCCTTGGCTACAATCCTGGAACAGATCGCTTGGTTCTAGGCATACCATGGTATTCCGGTCAATAGCGTAAAGCGTTGCGAGCCCAAATCCGCCAAGAAATATTGTCAGGAATTGTAAAATAATCGCAATACAAAGGCCGGTACCGTGAAAATCGCAATGAGAATTAGAACCATCCAATTGCCGACCCGCGAATAAAGCGTCCTAGCGCCGGTCGGGCGGGGCAGGGGCGAATCGATCACGCCAACACGGTTGAGCCCAAGGCGATGGAGCACGCGTCCATAGCTGTCGACAACCGCCGAGATCCCCGTATTGGCGACCCGCACGGCGGGCAGACCCTCCTCGACGGCGCGCAACCGGACGCTCGCAAAGTGCTGATAGGGGCCCGAACTGGTGCCGAACCAGGCATCGTTGGTCACGTTGAGCAGCCAGGCCGGCCGTCTGCCGGGCTCGGTTACCTGCCCGGGAAAGATCACCTCATAGCAGATCAGCGGGCCGACCGGCGGCAAGCCCGGCAACTCGAGCGTCCGCGGACCCGGTCCGGGACTGAAATCGATGCGGCCCTGGGTCAGCTTGGCGAACCCGAACAACGATCTGTACGGTATGTACTCGCCGAACGGAACCAAGTGGAACTTGTCGTAGGTGCCGCGGATCTCGCCCGAGGAGTCGAGAGCGTGCAACGAGTTCCACAGGCGCAACCGGCCGGCGCTCGCCGAACGGCGCACCGCACCCGACAGCAACAGACCGCCGCGCGGCACGATCTGGGCGAGCACGCGCCTCAGGTCCGGGTCGCCCGCCAAGCTATACGTGATCGCCGTTTCCGACCAGACGATATGGGTGATGTCGTCCGTGGTCTTACGGGCGCTCATGGTCATTTGGTCAGCTATGTTTTGGCTGCGCAGCTGGGCCTTCCACTTGCTCGACTGATCGATGCCGGGCTGTACCAGCCGCAACATGACACCGGGCACCGTGTTGCTGCCGGGAACGGGTGCCGCGGCCAAACGCAACGCGCCCCCGGACCACACCAGCGCCAGGGCCAACAGGCTGACACAGGTCGGCACCCACCGCTTCAACGGGCGCGCGGCGGCGTCGCCCAAGGTCGAAGGCGCCGCCGAGGCCAGCACCGTGACCAGCGAGAGGCCCCAGACGCCGGTGAGCGCCCCGAGTTGAAGCATGGCGTCGGAGAACACCCAGACACTGCCGATCAGGTTCCATGGAAAGCCGGTGAAGAGCCAGGATCGCACCCATTCCGTGGCGAGCCAAGCCGCCGCCAAGAGCAGCACCCGGCCCAGGCCGCGGCAACGGCTGGCCCAAACCGCCAGGGCGGCGAAGCCCGGGAACAGGCCCACCCCAGCGGCAAGCGCTCCCACGGCCAAGGGAATCAGCGCGGCGAACTGCTCGGCGTCCACCAGGAAGGCTATCCCGACCCAATAAAGTCCTGCGAGGAAGTGCCCGGTCCCGAACGCCCAGCCGATCAAGAACGCTCCGTGCGGCCGTTCGGTGCCGTCGAGCAGCCATAGCAGGCCAACAAACGCGGGCCAAAGCACGGGCACGAGATGGGCCGGCGGTAGGGCCGCGCTGGCCACCGCACCGAGCATCCCAGCCGCAAGATAGCGCCGCCAGCCGGTGAGCCGAGCAAGCATCCCGGAGGCGCGGGCGAAGAAATGTTGGGTGGACGCCGCCATTACAGGAGAGTCAGTCATCGCCGCCCATGTTCATCGATTCAGCCGGAACCTGCGTGCGCGTCCGTTCACCCACCTGGCGCGATCCCTGCTTGCGGTGGCAGGTTGCGGACCCGCAAGCGCTTGACCCGCCTTGGGTCGGCTTGAATCACCTCGAAGGATATTCCCGACGGCGAATGGACCAACAACTCTCCGCGCGTCGGCACGCGTCCCGCCAATGCGGCCACCAGGCCTCCCAGCGTGTCGATGTCCTCGTCGCGCTCTTCGTCGGAGAGGACCGGGCCGACCCGCTCCTCAAACTCCTCGACCGTCGTCCGCCCGTCGGCTACCAGCGACCCATCGGCCCGCGCGGTCAGCTTGGGCCCTTCGTCCACGTCGTGCTCGTCCTCGATTTCGCCGACGATCTCCTCGACCAGGTCCTCGATCGTGATCAGCCCGTCTATGCCGCCGAACTCGTCAACCACGAGAGCCATGTGGACGCGCGATTCGCGCATTTCAAGCAGGAGATCGAGCACGCGCATGGAGGGCGCGGCAAACAACACCCGGCGGGTGATGGATTCGAGGTTGAAGCGCTCGGACTTTGCGGTACGGGGCAGGACATCCTTGATGTGGACCAGGCCGACGACATCGTCCAGCGTGCCTCGATAAACCGGTAGACGCGAGTGCCCGACCTTACCCATCACCTTCAACAGCTTTTGCAGGCTGGTGCCGACCTCAACGGCGACAATATCGGCCCGCGGCACCATGACGTCGTAAGTCGTTCGGTGACGCTGTTTGAGAAGGTTGGCGAGCATGATTCTCTCGTCGTCGGAGATCGGCGTCGCGCTCGCCTCTTCGCTCTCGGTCTCCTCGATCTCCTCTATGATTTCCTCGATCGTATCGCGCAGAACCGAATCGCCGTTCCTGCCGCGCAACAGGCCGCGCAGCCAATGCCAGATGCGACTCAGCCTGCCGGTCTCGGCGCCCTGTCCACTGCTCCGCGTGGTCCTGCTGCCGGAAAGATCGGTCATGGCAAGGCCTCGCGGGACGGGCTCGAAGGGCCTGCCGGCTCGGGGTTCAGATAGGGGTCGGCGACTCCCAGCCCGGCCAATACCGCACGCTCCAGGTCTTCCATCGTCTCGGCCTGCGCGGTGGTCTGGTGATCGTAGCCGAGGAGATGAAGCACCCCATGCACCACCAGATGCGCAAGATGGTCGGCGGGGGCCTTGCCCTGCTCGCACGCTTCGCGAACCACGGTCTCGCGCGCCAACACGACGTCTCCGAGCAGGTATGGCGCCGCGGGCTCGCCCGGCCCGTCCAGGCCGGCAAAAGACAAGACGTTGGTCGCTGTGTCCCGCCCCCGGTATTCACGGTTTAGGCTTCGAACCAGCCGATCGTCGGCCAGCACAACCGCAAGCTCTACCGGCCCGAGCCCGCCCCCGCTTTGCCGTGATTTCCGGCTCGCGAGGGCGAAATCCGCCACACCTCGATGCCGCAACGCAGCCCGGGCAGCCCGACCGGCCACCTCCTCGGGCTCTTCCAATATCTCGCGCCAAGTCGGATCCTGGGCCACAATGGCAATTTCTATGCCGGGACTTGGAGGTTCTTCGCTCATCTCAGTGCATGAAAACGGAGTGCCACTGCCCCTTGGCGGGCCCGTTCATTTGCCGTCCAATCTTTCGGCTTCGCCCGGGCCCTCCGCCGCATCCCGCGCCTCGTAGGCACGCACGATGCGGGTCACTAGGGAGTGACGGACCACATCGGCATCGGTGAACTCGATGAAAGCAACGCCGTTCATACCGGTCAAGAGCGCGACCGCGTCGCGCAGCCCCGATGGTTGCCCCTTGGGCAGATCGATCTGGGAGGGGTCGCCGGTCACGGCCATCCGGCTGTTTTCGCCGAAACGGGTTAAGAACATCTTCATCTGCACCGGCGTCGTGTTCTGCGCCTCGTCGAGAATGACAAACGCGTTGCTGAGCGTGCGCCCGCGCATAAAGGCCAGTGGCGCGACCTCGATCTCCCCGTTGGCCAATCGGCTCATGACCTGCTCGGCGGGCAGCATCTCGAAAAGCGCGTCGTAGAGCGGCCGCAAATACGGGTCGACCTTCTCGCGCAGATCTCCGGGCAGAAAGCCGAGGCGCTCTCCGGCTTCGACCGCTGGCCTGGAAACAATTATCCGCTCGACCTTTCCGCCCATCAAGAGCGAAACCGCCATGGCCACTGCCAGATAGGTCTTCCCGGTCCCTGCCGGGCCCAATCCGAAGACCAACTCGTGGGTGGCGAGCGCATCGATGTAGGCCGCCTGGCCCGGCGAGCGCGGCGAGACATGCCGCTTGCGGGTGCGGATCGCCAGGTGATCGGCGTGGATCGCCTTGGCCGCGGTCGCGCCGGCCGCCGGGTCGGGTGCGCTCTGCGCCATGCGCACCGCCGCGTCCACTTCGGCGTCGCCCACCTGCAGGCCCTTCTTCAACCGCGCGTATAGCGCTTCGAGCGCGATATTGGCGCTCTTGACCGCGTCGGCAGGCCCCGAGACGGCCAGTCGGTTGCCGCGTGACGCCACGGACACGCCCAACTGGCTTTCGATACGTGCGAGATTCTGGTCGTGCTCGCCATAAAGCAAGGGCAGCAAGCTGTTGTCGTCGAACTTGAGAACCTCGGGCTGCGCGGTGTCCGGAGGCGGCGGCGCGGCTGTCATATCGTGGCTTCCCAAAGGCCGTCGCCTGGCTCCGCGGCGGGGCGGCGGGTCGTGGGTCCGCCGGACCGGTCGCCAACCAGGCAGCCGGCCAGGCTGTTCGGGTGCCCGGCATCGATGCGCACCTCCACGATTCGGCCCAGCAGTCTCGGTGGCGCGGCGAGGTGAACCGCCTGCATGTATGGGCTGCGCCCGACGAGTTGCCCGGCGCGGCGTCCCGATCGCTCGAGAAGAACCGCCATGGTGTGCCCTTCGCTCGCCCGATTAAATGCGGCCTGTTGTTCGTTCAACAGGATTTGAAGCATGGCCAAGCGTTCGTTCTTCACGGCGTCCGTCACCTGCCCTTCGGCCGACGCGGCCGGCGTGCCCGGGCGCGGCGAGTACTTGAACGAATAGGCCTGGGAGAAGCCGATCTCGGTGACAACGCGCAGGGTCTCGGCAAAATCCCGGTCTGTCTCGCCTGGAAACCCGACGATGAAGTCCGACGACAACGCCAGGTCCGGACGGGCCGCGCGCAGCCGTTCGACGACGCGGCGATAGTCGTCGGCCGCATGGCGCCTGTTCATGGCCTCCAGGATCCGGTCCGATCCCGACTGGATCGGCAGGTGCAGGTAAGGCATGAGCTTGTCCACGTCACCGTGGGCAGCGACCAGCTCGTCATCCATATCGCGCGGGTGCGACGTGGTGTAGCGCAGGCGTTCGAGGCCATCGACCTCGGCCAGACGTCGGATCAACCGACCGAGACCATAGCTGCCGCGGCCGTCGGGCGCCGAGCCATGGTAGGCGTTTACGTTCTGACCGAGCAGCGTGATCTCCACCGCGCCCGCAGCTACCAGGCGTTCGGCCTCTGCCACGACCTCGCCCACAGGGCGCGAGAATTCGGTGCCGCGCGTGTAGGGCACGACACAGAACGTGCAGAACTTGTCACAGCCCTCCTGCACCGAAAGAAAGGCGGCCGGTCCCTGAGAGACCGCTTCCTCGGGCAGGTGGTCGAACTTTGATTCGATCGGAAAGTCGGTCTCAAGAATTCCCGAACCGGGCACAGCCCCAAGCGCCCGGGCCACGATTTCGGGCAAGCGATGGTAGGTCTGCGGGCCGAGAACGATGTCGACCTGCGGCGCACGGCGCAGGACCTCGTCCCCTTCGGCTTGGCCCACACAGCCGGCGACCGCGATGAGCATGCGGCCGCCGCCGGATTCCTTCTCGCCCTTGAAGCCCTTCAGACGGCCCAGTTCAGAGAACACCTTCTCCGCTGCCTTTTCGCGGATATGGCAGGTATTCAGGATGACCAGATCCGCGTCCCGCGGCGTGGCCGAGATCTTGTAACCGAGCGGCGCCAAGACGTCCGCCATGCGTGCGGAGTCGTAGACGTTCATCTGGCAGCCGTACGTCTTGATGAAGAGTTTCTTGGTCAAAGCCGATTCACAAACCACCGGACCGGTGGCGGCAGGCCGTGGCCGGGCGGTCCCAATTCGTCCCGAATCTGCACTGTCGCTTCAGCGCCATGTCCAACATCCTGGCATTCGGCCCGGACTTCGACCGGTTGACCGCCCGCAGCCTCGATCAAGCCCATTCGACTGCTCTGCCTGCCCGCTGCCTCTCCACGATCGGCGCTGAGTTCTCGAGTGCTCCGCACGAGGACGCAAATTCCGTCATCCCTTTCGTTTGCCGGGGCGGTCTTGCCTGGATTCGCGCCCAGGTGTTTCCGGGTCGATCTTTGTGCCGTACAGCTCCAGACGGTGGCCGACCAACCGGTAGCCGAGCTTCTTCGCCACCAAGTGCTGCAGACTCTCGATTTCGTCGTTGCGAAACTCGATGACTTCGCCCGAATTCACATCGATCAGGTGGTCGTGGTGGCCTTCGGAGGCTTTTTCATAGCGTGCACGCCCATCGCCGAAATCATGCCGCTCGAGAATGCTCGCCTCCTCGAAGAGCTTCACTGTGCGATAGACCGTGGCGATAGAAATCCGCGAGTCGACCTCGGCCGCCCGCCGATAAAGCAGCTCCACGTCCGGATGGTCGGTGGCCTCCGACAGAACCCGCGCGATGACCCGACGCTGTTCGGTCATCTTGAGGCCCTTCTCGGCACAGAGTTGTTCGATCCGCGAAGTCATCGCTCCGTCGCAAAGAGATATGCCCAATCTTGCGAGCATAGCCGAGCGTGCGCCGCCCGGCACCGGTTTTCCGGCTGCGAGGGGTCAGGCGCGCTTTCGCCGGGCCCGTGTGCCAAGGCCAATCTGCTTTGCGAGCTTCGAACGTTGCTTCGCATAGTTCGGCGCCACCATCGGGTAATCCGGCGCCAACCCCCAGCGCTCGCGGTACTCCTCCGGCGTCATGTTGTAGGCCGTCTTGAGGTGGCGCTTCAGCATTTTCAGCTTTTTCCCGTCCTCGAGACACACAATGTGATCCGGCGTCACCGATTTCTTCACCGGAACCGCCGGCGTCGGGCGCTCGGCCTCCCGGTCGCCGCCACCCTCGACGGTCGACAACGTCTGATAGACGTCCCGAATGAGTTGCGGAAGATCGGTGACCGGGACCGAGTGGTTTGACACATGTGCCGCCACGATACTGGTCGTTAGAGATAGAATCTCGCCAGGTTTTGTCTGTTCTGTCATAGCCCTCTAGCGCCCCATTTCACTGCTTCGGCTCTATATGGGATTTATTATATCCAAAAACAACTGAACAATACAAATAAATAAACAGCAATGCTAGTCGGCGCAGTGCGTCAGCGTCTATTAGCGCCTGCTTTGCACATGGCTCTCCAGGCCAAGGATAGCGCCAATCCCGGGCCGCAATGCTTGCCGTGGCCGGCTCACCGGCGCTCCATGCCACCGGCCGGAGGTTCAGGGCAGGTCGCGACTGAGCACCAGGGCCGCGACTTCCGGGGATCCTGCACGACGGTAGTAGCCGCCCCGCCGGCCCGTGACAGTGAATCCCTCGACCGCATAGAGGTGCCGAGCCGCCGTGTTGTTCTCCGCCACCTCGAGGTGAACGGCCCGCGCCCTGGACGCAGTCGCGAAGCGGAGAGCCGCCCGCAGCAGCTCGCGGCCCAGGCCGCCTTGCCGGGAGGCGCGCCGGACGCCCAGAGACAGAATCTCGCATTCGTCCGCAGCCACGCGCGCCAGCACGAACCCCCCGGGCGCCTCGTGTTCCAAGGCGATGAACCCGTAGGCTCCGGGCAGGGCAAGGATCTCGGTGACCGCACGCTCGTCCCAACGCGCCTCATCGAAACATTCGGCATGCAGCAGCGAAATCACAGCCGCGTCGAACAGCCCCACCGGCCGGAGCGCAGTTGCGGCGCCGGTCATGACCTGCGCGGACCGGCGGGCAAGGTCACGTCAGGCGGGCGCAAATAGAGCGGCTCGGGCGCCCGGGCGTCCGGCAAGGGCAGGGGCAGGATCGCTGCCAGCTCGGCGACCCGCGCCGCATCGCTGTGCCCCGGAGCCGCAGAAACCAGAAGGTCGCTGCCCCGCGCTTCGGCCAGCTCGCGATACGCCTGGTCAACCCCGTCCCCGGCAAGCACCAGCGGGCCGGCCGGCAGACGGCCGGCCAAGTCCTCGGGCGGCAGAGATGCGGGCTCGGACAGTGGCGCCAAGTCCGCGTCGAAAGCCTGCACGTAGAGATCGGCACGCTTGGCGTCGAGCAGCACCGCCAGCCGACGGCCGCGCCGCTCTTCCGCCGTGACGGCGGCGCCCACCGCCGCAAAGCTGCTGACTCCCAAAACCGGGCGGCCGCAGGCCAGCGCCAGCCCGCGGGCCGTGGCAAGTCCGATGCGTACCCCGGTAAATCCGCCCGGTCCCAAGGTCACCGCGATGGCCTCGAGCGCCGCGTAATCCAGCCCCGCCTCCACCATGACGGCCTGGATCATCGGGACCAACCGCTCGGATTGGCCGCGCCGCATGGCTTCGCAGCGCCGCGCCAGGACATAGCCGTCGGCCCAGACAGCCGCCGAGCAGGCTGATCCAGCAGCATCGAGTGCCAAGAGGCGGCGCGCCGTTGCCAAGAGCCGGCGGCCTCAGCCGTGCGCCTTCGTCAGGCGGTCGGCCTGGTGCATCTGCTACGCCTTCCCTTCGGGGGTCTCGATGTCCCGGCCCGATTTCCGACCCACCTTTACACCACCTGGCAAGCCTCGTCGAAATCGAGGCGTGGCGCACGCGGACGCAACTCGTCGTGATCCCCATGCCCCAGGTTGCACAGGAAGTTCGATTTGATTCTCCCATCCGGGAAGAACTCCCGGTCGACGGCCTCGTTGTCGAAGCCCGACATCGGCCCGCAGTCGAGCCCGAGTGCGCGCGCCGCCATGATGAAATAGGCGCCCTGCAGGCTGCCGTTGCGGAACGCCGTGTCCCGGATGTGTTCCAGCGGCTTGCCCACGAACCAAGCGCGAGCGTCGGTGTGCGGGAACAGCTTGGGCAGACGTTCGAAGAACTCCAGGTCGTGGGCGATGATCGCCGTGGCCGGCGCGGCCATGGTCTTGGCGACGTTGCCCTCGGCCAGCGCGGGTTTGAGCCGCGCCTTCGCCTCCGGCGAACGCACGTAGACCACACGCATGGGACTGCAGTTGGCGCTGGTCGGCCCCATTTTCGCCAAATCGTAGACCGCTTCCAGAAGCACGTCGCTGACCCCCTGGTCGAGCCAAGCCGTATGGGTCCGGGCGTTCCGGAACATTTGATCCAAGCTCGCGTCGCTCAGGATGTTGCTCACCATTGTTCCTCTCGTCTGTCGCGCGCGGCCGGTCGTCGAGGTCCAGCCACGATACTAAATTGGACCGCCCGGTCGCGGCCGGCAAGCCCCTAGCGAAACTTTGTGCCACGGGCCGCGCATCTTGAGCCCGCGGTCCGGCCGAGGGTAGAGTGCGCTTGGTCAACCGCCAGCTTTTTCAGGACCGCCGCAAGGATGCAGAACGCGATCGCCACGCTCTGGCGCTGGGCCGCCGCCCTGTTTGTCGCCGTTCAAATTTGGCCGGGGGCCGGTGCCGTTGTCTCGGCCGCCGAGCCCGCGGCCGACAACGGTGCTGTTGTGGTCATGTACCACCGCTTCGGGGAGGGCAGCTATGCCGCCACGAATATCGGACTCGACCAGTTCGACGGCCACATCGAAGAGCTCGGTTCGGGGCGCTACAACGTCCTGCCGCTGCCCGAGATCGTCGCCGCGCTCGCCGGCGGACGCAAGCTGCCGGAGCGCAGCCTTGCGATTACCATCGACGACGCCTTCCTGTCGGTCTACACCCAGGCTTGGCCTCGACTGCGGAATGCGGGCCTGCCTTTCACGCTGTTCGTCGCCACAGAACCGGTCGACCGCAATTATCCCGGCTATATGAACTGGGTCCAGCTGCGCGAGATGCTCGCCGGCGGCGGCGTGACGATCGCCGCCCACGGCGTCACGCATCGTAGTATGTTCGGACGGTCCATGGCGGAAACCCGTCAAGAAATCGCCCGTGGCAGAGCGCGGATTCGTGAGCAGCTCGGCGTCGCTCCAGAGCTCTTCGCCTATCCTTTCGGCGAGTATGGGCGGGCCTTACGCGACCTCGTGGCGGAATTGGGCTTCGCGGCCGCTTTCGGGCAGCATTCCGGCGCCATTGCCCGAACCACAGACCGCTACGCCTTGCCGCGCTTTCCGCTCAACGAGTCTTACGGCGACCTTCAGCGTTTTCGCCTGGTGGCCAACACCCTGCCCATGCCCACGGTCGACGTCACGCCGATTGACCCGCTGCTGACCGCCGCAAACAACCCGCCGCCCTACGGATTTACAGTGCTTGAGGGCTTCGGCAACCTGGAGAGGATCGCCTGCTATGCCATCGGCCAGACGCTCAACATCGAGCAGCTGGGCAGCCGGCGGGTCGAGGTACGGCTCTCCGAAGCCTTCAAGCCGGGCCGCAATCGGATCAACTGCACCCTGCCGGGGCCGGAGGGCCGCTGGCGCTGGCTTGGACGCCAATTCTACGTGCCGGGGGGGTAGGGCCCCCAGACATCAGCCCTCGCCGGCCCCGGCGACACGCCGGGCCTTGGCTGCGGCCGACAGGCGGGCCCGCTCCAACGCGGCCAAGCCATTGACGCGCATGAGACCGCGCAACTGATCGACATAGGCTTCGCCCCGCTCCGAATAACCGAGCAGCGTTGCAGCCAAGGCATAGCCGTCGACCGGTTGCCCGGCCGCACGCTGACGGGCCCTCGCCGCGCGCAGGAGCGCGTAGGCGGGGTGCGTGTTCAGGTTGTGCATATAGGAGCGTACAGCACCCATCAGGTTCATGTAGCTGCGCACTCGAAAGGTCTGATCCCGGCCACGCCCAGCCGGCACTACGCCTGCCACCCTTCTTGCCCAGGTGCGCTGTCCGAAGAGTGCGTTGCCGACGCGCGCGAAGCGGGACGTGCCCCACCCGCTTTCCTCTATCGACTGCGCGAGCGCCAAACTCACGGGCACCTCGTCGACGCGGCGCAGCAACTCGTCGACACCCTGGTCCGTAGAGACATTGTACCGGACGCTCACCCGGCGGAGCCACGCCTCGTCCTCGTCGCTCGGACCGCCCGGCTGGCACGTCTGCTCATACACCCTTTGGATCCTTGCGCGCAGCTTGTGCAGCTCTTCGTTCGCCGTCAGCACCAGGGGCAGCACGGATCTCAGGAAGAGCGCCTTGCGCTTTTCGGTCGGCGCCACCTGGGACAAGTCCTCGGGCAAAGCGGTGACATAGACCCGCGGCACCGTGGCGCCGCCGCTGCGCACCGCTTTCAGATTGTAGTCGAGGGTCTCGAAGACCGACTGCAGATGTCCGGCGTCCGCCGGGCGCACCAAGCTCTCGACCAGGATCCGCTCTGGCCCGACCAGGGTCGGAATTCCGGCTTCGGAACCGATGGCCGCCAGATCCGCCGCGCTCGGGATCGTCGCGGCCACCCCGGCGGCGACCAGGGCCGTCAGGACACAGGCGCCGCCAATGGCCGCGTACAGCACCCGGCCGGCTGGCGGCACCAACGAGTACTCGATATCTCGGCCCATTCCCCCTGCCTGCCCCGGGCCGGCCCCTGGTCCGCGCTCGCCCCCGCGGCGCGGCGCGGCCGGCTGTGGGGATCACATCCTAGAAGACGGCGCGCACCTCGACGACTTCGGGAATGTAATGACGAAGCATGTTCTCGATGCCCATCTTCAACGTGGCGGTCGAGCTGGGACAGCCCGCGCAGGCTCCCTGCATATGCAAAAGCACGACCCCGTTCTCGAAGCCGTGGAAGACGATGTCCCCGCCGTCCTGGGCAACCGCCGGTCGGACCCGCGTATTGATCAGCTCCTTGATCTGCGCGACGACCTCGGAGTCCTCGTCGGACTCCGACCCCTGCGCGCTCTGTTGCTCTTCGCCCAGGACGACCGGCCGGCCGGCCGTGAAGTGCTCCATGATGACGCCGAGGATGGCGGGCTTCAAGAGATGCCACTCCCGGTCGTCGGCCTTGGTCACGGTGATGAAATCGGAGCCGAGGAATACGCCGGTGAGGCCGTCGACCTGGAATAGCCGCTCGGCGAGCGGCGAACGCGCCGCCGA
Organism: uncultured Kiloniellales bacterium; assembly: GCA_947258885.1. GTDB lineage: Bacteria > Pseudomonadota > Alphaproteobacteria > Kiloniellales > JAKSDN01 > CAMYKD01. Next base: position 4,018 of record CAMYKD010000004.1, on the reverse strand, counting down.
TTCGCGATCCGGGAAATTCGCCGTCCCGCTCTGCATGACGTCGCGGCCCGGTAGAAACTTGAGGGTCGCGGGGTTGGGCGTCGCTTCGGTCTGTATGAACATCTTGCCTCTCCCGACAGGCTTGTCCTGAGGTCCATTCAATGTGGGTCAGGACAGGGCAAAGATCAAGCTTCCGGGCGAACGATCGGCTTCGGGCCCGAGGCGGCAGGGGCCACGCGGGGCCGCTGACACACCGGGACCGGCGCCAAATCAGGAAATGCTGTCGATGTCTTCTTCGTCGAGGTTGCCCGGCACGATGGTCACCGGCACCCGGAGCTTGCCGACGAACTTGCCGGTCAGCGCCTCGATCAGGGGCCCGGGGCCGCGTTTGTCGACGCTGGCGCCCAGGACCAGGATCGAGATGCTGGGCTCCTCGTCGATCAGCTTCAGCAACTCCTCCCGGCGCGAGCCCTCGCGTACATAGAGCACCGGCAGCGTGCCGGTCAGCTCGTTGACCCGCGCCGCCAGCCTCTGCAGCAGCTGTTCGCCCTCGTTGCGCGCCTCCTCGCGCATCAGGTCGCCGACCGCCATCCAGTGCTGGAAATCCGTGGGCTCGACGACGAAGAGCAGGGCCACCCGTCCACCGGTGTTGCTCGCCCGACGACATGCGAAGCGCAGCGCAACGCCCATTTCCTCGCTGTCGTCGACGACGACAAGGAAGACGCGGTCGTCGGAACTGCCGGGGCCGTCGTTCATCGCAGTGTCAAGCTCTCCGGAACGCAATGTGGGCCAGCCATCCTGCCATCAGTGCCACGAGTATCGCAACGATGCCATAGAGGGCGCTCTGCTCGTAGGCGAAGTCGAAAATTTCCGCCTCCACGCCGACCTTGCTCACGAAGAGCGGCGTCGTCTGCGCGCTCACGATCTGGCCCTCGCGCAGGTAGTAGACCTTGGCTTCGTAGGCGCCGGTCGGGACATTGGCTGGCAAGGTCAGGCGGGTGCGGAACAAGCGGTCTCCGAGGAACCCCACCCGCCCCGCCTCCGCCGGGTAGAGGCCGGCGCGCTGCTGGTTGCGTATCAGGGCTTCGCGCCAGTCCTGCGCCACGTTCGGCGAAGCCTTGGCCCGCGGCAACTCGAGCCGCAGGTTTTCGACCCCCATCTCGTTGCGCGCCAGTACCGTCGGTGCCGCGATGTCCTCCAGCGGCCGCGTGCTCGCGATGGCGTAGTAGGCGGGCACATCCTCGAAGGTCATATGATCGGCGTTGACCCAAATTCCGAAGTGCCGGCTCTTGCGGTACATGATCATCGGCCGCGTCGGGCCGCGCACGATGACGACGACGTCGCCCGGCTCGTCGACGGCCCCGAACAACAGCACCTCGGCGCCGGCAAAACCGGCGGTGATCGCCACCAAGTGCTCGGACAGGTCGACCACGATGGGGGCCGCGCGCAGCGGCGCGGCGGCGAACAGCACGGTCAGCAGGGCGGCGATACGGATCATTCGCCCCCCCCGATCGAATAGAGGTCCGCCGGCGTCACGGTCAGGTCGTAGAGCAGCTTGCCGCAGACGACCAGCACCATGAGCGCCAGCAGGATGCGCAGTTGCTCGCCGCGCAGCTTGGCGCCGGCCCTGGCGCCGAACTGGGCGCCGATGACGGCGCCGGTCAGCAGAATCACCGCGAGCACGACGTCCACCGTCTGGTTGGCGTAGGCCTGAAGGAAGGTAACGTTGGCCGTGACGAAGATGATCTGGAACAGCGAGGTGCCGACGACCACCGCGGTCGGCATACCGAGCAGATAGATCATCGCCGGGACCATGATGAAGCCGCCGCCCACGCCCATGATCGCCGAGAGCACCCCGACCAGCACGCCCACGCCGGCCGGCAACAGCGCCGAGATGTACAGCTTCGATCTGCGGAAGCGCATTTTGAGCGGCAGGCCGTGAATCCAGGTGTGCTTGTGCATCTTGTCGCGCGCCGCCGTGGCGCGGCGGCGGCGACCCAGTGCGCGCAGGCTCTCGACGAACATCAGGCCGCCGATGATCCCGAGGAAGGTGACGTAGCAGAGCTTGATCACCAGGTCGATCTGGCCGAGTTGCCGCAGGACCGCAAACAGCCAGACCCCCAAGGTCGAGCCGAGCAGGCCGCCGAGCAGCAGGATACCGCCCATCTTGAAATCGACATTGCCGCGCCGCCAGTGCGCCAACACGCCCGAAACCGAGGAGGCGACGATCTGGTTGGCCTCGGTGCCGACGGCGACCGGCGGCGGGATGCCGATGAAGATCAGGATGGGAGTCATCAGAAAGCCGCCGCCAACCCCGAAGAGGCCGGAAAGAAATCCGATCGCTCCGCCTAGGCCCAGCAGCAAGAAGACGTCCACGGAGAGCTCGGCAATGGGCAGGTAGATCTGCATCGCTCAGCGGATCACTGGGCCGCGGTGTCGGATGTCAGGATCATGACGGACCGGGGATTGACCGGGATGGAACAAACGGAGCGCCAAGTGCAACGACGCCGTACGTCTTGTGGAAGCTTACTGCGCGACAATCGATCCGCCAATGGCCTGGAAGGGACATTCTTGGGTCTTCTTTCAAGAAATCGCCGCAGTGCCTAGCCAGGGCGCAGGAAGCCAACGATATCGTGCGTCTCCCTCAGGATCGGCCCGGCGATGGCCCGGGCCCGCTCGGCCCCATCCGCCAGCACCCGGTCCACCGTGGTCGGATCGTCCATGAGGCGCTTCATCTCCGCGCCGATGGGGCCCAGCGTGGCGACCGCGAGATCGGTGAACACCGCCTTGAAGTGGGAGAACTGGGCGCCCTCGAACTCCGCCAGCACCTCGGCAAGGGGTTTGTCGGCGAGCGCCGCGTAGATACCCAGCAGGTTGTAAGCCTCCGGGCGACCGCGGCGGGTCTCCTCCGGCAGCTCCTGGTGCGGGCCCAGAACCTCGGGGCCGGGCAGCAGGTCGGGGTCGGTCGTGGCCCTGCGGACCTTCTTCTGGATCGCGTCGGCGCCGTCGGTCATGTTGATCCGGCTCATGTCGGAGGCCTCCGACTTGCTCATCTTCTTGGATCCGTCGCGCAGGCTCATGACCCTTGTCGCCGCGCCCAGAATCAAGGGCTCGGTCAGCGGAAAGAACTCGACGCCGAAGTCGTTGTTGAACTTTAGGGCGATATCGCGGGTCAGCTCCAGGCCGACCGGCACGTGGGTCGCCTTGTAGGCCAGGATGTCCGCCGCCATGAGGTTGGGGTAGACGTAAAGCCCGGAGCTCGCGTTCTCGCGGTGCTTGCCCGCCTTCTCCTTGAACTGGGTCATGCGGTTCAGCCAGCCGAGCCGCGTCACGCAGTTGAAGATCCAGGCCAGCTCGGCGTGCTCCGGGACCTGGCTCTGGTTGAAGATGATGCAGCGCTGCGGATCGATGCCGGCGGCCAGATAGGCGGCGGTCACCTCCCGGGTGGCGCGGCGCAGTTCGCCCGGCTCCTGCCAGACGGTAATCGCGTGCAGATCGACGACGCAGTAGATGCAGTCGTACGCGTCCTGCAGGGTGACGAAGTTGCGGATCGCCCCCAGGTAATTGCCGAGATGCAGGTTGCCGGTGGGCTGGACGCCCGAAAAGATGCGCTTCATTGCCCCTGTCTACCGAATTCCTAGCTTGCCGCCGATCAGGCCGCGGCGTTATCGCCGCTCGGCCCCCCAGGGTCAAGTGGGCCGGTCACGGCCGGCGGGAGAGCAGCGCCCTCAGCTCGGCCGGCGCGACCGCGCCCAGGGTCGGGGCCAGCAGGCCGTAGGCGACGAGCCCGCCGCCGACCAGCAGAGCCAGGCCCGCCACCCCGCTCCACAGGCCGTCGTCGAACCAGCCGGCCAGGGGCCGTTGGCCGGCCCAGAGAGCCGCCCCCATAAGGAGGCTCGCAATCGCGATGCGCGGCAGACGGGCCCTTAGGCGGGCGTCGGGATCGAAGAAGCCCTTGCGGTGCAGCAGCAAGCCGAGCAGGCCGGCGTTGAGCCAGGCCGCGATCGCCGTCGCCAGGGCCAGGCCGACGAAGCCGATG
>CAMYKD010000003.1 GCA_947258885.1 uncultured Kiloniellales bacterium | reverse complement strand
GTAATAGGGCATGAAGTACCACTCGGGCACGATATGGGCCGGCGTGGCCAGCGGGTTGGCCTCGATGTAGTTGTCCGGCTCGCCCAGCAGGTTGGGCGCGAAGAACACCACCGCGAAGAACACCAGCAGGAACACGCCCATGCCGTAGAGGTCCTTGACCGTGTAGTAGGGATGGAAGGGGATCTTGTCCTGCGGCCCCTTGGCCTCGATGCCCAGCGGGTTGTTCGATCCGAACTGGTGCAGCGCCCAGATGTGCAGCACGACCAGGGCGACGAGCACGAAGGGCAGCAGGTAGTGCAGCGCGTAGAAGCGGTTGAGCGTCGGGTTGCCCACGGTGAAGCCGCCCCACAGCCAAGTCACGATCCAGTCGCCGATCCAGGGGACCGCGGAAAACAGGTTGGTGATCACCTTGGCGGCCCAGAAGCTCATCTGGCCCCAGGGCAGCACGTAGCCCATGAAGGCCGTGGCCATCATGATCAGCAGGATGATCACGCCCAGGATCCACAGCAGCTCGCGCGGCTCCTTGTAGGAGCCATAGTACAGGCCGCGGAACACGTGGATGTAGACCAAGATGAAGAAGAACGAGCCTCCGTTCGAGTGGAGGTAACGCAGCAGCCAGCCGCTGTTCACGTCGCGCATGATGCGCTCGACCGAATCGAAGGCGTGGTCCGCGTGCGGCGTGTACTGCATCGCCAGCATGATGCCGGTGAGGATCATGATCACCAGCACGATGCCGGCGAGCGAGCCGAAATTCCACCAGTAGCTGAGGTTCTTGGGCGAGGGATACTCGGTCCCCACCGAATGGTTGAGAAAGGAGAAGATCGGCATCCGGTGTTCGATCCATCGGATCACCGGGTTGTTAGGTTCCGCGGCGCCGGTCCCTCGCGAATGCGCCCCGAAGTATCGAATACCGAGCCGTGGCAGGGGCAGAACCAGCCGCCGAATTCGCCGCGGGTCTGGCCGGGATTCTGGCCCAGCGGTATGCAGCCGAGATGGGTGCAGACGCCCACCATCACGAGCCACTCCGGCCGCTGTACGCGATCCTCGTCGGCCTGCGGGTCGGGCAGCTCTTCCAGGACGACATCGCGCGCCGCCGCGATCTGCTGCTCGGTGCGGTGCTCGATGAACACCGGACTGCCGCGCCAAGTGACCGTGACCCGCTGACCCTCCTCGATCGGCGAGAGATCGACCTCCGTGGTCGCCAGCGCCAGCACCTCGGCCGAGGGATTCATCGAGTCGATGATCGGCCAGACTGCGATGCCGGCGCCGACCGCGCCAACCGCGCCAGCCGCGAGATAAAGGAAGTCCCGCCGTGTCTCGCCGTCTTCCGAGCGGTCGGAATGTGCCGTATCCGTCATAGCTATCCTTCCCCTCTAGTCCTCGCCGAAGTCAAGATCCCCCTGGTATCACAGGATGGTTCCTGCGCGCTTACTCGCGGCGCGTAAGCTAACGCCCCCGGTCCGCAGAGCAAGCACGCTCCTGCAGGATGCCCCCGCTTGCCTCTGGCGACACATTTAGAGGAAATTGGCCGGGAACGCAAAGGCCGGAAGGCCCTCGACCGGAAATTCATTCGACATGCGCCTCGCCCTCTTTGAGCCGGACATTCCGCAGAACACGGGTGCCCTTTTGCGTCTGGGCGCCTGCCTCGGCGTCCCGGTCGACATTATCGAGCCCTGCGGCTTTCTGCTCGACGATCGCCGCCTGCGGCGCGCCGGCATGGACTACCTGGACAAGGTCGAGATGGTCCGGCACAGCTCGTGGGACGCCTACCAGGCGGCACTCGACGGCCGGCTCGTCCTGCTGACCACCGCCGGCGAGCTGCGCTATACGGATTTCGCCTACCGGGTCACAGACAACCTGCTGGTCGGGCGCGAGTCGGCGGGGGTGCCCACGGCGCTGCACGAGGCGGCCGCCGCCAGGGTCGCGATCCCCTTGCGCGCGGACCTGCGCTCGCTCAATGTGGCGCTCGCCGCCGCCATGGTTCTGGGCGAGGCCCTGCGCCAGACCGACCAATTCCCGGCATCACAGTGAGGATCCCGCCGAGATGACCCTGCCGAGCCAAGCACAGAAGGACCGGGCATCGGCCTGGTTCGCCGAGCTCCGCGACAAGATCTGCGCCGCCTTCGAGGCGCTCGAGGACGAGCTGTCGGGGAAGAACGCCGAGCGCTTCGCCCACGTGGCGCCCGGCCGCTTCGAGCGCAAGGCCTGGAAGCGCGAGGCCCAGGAGGGAGAGGGCGGCGGCGGGGTCATGTCGATCCTGCGCGGCCGGGTCTTCGAGAAGGTTGGGGTCAACGTCTCGACGGTTTGGGGCGAGTTCGCACCCGACTTCGCCAAGCAGATCCCCGGCGCCGAAGAGGACCCGCGGTTCTGGGCCAGCGGCATCTCCCTGGTCGCCCACCTGCGCTCGCCCCTGGTCCCGGCAGTGCACATGAACACGCGCCACGTGGTCACGTCCAAGGCTTGGTTCGGCGGCGGCTCGGACCTCAATCCCATGTTCCCGGTGGCCGCTGACACCGAGGCCTTCCACGACGCCTTCCGGGCCGCCTGCGACAACCACAATCCGGATTATTATCCGCGCTTCAAAGCGTGGTGCGACGAGTATTTCTTCATCAAGCACCGGGGCGAGGCGCGCGGCGTCGGCGGCATCTTCTACGACTACGTCGACAGCGGCGACTGGGAGGCGGACCTCGCCTTCACCCGCGACGTCGGCCTGGCCTTCCTGAAGATCTATCCCGAATTGGTCCGCCGGCACATGGCCGAGCCCTGGACCGAGGAGCAGCGCCGCCACCAGCTGATGCGGCGCGGCCGCTACGCGGAATTCAACCTGCTCTACGACCGCGGCACCAAGTTCGGCCTGATGACGGGCGGTAACGTCGAGGCGATCCTCATGTCCATGCCCCCCGAGGCCGCCTGGCCGTGAGCGGCCGCATCCCTCGACGGATCGGAATGACCGCACGGCTGGCCGGCGGCCGCTTTGGCGGAGGAGCGGAAGGCTCCTGAAGACCGCGGCAGCTCCGCTGCGCGCGGCCGAACCCAAAGTTCGTCGATGCAACGTTCGAAGAGTGGCTTTCGTTCGCTCGAACGGCACGTCGGCGCTGTGACTCTCGCCGGGAATTCCCCCACGGTCACAAATTTGATCCAGACCACCTTGCTGAACAAGGCCGCGCGATACTGTATTTGTTGCTGTATGCAACGCGGCTCGCGAGTTCTTCATAGCGGTCGGATAGCGGGTTTTACGTTGTGGCCGGGGGGTCCTTGATCTGGTTTTCGAGATGTCAACCGAAGTCTTCAACGATTGTCGACACCCCTTCGAGGGCACGCCTGATGCGCGGTTCTTCTATCTGAACTCCGCCGCCCGAGCGGCCTGCGACAGAGTTCTTTCGGACCTTGGCGGACAGAAGGGTGTGGTCCTGCTGGTGGGCGAGCCCGGAACCGGCAAGACGACGCTGCTGCTCAGGCTCGAACAGGCGCTCGCGGCGGCCGGCCATCCCGTCGTATCGCCTCGCTGCGCCAAGACCTCCGTCGACGAGCTCCTCGAGGCCTGCTGCGAAGAGCTCCAGGTACCCGAAGACGCGAACGACCGCATGGGGCGCGTACGGGCCTTGGCCGCTCACCTGATTGACCGGCTGGAGACTGGAACGACAGCGGTCATCCTGGTCGACGACGCCCAGACCTTGACAAATGGTACGCTGGAGGACCTCTCCTGGCTCACCGAGCTCGAAGTTGGCGGGCGAAAGCTGGTCCAAGTCGTTCTTGCCGGCCGGCCGGATCTCGTATCCCGCCTGTGTGGCTCAAAACTGTCCTTCCTGCGGGAATCCGCGACCGCCTACTGTGGATTGGAACCCCTCGACCGCATAGAGGTGGAATCCTATATCCAGCACCGCCTGCGGGCCGTCGACGACTGGGACTCCGACATCTTCTCCTCCGAGGCCATCGAGCGGATCGCAATCTACGCCCAAGGCGTCCCGCGCCGGGTCAACCAAATCTGCGCGGCGGCCCTGCATCTGGCCGGCCGCGAGGCCGGCGGCGCCGTTTCCGCCGACACGGTCGAGGCGGCCGTTCGAGAGTTCTCGGCGCGCAGCGAACCCGCGGCGCGCGCCGAGGCGCCTTCCGAAAACCAACCCGCGGAGGATGAGTCCGGGGATCAAACTGTGATTCCGATATCGGCAGCCGCCGGCCCGCCGTCAGGCAACCCTGCCGCCGCTACCGAAGGCTCCGACGAGGCGGCGCAGGAGGGGTCCGGTGCGCCGGCCGAGGCCCCCCAGGCCCCGGCGTCGGACGATCGGAACCCGGAGCGGCCCGGGGGGGCGTTGGGCGCGGCCGGCGAAGCCGCCCTGGAGATTCCGGACGGACCTCCCTTGTACGACAAGGCGGAGACCGAACCTGCCCTTGCCCCGTTCCCCCGCGACCTTTTCGTAACCGCGGCCGACATCAGACCTGTGCGCCGGAGCGACGTGTTCGCGCCGATTGCAGCGCTGTTACTGGCCGGCTTCGTCTTGGGCGGCCTGGGCATAGCGATCTATGGAACCTGGCCCTGGTCCTCGAACAAGACTCTCTTGAGCGAGACGCCGCCGTCCGATGCAGCAGACAAGGGGCCGGAGGTATCGGACAGAGACACGGCCACGGCAGTTGCGCCCGGGCCCGAGATGGATCCCCTGGCCGAGACGACGGCGGATCGGGCAGATCCGATCGGAGCACCGGATGCCCGGCCCCCGGCCGTCAGCGTGCCAACGCTCTACGCGGCGCACGCCAGCGGCACCGAAGATCAAGCCATACCGCTCGACATCCGCGCGGCACTGGCCGGTGACCGCGACACCGCGGCCCTGACGATCGCTGTCTCCGGCCTGCCCGACGGCGCCCGGCTCTCGGCCGGCCGCGACAACGGCGACGGCAGCTGGAGCCTGAACCCGGACGAGCTGGTGGGGCTCGCACTGAAGCCGCCGCCGGATTTCGCCGGCCCCTTGCGGCTCGTGATCGACGCCACGGCGCGGAGGATCGACGGCGAAAGCACCAGCACGAGGGATTTTCTGGTTGTCGAGGTGGCCGCCAAGGCCGATGCACCCCGCCTGAACGTGACCGGAGCCAAGGGCGGCGAAGACCGGGCGATCCCGCTCGATATCCGCGCGGCACTGGCCGATGCCGACGGATCCGAGACCCTCTCGGTGACGATTTCCGCTCTCCCCGACGGCGCGCGCCTCTCGGCCGGCCAGGACAACGGCGACGACAGCTGGGACCTCCGTCCGGACGAGCTGGCGGGGCTCACGCTGACACCTCCGGCCGGGTCCATCGGCCGATTCGAGCTCCTGGTCGCTGCGACCGCCCGGGAGGCCAACGGCGACAGCAGGAGCACCACGGCCCCCTTGCAGGTGGAGGTGGCGCGCGCGCCGGTTGCCTTTGCCGTCGCCAAGGGCGATTTCGTCATCCAACTGGCCGCCCTTCGCTCGGAAGAGGACGCCGAGCGGGAAGTGACGCGGCTGAAGGGCCGCTTCCCCGGGCTCTTGGGGGACGCCCGGCTGAAGGTCTACAAGGCCGATGTCAATGGCGTGCCCTATTTCCGCGTGCGCACGGAATCCGTGCCGGACAAGGCCGAGGTCTTTCAGATGTGCGCGCGGCTCAAGAACAGCCAGCAGGACTGCATGGTCCTGCAGCAGATCGCGGCGGCGAAACCGGTCACCGCGGAGGCAAAGCCGGTCGCCGCGCCGACGAACGGAGGGCCGTCCCGGATGGCCCCCATATCGCTGCTGCCCCGCGAGGTCACGGTCGCCTTGGTCGAGGCGAGCACGCCCGATTCGGTGGCGAAGCCACGGGAAACGGACATCGCCGCGCGGGACTTTGTGATGGCGCGCGATGTCGTCGACCGGGAGCCGGTCGGCATGGCCAAGACCTTCTCGCCCCAGGACGGCCGCGCCTTCGCCTACGCCAAGATCGACAATCCAGGCGCACCGACACACGTGTCCTTCGTGTGGCTCTATGACGACGCCCTCTATGCGACGGTCGACATGGAGATCGGGACCTCGGTCCGCTGGCGGACCTGGAGCAGCGCCGAACTGTCGCTCGGCGCCTGGCGCGTTCAGATCGTCTCGCCCGACGGCGACGTGCTCGCGGAGACCGCCTTCACGGTGGAATGAGGTTCGATCAACGCGCCGCAGCCAGCAGCTTTAGGCGTTCCAGGCACGCCGCGCGCCCCGGCCGGAAGTCCTGGGTAACCCACCAGGCCTCGACCTCGGCGAGCAGGCGGCCGACGGATTCGCTGGGCGCCATGCCGAGCCTGAGCGCGTCGCGCCCCTTGAGGGGAAACGTCACCGGACGCCAGGCGGCGGCTGCAGCCAGGGCCCGCCGGGCCATGGAGTCTTCCACGGCCGTCCCGGCCGCCTGACGGTGCGCCCAGTCGAGTCGCAGAAGGTCGGCGGCGCGCTCCGCCCCGAGGCCGTAGAATGCCCGGCGCAACGCCCGTCCGTCGCAGTCGATCCCGAGATCCTGTGGCGGATCGAGCATGCCGGCGAGCCGCTCCCGCTCGGCCCGCGAGAGGCGCAGCCGGTCGGCGAGGGCCGTGGCTGCGGCTGGGCCGCCCTCGACCAGCGCGCCCAAACGCAGCAGAACCTCCGGCCCCGACGGCTCGACTCGCAGCGCGAGCAGCGCCTCGAGCATGGCGCTGTCGCCCAACTGCGGCAACACCGCGTCCAGGATGCGCCGGCTTCGCATCACCTCGAGCACCGGCACCGGCGCTTCGGCCTCGAGCAGCCGGAACAGCTCGTTGCGGATTCGCTCGCCGGACAGGAACGCCAGCTCCGGAGCCAGCGCCGTCGCCGCGGCCAAGCCCTCCGGGTCCGGGTCGCTGCGCCCGTAGTGGGCCTGGAACCGGAAGAAGCGCAGCAGGCGCAGATAGTCCTCCTCGATGCGCTCGCGGGCGTCGCCGACGAAGCGCACGCGCCCGGCCGCCAAGTCGCCCTGCCCGCCGAAGGGGTCGTAGAGCGTGCCATCGGGGCGACACGACAGCGCGTTGAAGGTGAAGTCGCGGCGGGCCGCGTCGGCCTTCCAGTCGTCGGTGAACGCGACCGTCGCGTGGCGGCCGTGGGTCTCGACGTCTCGGCGCAGGGTAGTGACCTCGAAGGGCCGGTGGTGCGAGATCGCAGTGACCGTGCCGTGATCGAGCCCGGTCGGCACGGCCTTCAGGCCGGCGCGTCGGAGCAGCGCGATGACCGTTTCCGGCGGATCGGCCGTGGCGAGATCCACGTCGTTGACGGGCCGACCGACCAGGGCGTCGCGCACGCAACCGCCGACAAAGCGCACCTCCGCCCCGTCGGCGCCCAGGGCCTCGAGCACGGCCTGCGTCGCCGGCGCGGTCATCCACTCCTGTGGCGCCAGCTTGCCGGCCGGGGTCATGATGCCCGCGGCCCGAGGCGCGGCGTCGGACGCGTCATTCCGGGACCGGGTGGCTCGGCACCACCTCGCCATCGACCACGCGCGGCGGCATGAGCTTCACGCCCGGATCCACCCCGAGGTTCATACGCCAGACCGCCAGCGAAGCGATCATCAGCAGGATGCTGGCGATGAAGATCGCGGCCCAGGGCGCCTCTTGCCAGCGCGGTAGGCGGCCCTCGCCGGCCAGACGCGCCTTGCGCCGGGCGAGCGCGAGGTAGATGGCATAGACCAGCAGCGGCAGCACCAGCGGCAGGACGATCGTGAGCAGTTTCCTCAGCATGGCTCGGTCAGCACCTGCGCCAGATTGACCAGCATGCCGGCGGTCGCGCCCCAGATCTGATAGTCGCCGTGGCGAAACACGTAGAAGTACCGATCCTTGCCCTCGAAATGGCGGCTGTGGGTCTGGCGCTGTGCCGGGTCGAGGAACAGGCCGAGCGGCACCTCGAAGACCTCGGCCACCTCGAAGCTGTCCGGCACGATCGGAAACGGCGGCGCGACCAGGCCGACCAGGGGCGTGACCTCGAAACCGGTGCGCGTGACGTAGGTATCGAGCTGTCCGACCAGCCGAACGTGCCGGCGCGGCAGGCCGATCTCCTCCTCGGTCTCGCGCAGGGCCGCCGCCTCGGCGTCCTGGTCGCCCGGGTCGACCCGGCCGCCGGGAAAGCTCACCTGCCCGGCGTGGTCGTAGAGATGGTCGGTGCGCCGGGTCAGCAGCACCGTCATTTCCGGCACGCGCGTCACGATCGGCACCAGGACCGCGGCCGGGGTCAGCGACTGCTCCGGATCGAAGAAGTCCGGGTTCAGGTCGTGGTCGCCGCGCGGGCGGTCGAGCTCGGCCCGGCTGTCCGGCGAGCGGCGGCGTCCAGGCCGCCCTCCGGCGGCAAGGCGGCGGGCCAGCTCCTCGGCGTTCACGGCAACCTGCCCAGCGGAAAAAACTCTCGCTTGCTCCATAGCCCCAGGTAGTCCGTTCCGTCCTGCCGGTGTTCGACTGCCCGTTCGACCAGCCAGTAGAACACCGGGCGGACGATCAGGGCCTCCAAATTGTCCCTGACCAGGATATAGGGGCTGGGCTCGCCGGTAACAGGGTCCTCGGCCACGCGGATCGGATGATCCGCGCCGGCCTCGATCCAGTCGTCCACATTGCTCCGGAACCTCAGGACCTGGTCACGGCCCGTGCCGTCCGACTCGCATTCGACGGCGGTGAACGGCGCGTCCTCGACCAGGATGCGGCCGCGCTCGACCGGCGTGACCAGCCAGTAGCCGCCCTGCTCGTCCCGCCGGATCACCGTGGAGAAGAGCTTGACCAGGGACTTTCGGCCGATCGGGCTGCCCCGGTAGTGCCAGGTGCCGTCACGCGCGATGCGGATGTCGAAATCGCCACAGGCCGGCAGCCCCTCCGGCCCGGACTGCTGGTAAGACGGAGCGGAAACACTTATCTTCTGTTGATCGCCGGTGGGCTTCGATTGGTCTCTCGCCATGGCCTGCCGATCTGTTTCCTGGAGCCGGGAGATCGCATACGTGACTGTCACCCCCGCCGCACCGGTGGACGAGGAGTCCGCCGCTAAGCTCGCCTCGGAGATCGAGGCCCTCGGCGACAAGCTGCAAAACGTCCGCGCCAGTATAGGCAAGGTTATTTTCGGCCAACAACAGGTGGTCGATCAAACCCTTATCACCTTGCTGGCCGGAGGGCACGCGCTGCTCATCGGCGTGCCCGGCCTAGCCAAGACCCGCCTGGTCGAGACCCTGGGCACGGTTCTCGGCCTCGAGGACAAGCGGGTGCAGTGCACCCCGGACCTCATGCCGGCCGATATCCTGGGCTCGGAAGTGCTCGAGGAGCACGAGGACGGCCGCCGCAGCTTCCGCTTTATCCCCGGACCGGTGTTTTGCCAGGTGTTGATGGCCGACGAGATCAACCGGGCCAGCCCGCGCACCCAGTCCGCCCTGCTGCAGGCCATGCAGGAGCTGCGCGTCACCGTGGCCGGCCATAGCCACGAGGTGCCGCGTCCGTTTCACGTCCTCGCGACCCAGAACCCGCTGGAGCAGGAAGGCACCTATCCCCTGCCCGAGGCCCAGCTCGACCGCTTCCTCATGGAGGTCGACGTGGGCTATCCGGACCTCGAGGCCGAGCGGCACATGCTGATCGCAACCACGGGCGCCGACGACATCCAGGCGGCACAGGTCATGACCGCCGAGGAACTCATGACCGCCCAGCGCCTGGTTCGGCGCATTCCGGTCGGCGAGAGCGTGGTCGAGGCGATCCTCGGTCTGGTGCGCAGCGGGCGGCCCGACACGACCGAGATCGCGGAGGTGGAGAACCAGGTCGCCTGGGGTCCGGGACCCCGCGCCAGCCAGGCCCTCATGCTGGCGATCCGGGCGCGGGCGGTGCTGGGGGGCCGTTTCGCTCCGTCGATCGACGACGTCACGGCCCTGGTCGGCCCGATTCTGCGGCACCGCATGGCGCTCAACTTCGCCGCGCGGGCCGACGGCGTCACGATCGACGACGTGATCAACAGGCTGGCCGCGCCCTATGCATGACGAACAGCCCGCGGCCCGACGGTGACATGTCCGCCGGCGCCCTCCCCCTCCGTAAACGGGCCGAGCAGCTCGCGGCCACCCTGCCCCCGCTGCTGGTCGCGGCCGAGCGGGTTGCGGCCACGGTGGTACAGGGCGTTCACGGCCGGCGCCGGGTCGGACAGGGCGAAACCTTCTGGCAGTTCCGTCACTACGCGGCCGGCGACACACCGCAGCTGATCGACTGGCGCCAGTCGGCCAAGTCCGATCACGTGTTCATCCGCGAGCTCGAGTGGGAGGCGGCCCAGTCGGTCTGGATCTGGCGCGATCATTCGCCGTCCATGGCTTGGCGCTCGGCCCAGGATCTGCCGGAGAAGCGCGCCCGGGGCGATCTCCTGGCGCTGGCGCTCTCTGTGCTCCTGGTGCGCGGCGGCGAGCACGTTTCCCTGCTCGGCTCCGGCATCCGGCCCGCGACCGGCCGCGGTGCCCTGTCCCGCCTGGCGCTGGCCATCGCCGACGAAGGCGGGGGCCTGGCCAAGGGACGGGACAGCGACCTGCCGCCGGTCCAACCGCTGCCCCGCAACGCCCAAGTGGTCTTCCTGGGCGACCTGCTGGCGCCGCTCGAAGACGTCCATCAGGTCGTGCGCGGTTATGCCGAACGCGGCATCAAGGGGCATCTGCTGCAGATTCTGGACCCGGCCGAGGAGAAGCTGCCCTATGCCGGCCGGGTGCGCTTCGAGGGCCTGCAGGGCGAGGAGCCCTGGCTGCTGTCGCGCGTCGAGTCGGTGCGCCACACCTATCTCGAGAGGCTTCAGGCGCAACGCGAGGGTCTGGCCGCGATTGCCCGGGCAGTCGCCTGGACCTATGCTTGCCACCACACCGACAGGCCGCCGCAGACCGCGCTGCTCGCGCTCTACACGGCGCTGTCGCAGACCCTGGAAAGCTGACGGCGATGTTGCACCTGGGGCCGCTCGCGTTTGCCCAGCCGTGGATCCTCGCGGCGCTGCTCGTCCTGCCGCTGCTCTGGTGGCTGCTCCGGGTCACGCCGCCGGCCCCGCGCTCCCTGCGCTTCCCGGCCATCCGCCTGCTGTTCGGCCTTCTGCCGCCGGAGGAGACGCCGGCGCGGACCCCGTGGTGGCTGCTTTTGCTGCGGCTGATCGTGGCCCTGCTGATCGTCCTGGGACTGGCCCAACCGCTCCTGAACCCGGCAGCCCGGCTGGGCGGCAGCGGCCCGCTGATGCTGGTGATAGACGACGGCTGGGCCGCCGCGCGCCACTGGCCGGCGCGCGAAGCGGCGATCGACGGCCTGCTCGCCCAGGCCGAGCGCGAAACCCGGCCGGTGGTCCTGTTGACCACAGCGCCCGGCGAGTTGGACGAACCGACCGCGGTTTCCGGCCTGTTGACCGCCGGCGAGGCCCGCCGCCGGCTGCAGGGCGTGACGCCGAAACCCTGGCCGGTCGACCGTGCGGCGGCGCTGGCGGCCCTCGAAGGGCTCGACCTGCCCGGAGCGGCCAACGTGATCTGGTTGTCGGACGGGCTGGCCGACGGCGCGGTGCAGGATCTGGCCTTACGGCTGCAGGGACTGGGCGAGCTCCGCGTGCTGCGCGACGGCGACGGCACCCTGCCGCGCCTGCTGCTGCCGCCCGAGACAGACGGCATGACGCTCGGTCTGCGCCTGCGGCGCGCGGGGGAGGCCGGAGAAGAGAGCGCCGCGGTGCTGGCCGTCGCCGAGGACGGCAGCCTAGTGGCCCGCACGCCGCTCGTTTTTGAGGGCGGGCAGTCCGTGGCGGAGGCCACGCTCGACCTGCCGGCCGAACTGCGCAACCGCATCGCCCGGCTGTCGGTCGAAGGCGAGACGCAGGCCGGTGCCGTGCTGTTGCTCGACGAGCGCTGGCGGCGGCGGCCAGTCGGCTTGGTCGCCACCGGGCCCCTCGAAGAGGCGCAGCCGCTGCTCAGCGAGCTCTACTACCTGCAACGCGCCCTCGAACCCTTCACCGAACTGCGCCGCGGCGAAATCGGCGAGCTGCTGCGCCGCGAGCTGGCGGTTCTGGTGCTCCCGGATCTGGGCAGCCTGCCCGAAGTGGAGGTCGAGCGGCTTGCCGCCTGGGTCGAAAGCGGCGGGCTGCTGCTGCGCTTTGCCGGGCCGCGCCTGGCCGACGACGGCAGCGACCGCCTGTTGCCGGTACGCCTGCGCGGCGGAGGACGGACCCTGGGCGGCGTCATGACCTGGGACAATCCGGCGCGCTTGGCGCCCTTCGACCCGGAAGGTCCCTTCGGCGGCCTGGTCGTGCCGGACGATGTGCTGATCAACCGCCAGGTCCTGGCCGAACCGTCGATCGAGCTGGGCGAGAGGACTTGGGCGCGGCTTGCCGACGGGACGCCGCTGATCACCGCCGAGCCACGCGGCGAGGGGTGGATCGTGCTGCTGCACACGACGGCCAACACCGACTGGGCGAACCTGGCCCTCTCGGGCCTCTTCGTCGACCTGCTGCGCCGGGTCGTGGCCGTCAGCCAGGGCGTCGAGGGCGAGGCCGCTGCGTCCCTTGCACTGCCGCCGCTGGAGACCTTGGACGGGTTCGGCCGGCTGGGCGCCCCGCCGCCGACCGCCCTGGCGGCCGATCAGGCGGTGCTGGAGGAGGGCCGGATCGGCCCGCGTCATCCGCCGGGCTACTACGGCAGCGACAGCCGCAGGCGCGCCCACAACCTGATCGACGCCGCGCCCTCCCTCGAGGTCATCGGCGGCCTGCCGAGCGGGGTTTCGCTCGCCTCCTATGCGGGCCGCGGCGAAGCCGACCTGAAGCCCTGGCTGCTCGCCCTGGCGCTGTTGCTGGGCCTCATCGACCTGATGATCGCCTTGGTGCTGCGCGGCCTGCTGGTCCGGACGGCGCGGGTCTCCGCGGCGGTTCTGGCACTGGTCCTGGCGCTGCCGATCGACGGGAGCTGGGCGCAGAGCAGAGCCGGTTCGACAAGCGACGCCTTCGCGATGGAGGCCACTTTGCAGACCCGGCTCGCCTTCGTGCGGACCGGCGTTCCGGCAGTCGACGACGCGAGCCGGGCCGGCCTGTTCGGGCTGACCCGCGTGCTGCTGAGGCGAACCTCGGTCGAGGCCGGCGCGCCGCTCGGCGTCGACCTGAATGGCGACGAGCTGGCCTTCTTCCCCCTGCTCTACTGGCCGGTGACCCCGGAGCAAAGGCCGCTCGCCGGGCATGCCCGGCGCAAGGTCAACCAGTACCTCTCGCAGGGCGGCACGATCCTCTTCGACCTGCGCGAGCCGGGCGCCGGGATCCAGCTGCTCGGCCGGACGAGCCGAGGCAGCGAGGCCCTCAAGCGTCTGACCGAGGGGCTGGAGATACCGCCGCTGGCACCCGTGCCGCCGGATCACGTGCTCACCAAGTCGTTCTACCTGATGCGGGACTTTCCCGGCCGATTCGCCGGCGGCACGCTCTGGATCGGCGCGACCGAGGGGCGGGTCAACGACGGCGTGGCCTCGGTCATGGTCGGGTCCAACGACTGGGCCCGCGCCTGGGCGGTCAACGAGCTCGGCCGGCCGATCTTCGCGGTGGTCCCCGGGGGCGAGCGGCAGCGCGAGCTGTCCTACCGCTTCGGCGTCAACCTGGTCATGTATGCGCTGACCGGCAACTACAAGGCCGACCAGGTGCACATCCCCTTCATATTGGAGCGCCTGGGCCAATGATGAGCGCGCCGAGCAACGAAGGGACCAGGCCGTGAGCGGCCAGCTTTCGATCGGCTGGGCGCCGCTGCTGCCCTGGCCCGTGGTGACAGCCCTGGCCGTCGTCGCGCTGGCGACCATCGCGCTGGCCCTGTGGCGGCGGGCGCCCGGCGTCTGGTGGCGCGCCGCGGCCGCCGCCGCGCTGGTCGCGGCGCTCGCCAATCCCTCGCTGGTCAAGGAGCAGCGCGCGGGCCTGGACGACGTGGTCCTGGTCGTGGTCGACGAGAGCCCGAGCCAGGACATAGCCCCACGGCCCGAGCAGAGCGAGGCCGCGCTCGCGCACCTGACCCAGGCGCTGGGCCGGCTCGAGGACACCGAGGTGCGCGTGATCCGCGCCGGCGGCGCGGGTCTCGGCAGGGACGAGCAGGGCACGCGACTTTTCACCGCTTTGCGCCAGGGGCTTTCCGAGGTGCCGCGCCAGCGGATCGCCGGCGTCCTGATGATCAGCGACGGCCAAGTGCACGACGCGCCGGAGGACCTGGAAGCGCTGGGCCTCGACGCGCCGCTCCACCTGCTTTTGACCGGCCGCGAGGACGAAGGCGATCGCCGCATCGCCGTGACCCAGGCCCCGCGCTTCGGGATCGTCGGCCGCGAGCAGCCGCTCACCCTCAGGGTCGACGATCTTCCGGGCGAGGAGCCCGGCGGCATCGCCAGGGTCGAGATCCGGCAAGACGGGGGCCCGCCGAAGGTCCTGCACCTGCCGACCGGGGTCGAGACCGAGGTCGAGTTCGAGCTGTCGCACCGCGGACCCAGCGTCCTGGAGATCGAGGTCGCACCTGGACCGCGGGAGCTGTCCCTGGCCAACAACCGGACCGCCGTGCAGATCAACGGCGTGCGCGACCGGCTGCGCGTGCTGCTGGTTTCGGGCGAGCCGCACGCTGGCGAGCGGGCCTGGCGCAACATCCTGAAGTCCGACCCGGCGGTCGACCTGGTCCATTTCACTATCCTGCGCCCGCCGGAAAAGAACGACGGCACGCCGATCCGCGAACTGTCGCTGATCGCGTTCCCGACGCGCGAGCTGTTCGAGGTCAAGCTGGAGGAGTTCGACCTGATCATCTTCGACCGCTACCGGCGGCGCGGCGTGCTGCCGTCGATCTACCTGGAGAACATCGCGCGCTACGTCGAGGAGGGCGGCGCGCTGCTGGAAGCCGTCGGCCCGACCTTCGCCACGCCGCTGTCGCTGTACCGCACGCCGCTCGGTCGGGTGCTGCCCGGCGAGCCGAGCGGCAGCATCCTCGAGCAGGGCTACCGGCCCGCTCTGACCGAGTTGGGTTGGCGCCACCCGGTGACCGCGGACCTGCCCGACGCCGGGACCGACGCGTCCAAGGCACCCGGCTGGGGCCGCTGGTTCCGCCAGATAGAGGCCCACCCGACCCGTGGCGTGGTGGTCATGGACGGCGCCGAAGGGCGGCCGTTGCTGATCCTGGACCGGGTCGGCGAAGGCCGCGTGGCCCAGTTCCTGAGCGACCACATGTGGCTCTGGTCGCGGGGCTTCGAGGGCGGCGGGCCGCAGGCCGAGCTGCTGCGCCGGGTCGCCCATTGGCTGATGCGGGAGCCGGACCTCGAGGAGGAGGACCTGCGCGCCAGCGTGGCCGGCGGACAGCTGGAGGTCGTCCGGCGCTCGCTCGCCCCGGACCTGCCTGAGATCGAGGTGACCCTGCCGTCCGGCGAGCTGCGGAACCTCACCCTGGAGCCCGGCCGCGGCGGCCGCGCGAGCGGCCTGATGCCGGTGACCGAGGCCGGGCTCTACCGCGTGAGCGACGGCCGGAAAACGGCGCTGGCCGCCGTGGGACCGCTCAATCCGGTCGAGTTCGAGGACCTGCGCGCGACGGCCGAGCCGTTGGAGCCGCTGATCGAGGCGAGCCGCGGCACGGTCGTGCGCCTGGCCGACGACCGCCTTCCCTCCCTGCGCAAGGTCAAACCCGGGCGCGACCGCCACGGGCGTGGCTGGATCGGCGTGCAGGCCCAGGGTGGCTACGTCGTGACCGGCGTCTTGCAGGTGCCGTTGCTGCCCGCCGTCCTGGTCCTGCTGCTCGCCCTGGGCAGCGCGCTCCTCGCCTGGTGGCGCGAGGGGCATTAGGCCCCGGTGCCCCTCCGTGCGATAGTGACCGGAGACTCCGAAGTTCGCACCGCAGGAACAGGGGCGGCCGGCGCGTGGGCGAGAAACAAACCTACGACCGCATAGCGCGGATCTACGACCTATTGGATTTGCCCTTCGAGTACCGGCGCTATCGGCCGATCCGGCGTACTCTGTTCGAGGACGTGGGCGGGGCCGTTCTCGACGCGGGCGTGGGGACGGGACGGAACATGCCCTTCTATCCGCCGAGCGGCGAGGTGGTCGGGATCGACTTGAGCCCCCGGATGCTGGCCCAGGCCCGAAAGCGCAAGGCGCGCCTGGGAGTCGCGGCCGAGCTGCGCCGGATGAACGCCATGGCCACCGACTTTCCCGACGGACATTTCGACTATGTGGTCGCCACCTTCCTCTTCTGCGTGCTCGACGACGAGGACCAGCTGCCGGCGCTCCGCGAGCTGCGCAGGGTCTGCAAGCCGGGCGGCGAAATTCGGCTCCTCGAGTACGCCTACTCGCGCGATCCGCTGAAGCGCTTCGTGATGCGCTTGTGGGCGCCCTGGGTGCGCCTCGTCTACGGCGCCACCTTCGACCGCGACACCGAGCAGTACCTGGACGCCGCCGGCCTCGAGCTGATCGAGGACCGTTTCTTGTTTCAGGACATCATCAAGCTGCTCGTCCTGCGGCCCCGATAGAGCGGACATGCCGGCGGCCGGTCGGCCCGGGCGTCGCGAATCCGGCTTCAGGCTGGCGCGGCCCGGCCGATCGGGCCGCTGAGGCCGTCGAGCGCACCGGGTTCGAGTTCCAGCACCTGGAAGCGGCGCGGGTCGACCGGCCCGGGCAGGGCCAGGCCCACGGCGGGCGCGTTCACGAAGCCGTAGGGGCCGTAGTATTCGGGCTCGCCGACCACGGCGCAGACGCGGTGGCCCAGGCGCCGGGCCTCGCCGAGCCCGTGGCGCACGAGCGCCCTGCCGATGCCCCGGCCCTGGAGGGCCGGCTCGACCGCGAGCGGCCCGAGCAGAATGGCCGGCGCCGTTCCGATCGCGATCGGCCAGAAGCGCAGCGAGGCGAGCAGGCCGCCGTCCGGCCCGACGGCGACGAAGCGCAGGTCGGCCAGGTCCGCGACCCCCTCGCGCAGTCGGTAGACGGTCTTGTTCAGCCGATCGGTCCCGAAGGTCCGGTCGAGCAGCGAGTCGAAGTGTTCGGGGTCTTGGGGCCGTTGCGGCCGTATTTGGAAAGCCATGGTCGTTCCGGTCAAGGGTGCCGCGCCAGCTTGCGGCGATGTCGGGAAAGGCGTGCTGCCGGTCGCCCGGCGGGGCCGGTCGCTCGCTTGCCTTTCCTCGAGTCCCTCGGATCCGGTCATTGCCGTCCCGCAGGCCGATCGAACGCTAGAGCGCAGGCCCCTCTGCGCGGGGTCGTCGCGCGCGTCCGCATCGTCGTCGGAAGATGCTGCCTGCGGCCATCGGATCGGTTCCCTGGTCGGGTTGCAAAATGGAACGCCGGATGTATCACAGACCCCGGCCGCGCGCCACGATTTTCCCCGGCAGAGGGCTATGCGGCTGGGGCAATCGTATTTCGCGGTGTTCGATGACCATGGTTTGAGACGCCGCCTGCGGCGGCTCCTCACCATGAGGATGATCCTTATCCCCTCGTCCTGAGGAGCGCCCGAAGGGCGCGTCTCGAAGGGCGCGAAACGCACACCACCCCCGACGTGCGATGCCCCTGCCTATGGGGCGGGCGCGGGACGGCGCAGTGCGGCGAACCCTTCAAGCAGGCCGGCGCCCAGGATGAGCGCGCAGCCCGCGGCCTCGCGCAAGCCGAAGGGCTCGCCGGTCAGGACCGCGGCGCTCGCCGCCGCCGTGACCACCTCGATCAGCAGAATGATCGATACCCGCCCCGGATCGAGCCGCGCCGCGCCCCAGAAGACGAGCCAGGTCTGCGGCAGCAGCCAGAGGGCGGCGACCAGCGCCGCGGGCGGCAAGGCGTCCGCCAGACCGGCCGGTACCGGGACCTGGTCCGGCAGGAACAGCACGAAGCCCAGGGCGATCACGGTGCCGCCGACGAAGGAGACGAAGCTGGTCTCGAGGCCGCCGACCTGGGGTGCCCGCCGGGTCAATGTCAGGGTCACCGCGAACAGCAGACCCGAGACCAGGCCGAACCAGTCGCCTTCGGAGCGAGGCAGGGGAAACCCGCCCTCCAAACCGAGGACCACGGCCGCGCCGCCGAGGCCCATGAGGATGCTGACGAGTCGCCGCGCGCCCGGCCGGTCGCCCAGCAGCAGCCAGCCGAAGCCGGTCGCCCAGACCGGGGCCAGGTAGAACAGCAGCACGACGCGAACCACCTCGCCCACCAGGACGCCGTGGTTCCACAAGGTCAGGACGGCCCCGAAGCTGAGGCCGATCAGAAGCAGCGGAATCCCGCCGGCCCGCAAGCGCCGGCGGCGGTACCAGGCGACCGGCAGCAGAACCAGGACCGCGGCGCCATAGATCGCCAGGCTGCTCCAATCGCCGGGCAGGTCGCCGGCCGCCAGCCAGCGCAGCGGCAGCCACCACAGTCCCCACAGGACGGCCGAGCCCGCCACGGCCAGGGCGGGCAAAGCCCGGTGATGCCGTGTCACGGGCCGAGCCCCTCGTCCCAATAAGGCGGCTCGCCGAAGCGCGCGGCCAGGAAGTCGACGAAGACCCGGACCTTGAGCGAGAGGTTGCGGCTCGCCGGATAGACCGCGTAGACGTTGGCCTCCTCGGCGACTCGCCAACCGGGCAGCACCCGCACCAGACGTCCGGCGCGCAGGGCGTCCCCGGCAATGAAGCTGGGCAGCATGACGATTCCCAGGCCGCCCAGCGCCGCGGCCAGCAGGACGTCGCCGTTGTTCACGGCGAGGCGCCCCGACACCTTGACCCGGTGCAGGCCGTCGGGGCCGCGAAACCGCCATTCGGGACCGGCCGTCCGGTAGCTGTAGCTCGCGCAGTCGTGGCGGGCGAGATCCTCCGGCGCGGCCGGCTGGCCACGCTCCGCCAGATACCCCGGCGCGGCGCAGAGGACCAGCCGGCTCGGCGCCAGGCGGCGGGCGACCAGGCTCGAATCGGCGAGCACGCCGATGCGAATCGCCACGTCGTATCCCTCCTCCACCAGGTCGACCATGCGGTCGTTGAGGGCGAGGTCGAGGGTCAGTTCCGGGCAGCGCCCGAGGAGTTCGGGCAGCGCGGGTCCGACGTGCAGGAAGCCGAAGGACATGGGCGCGGCGACCCTGAGCACGCCGCGCGGCGCCATGGCCAGGTGGGTGACCGCCTGCTCGGCCGCCTCGGCCTCGCTCAGCGTCTTCTGGCACCCCTCGTAGAAGGCGGCCCCCGCCTCGGTCAGGGAGAGGCGGCGGGTCGTGCGGTTCAGGAGCCGCACGCCAAGCCGGTCCTCGAGCCGGCTCACCTGCTTGGAGACGGCGGACTTGGACAGCCTCAGGTCCTCCGCGGCCCGGGTAAAGCTTTCCGTTTCGACGACCCGGGCAAAGACCGTCATGGCGCTGAGATCCAACATTCGATAGTTTCCTGTGGGAAACAATATTATTCTATTTCAGCATATTATTTTTTCCGAGAGAACGCCCTATTTTCAGGGCCCGGCCAGTCGGTTCCCTGGCTCACATCCATAACGCGATCGGAGCGCGCCATGAGCAAACTTCTAGTGCTGTACTACAGTGGCTATGGACACGTGGAGACGATGGCCGAGGCGGTGGCCGAGGGGGCAGACGGTGTCTCCGGGGTCGAGGTCACGGTCAAGCGGGTGCCGGAACTGGTCCCCGAGGAGGTCGCGAAGCAGGCCGGCATGAAGCTCGACCAGGCGGCACCGACGGCGAAGCCCGAGGAGCTCGGCGACTATGACGCGATCATCTTCGGCACGCCGACGCGTTTCGGCAACATGGCCGCGCAGATGCGCAACTTCCTGGATCAGACCGGCGGCCTCTGGATGAGCGGCGCCCTGGTCGGCAAGGTCGGCAGCGTCTTCGTCTCCACCGCGACCCAGCACGGCGGCCAGGAGACCACCATCACCTCGTTCCATACGACACTGCTGCACCAGGGCATGGTGGTCGTCGGCGTGCCCTACGCCTGTCAGGAGCTCATGAACATGGACGAGATCAGCGGCGGCACGCCCTACGGCGCCTCGACCCTGGCCGGGGGCGACGGCAGCCGCCAACCAAGCGAGAACGAGCTCGCGATCGCCCGTTTCCAAGGCCGGCACGTGGCCGAGGTCGCCGCCAAACTGGCGGCCTGAACCGGAAGGAGAGCAGCGCCGTGATCGAAGTCATCCCTTTCGAGACCCTGGGCCGGCTGGACATCGACTGGCTGAGCGCACGCTATCACTTCAGCTTCGCCAACTACCACGACCCGGCGCGCAGCGGCCTGGGGCCGCTGCTGGTCTGGAACGACGACACGATTCAGCCGGGGACCGGATTCGACCCACACGGCCACCGGGATATGGAGATCATCACGTATGTCCGCCGCGGCGCGATCTCGCACCGCGACCACCTGGGCAACGAGGGCCGCACCGTGGCCGGCGACGTGCAGGTCATGTCGGCCGGCACCGGGATCCGCCACGCCGAGTACAACCTGGAGGACGAGGCAACTCAGATCTTCCAGATCTGGATCGAGCCGGACGAAGCCCGCCTCGAGCCCCGCTGGGCGACGCGCCGCTTCCCCAAGGCCGAGCGCGCCGCTACGCTGGTCGCGCTCGCCTCGGGCCGCGCGGGCGACGACGGCGCCCTGCCGATCCGTCAGGACGCGGCGGTCCTTGGCGCGGCGCTGACACCGGGGCAGAGCGTGACGCACCCTATCGGCGAAGGGCGCCGGGCCTATTTGGTTCCCTCCCGAGGGCGAATCGAGGTAAACGGCGTCTTGGCGAATGCACGTGACGGCATTGTCATAACCGGCGAAGATACACTCACGGTTACTGCACTGGAGGACTCGGATATACTTCTGGCCGACCTGCCGTGATTTCCTGCAATCGAAACAAGGAGCCTGAGCCATGACCAATGGAACCGCATCGACCCGCCTGATCGTCCCGGCGCTGCAGCCGCTCTATGGCAGCCTGTCGGGCCTCTCCTATCCCATGATCCGGTTCTTCACCGGGCTCATATTGATGCCGCACGGCGCGCAGAAGCTGTTCGGCTGGTTCGGCGGCGGCGGCCTCGAGGGCACCGGCGGATTTTTCGCCCAGAACCTGGGCCTGGAGCCGGGCATCTTCTGGGCCGGGCTGGTCGGCGCGACCGAGTTCTTCGGCGGCCTGTTCCTGGCGGTCGGATTTCTCACCCGCCCGGCGGCTGTCGGCATCGCCATCGTGATGGCCTATGCCGCCTTCGTGGTCCATCTGCCGAGCGGTTTCTTCTGGAACAAGGGCGGCTACGAGTATCCGCTGCTCTGGGGCCTGATCGCGCTCGCCATTGCGTTCCGCGGCGGCGGCGAGATGTCGGTCGACCGCAAGATCGGCCGGGAGTTCTGACGTCTTTTGCAGCGCGGCCGGCGGCGCCTGTCGTGCCGCCGGGCGTCTTCATGCCTCGATCCGACCGGAGGATGGTGCGATGGGACTGTTGATCGACGGTGCGTGGCACGACCGGTGGTACGACACGAAGCGGAGCGGCGGACGCTTTCAGCGCCAGGAAAGCCAGTTCCGCAAAGAGGTTACGTCCGACGGCGCATCGGGTTTCAAGGCCGAGCCGGGGCGCTATCACCTCTACGTGTCGCTTGCCTGCCCCTGGGCGCACCGGACGCTGATCTTCCGCAAGCTGAAGGGGTTGGAGGACGTGATCCCGGTGTCCGTGGTCCACTGGCACATGGGCGAAACCGGCTGGGAGTTCCGCCAAGGCCCCGGCGCCACCGGCGATGCCTTGTTCGGCGCCGGCCACCTCCACGAGATCTACACCCGGGCCAAGAACGACTACACCGGCCGGGTCACCGTGCCGGTGTTCTGGGACACGCGCGAAAGCACGATCGTCAACAACGAGTCCGCCGAAATCATCCGCATGCTGAACAGCCAGTTCAACGCCATGGCCGAGCGCCCGGAGCTGGACTTCTATCCGAAGGAACTGCGCGGGGCGATCGACGAGATCAACGAGACCGTCTATCATTCCGTCAACAACGGCGTGTACAAGGCCGGCTTCGCGACCAGCCAAGAGGTCTACGAGGAGGCTTTCGACGCCCTGTTCGACACCTTGAACACCTTGGAGGCGCGGCTCGCCGGGCAGCGTTATCTGGTCGGCGGGCGCCTGACCGAGGCCGACTGGCGCCTGTTCACCACCCTGCTGCGCTTCGATCCGGTCTACGTCGGCCACTTCAAGTGCAACAAGCGGCGCCTGGTCGACTACCCGAACCTCTGGGCCTACACCCGCGAGCTCTACCAGATGCCGGGCGTGGCCGAGACGGTCGACCTGCACCACATCAAGCAGCACTATTTCGGCAGCCACGCGGCCGTCAACCCGACCGGCATCGTGCCCAAGGGCCCGGAGATCGATTTCGACGCGCCGCACGACCGGGAGCACTTGAAGGCTGCGTAGCGACGGATAGGCGATGGCCCTTGCGGGGCCCTGTGCTAGAGTGGCGCAGGGCCAACCGAAAGCGCGCCGAATCTTGCCGTTTCGTCACTCCGCCAAATCGCTCTGGCTCGTCACCGTCCTGTGGCTGTTGACCGGCACCGGCGCGGCGCAGGAGCCGCAGCGGCCGTTCAGCACCATAGTCGGCGACTGGAACCATTCGCTCGACCTGGCCGCGCAAGAGCTTGCGCAACCGACTTTGTCCGAGGACCGCGCCGCAAAGCTGTCGCAGCGCCTCGCGACGATCCGCGCCGAGGCCGAGGAGATTCAATCCAAGAGCGCGGCGCTGGTCGAGCCGCTGAGCGCGCGGGCCGAAGCACTGGGGCCACCGCCCGAGGACGGCGAACCTCCGGAAGACGAGACGATCGCCGAGGAACGCCGGAAGATCGCGGAAGACATCACCGCCTACGAGACACGCATCAAGCAGGCTGCTCTGGCCTTGAAGCGGACCGACGAGCTGGCCGACGCGATCAAGGCGCGCACCCGGGGGGCGCAGATAGAGACCCTGTTCAAACGCTTTCCCTTGCCGTTGGCGCCAAGCACCCTGGCCATCGCGGTTCCGGAGTTCTTCGCGCACCTGTCGACCCTGGCCCGATCGCCGCTCGAGTGGTGGCACGGCCTGACGCCGCAGCAGCGCGAGCAGGAGGCTTTTCTCCGCTCGGTCATGCTCGCCGCCTTGGCGCTGCTTTTCGGATTGGTCATTCGCATCGCCTTGCGGCGCTGGTTCGGGCGCGACCGGGCGATCGAGGAGCCGACCTATGCCCGCCGGCTCCTTGCCGGCATCTGCGAGGGCTTGGCCAGCGGCATCGTGCCGGCCCTGATCTTCGGCGCGCTCTACTACTATGTCTCGAGCGAGGCCACGATCGTCGGCGGCCTGTTCGCCGATGCGGTCGCGGCGGCCTGTATCATGTCGGTTTTCCTGGCTCTGGCCTATGCCCTGCCGCGTGCGGTCTTGGCGCCGGAGCTGCCGGCCTGGCGCCTGGTCGGACTTTCGCCGGCGAACGCCCGTACGATCAACCGCCGCGTCACCTTTCTCGCGTCCGTCTTCGCCATCGATACCTTCTTCACCATCTTGAGCGGAAGCCTCGTCTATTCGGACTCGTTCACGTCCGTGTTCGAATTCGTCGTTGCCGCACTCGAGGCAGCCGGCGTCCTGGCCCTGGTCCAGGGCAGGCTGTGGATCGGCGGGCTAACGGGCGCCACCGCGCAACCGGAACAAGGCCCTGAAGCCGACGAGCCAGCAGCCCAGGCGCCACCGCCATCGACCTTCTGGAACGCGCAGCGCCTTCTCATCGCCGCCATCGCGCTCACCGCCGTGCCTGCGGCCCTGCTTGGCCACGCGAATCTCGGCGCCTATTTGAGCGAAAGCCTGCTCGCCAGCGGGGTGGTCGTCGGGATCCTGTTTCTGTTGCGCGGCCTGTGCCGGGAGCTGATCGGAGGCGCGCTGCGCTCCAGCTTCCTCCAGGAGCGCCTGGCAATCCGGCACGCCACGCGCAATCTGTTCAAGTTCTGGCTCCGCGCCCTGCTCGACATCGTGACCTTCGGTATCGGTTCGTTCCTGGTCCTCGTTCTATGGGGCGTGCCGTTGGCCGACATGTGGGCGTGGACGAAGGACGCGCTCCAGGGCATCACGGTCGGCGACGTCACGATTTCCATCGTCGACATCGTCACCGCGCTGTCCATTTTTGTTATCGCGCTCATCGTCGTCCGGATGCTGCAGCGCCTGCTCGCCGAACGCGTTCTGCCGCAAACCGGGCTCGATCCCGGTCTGCGCCATTCGCTCTCGGCGGGCTTCGGCTATCTGGGCCTGATCATTGCCCTCGCGCTGGGCACCGCCGCGATCGGCCTCGACCTGACCAACCTGGCGCTGATCTTCGGGGCGCTCTCGGTCGGCATCGGCTTCGGCCTGCAGGGCGTGGTCAACAATTTCGTGTCCGGCCTCATCCTGCTGATCGAGCGGCCGATCAAAGTCGGCGACTGGGTCGTGGTCGGCGCCAACGAGGGCTACGTCAAAAACATCCGCCTGCGCGCCACCGAGCTCGAGACCTTTCAGCGCGCCTCGATCGTCATTCCCAACAGCGAAATCGTTTCGACCGCCGTCGTCAACTGGACCCACAAGGATCGTTACGGCCGGGTCGACGTGCCGGTGGGTGTCGCCTACGGCTCGGACGTCGAGCAGGTGAAGGAAATCCTGATGACCTGCCTGAAGGAGAACCAGGACATCGTAGCCTGGCCGGCGCCGAAGGTCCTGTTCAGGCGCCTCGGCGACAGCGCGCTCGAATTCGAGGCACGCGGCTTCCTGTCGAACATCGAGAATATCTATTCGGCACAGAGCGACCTGCTGACCGCGATCGACAAGGCCTTTCGCGAAGCCGGGATCGCAATCCCCTTTCCGCAGCGCGATCTGCACGTCAGGAACATCGACCGGCTGGCAGACGCCATCGCCGCCCGCCGCCCGGGGCGCGAGGATGCGGCGCCGGCCGGCCGGCCACCGCGCCTCCGCAAGGTGGAGGGCGGCGACGGCGAAGACTGATCGCTTCGGTCGAACCACTCATACATAGCGTAATTCCGGCGGTCGCTCCCCTGGGCCTAAGATGCGGGGTCACTAGCAATGCCCCAACGGGCCACGGAAAGGAGAGCGACCGCCGGATTTACGCTATGTATCAGAATGAGGAGCCGGGCTCCTTCAGGAACGCTTGCTCCTCGGTCGTGGTCTCGCGGCCGAGGGCCGCGTTTCGGTGCGGGAAGCGGCCGAAGCGGGCGACGACGTCGCGGTGCCGGACCGCGTAGTCGTGCCATTCCGGGTTCTCGTCCAGCGATCCGGTGAGCGTCACGCAGAGCTCCTGGTCGGCCAAGTCCTCGCAGTGCTCCAGCGGCAGGTAGAGGAACATGCGCTCGGCCTGCCGCAGCGTCTTGTCGAGGCCCTCCCGGAGCGCCCGCTTGGTTACGGCAAGCGCCTTGGCGTCGCTCGCGAAGGCGCGCGGCTCGCCGCGAAACAGGTTGCGCGGCACCTGGTCGAGCAGGATGACCAGCGCCAGCGCCCCCCGCGCGCTCTGGCCCCAACCGTCCAGCTCACCCGCGGCGGCCTGCTCATGAAGCGGCAGCAGGACCTGGCGCACCTCGCCGTCGAAGGCCGGGTCCTTCTTGAACCAGCGTTCCGCCATGCCTTGGGCGAACCAGAATTCGAGCACGTCGTCCGGGGTCGCGGCCATGGTCACAGCTCTCCGTTTGCTTCCAGCGTGCGGCGCAGGGCCGGGCGTTCGGCGGCCAGATCGAATCCCCGCTTTATGTTGGGGCACATCGCCAAGAGCTCCTCTTTCGGTTCGAACCAAGTCGCCAGCATGACGAGATAGATGTCGGCGGCGGTGAACTGCGGGCCGAGCAGGAAGGGGCCGGGATCAGCCAAACGGCTTTCGACGATCCGCCAACGGTCGATCAAGTGCCGCCGCGCCTGCGCCTTGATGTTCGGCGCATCAGCCGGCCAGATGGAGAAGCGTTGGGGATAATAGTAGGGCTTGTAGGCCTTCTGGATCTCGCTGGTTAAATAGAACAGCCAACAGAAGAAAATGCCGCGATCGTGGTCGCCCGGCTCCGGCATCAGGCGGGTCTCGGCATGGCGCTCGCAGAGGGCCACCGTGATGGCGGCCGATTCCGTCAGCACCTGGCCGTCGTCGGTCACCAGCGTCGGCACGAGGCCCGCCGGGTTGAGCGCCAGGTACTCGGGCCGGCGGTGCTCCTGCCTTTGGAGGTCCAGCGCCACTATCTCGTAGGGCGCGCCGGCCTCCTCGAGGACCGCCTGCGGGGCCAGAGCGGCCGTGCCGGCCGCCCAATAGAGCTTGTACATGCCGGGGCCTCCTATCTTCGCCGCGCAGCTTGCCACAGGTGGCGGCGAAGAGGCAGGGCCCTTTGTGCCGAGACCGGCGGCCGGGCCCGGGCGCTCGATCGGCCATACATCTTGCGACAGCCTGCGTTTCCGGGTCCACTGCGCGCGCCATGATGAAGATCGTGACCGCGATCGGGTTGCTCGCCGGGCTGGCCGCCGCCACCCTCCTGGTGGCGTGGCAGGGCTTCGGGACGATCGGCGCCGCCCTGGTGTCGCTGGGCGCAGGCCTTCTCTTGCTGCCGCTCGCCTTCCTGCCCCATCTGGTCTTCGCGGCCTGGTCGTGGAGCCTGCTGTTCCGACCCGGCCACGCGCCCGGATTCGCCGCGGCCCTGCGCGCCATGTGGATGGGCCTGTCGGTCGACATGCTGCTGCCGCTGGCCAGCCTGGGCGGCGAGGTGGTCAAGGTCCGCGCGGTGATGCAGGCGGGGGTGGGCGGCACGGATGCCGGCGCCTCGGTCGTCGTCGACAAGACCGTGCAGGCGATCTCGCTGGTCCTCTGGGGCCTGATCGGCATCGCGGTCCTGGTCGGCATCGAGGCCGATGGGGTGCTCGTCACCGGGGCGCTGATCGCCTCCGCCCTGCTCGCCGCCGGCGTCGGCGGCTTCATCTACGTCCAGCATGCCGGCACCTTCGGGTTCCTCGCGCGGCTCTTCGGCAAGGCGCGCGCGTCCGAGGGCATGGCCGCCGGCGCCGCCGACCTGGACGGGATGATCCGGGCGCTTTACCGCCGGCCAGGGCGGATCCTCCTGGCCTCGGCCATCCGGCTCCTGTCGCGCGTCGCGCTGACCGCCGAGGTCTGGTTGGCTGCCCATTTCATGGGTTTTCCGATCACGCTCTGGGAAGCGCTGATGCTGAAGAGCCTGACCGGCGCCCTGCGCGGAGCCGCCTTCGTCGTGCCGGGCGGCTGGGGTGTCCAGGAAGGCGGCTACGTCGTACTGGGCGGCCTCTTGGGCCTGTCGCCGGAGTTCATGCTCGCGGTTTCGCTCGCCACGCGCGCCCGCGAGCTGCTGGTCAGCCTGCCTGGCCTCGTCGCCTGGCAGCACGGCGAAGGCCGCTCGCTATGGAAGCGCCTGGCCTCGGGCGGGCGCCGCTGAGAACCGTCAGAGGTGCAGCCAGCCGCGCCACTGGCCGGGGTGCTCGAGGACGTAGGGCTCGAGCCGCGCGGCGTACTGCCGGCCGACGCTCTGCGTGACCTCTTGTTTCGGCAGGTCCCGCGGCGCCTCGAGCGGCGCTTCTATTGTCACCGTGTGGACGCCCGCCTCGTTGCGGAAGGCGAAGACCGGGAGCAGGGCCGCCTGTGTCTTGAGGGCCAGCAGCGGCGCCCCCGGCGCCAGAAAGATCTCGCCGTCGAGGAAGGGTACGACCACCGGCCGCTTGGCGTTCCGGTGCACCGTGAAGGTCACGACGCGGTTGTCGGCAAGACGCGCCGCAAGGGCCTCCAAAGCCGCGGTCGCGCCAGTCGGCGACAGCAGGACGCGCTCGCCCAGATAGCGGTCCTCGACCGCGGTCTGGATCGGGTTCAGGACGCGCATGCCGAAGCGGGTCCCCGAAAAGCCGTGGCTGGCGCGGCTCAAGTGGCTGACGGCCAGCCGCGCCTGGTGAAACGCCATCTTGGCGACCAGGTCGCCGTAGACCGAGAAGCCGACCCAGAGGATCGCGCCGTGGCCTCGTCCCAGGGCCGCATCGACGTGCTCCAGGCCGGCCAGCCGGATCTCGGGCCTCCAACCGCCCGGGCGGTAGCCCCGGAGAAGCTGGAGAATCGTCAGAATCTGCTCGCCGGCCAGCTCGCTCAGGATCGCTTCGGGAGACCGGCCGGGCGCCTGCCCGCCCAGTGTCCGCCGGATCACATCAAGGACGGACTCCCGGTTGCCGGCCAGCATGGGCACGGCCAGGGGGCCGCCGGCGCGGCAGAACCGACGCCATAGTCCCTCCGGCAAGAACCAGGAGACGGCGAACAGCAGCGGAAGGCTGAACAGGACGGCGAGATCCGTGGGCGAAACGCGCGGTACCGGGGGCGCCACTGCGGGCGCCGCAGTGTTTCTCGAACCGGGCGGGGAGGTCTTGGTCGACATGGCCGCCTTGATACCCGATTCGTGCCGGCCTGTCCCGCCGGGGGAGCCGGCCCGGGCAGCCCCGGCGCAACCGGCCGCTGTCCGGCATTTGGCTAGAATCGATCCGATTGTGACGGCCGTCACAGATGCGGCGGCTCTCGTAAGGCTTATTGCGCGGGCCGCACGCCAGCAAGCCCTCGATTCCAGGGTCGGCCGGGCCCGCGCACTTCCTACGAACACGCGAATGTGAAAGGGACCGCTACATGAAAACCGCCGCACAGGGATACGCGGTCCTCGTTATCGCAGTCACGATTTCGACGATGGCCGGCTTGGCGGACCGGGCCCTGGCAGGCCACCCCCTGTGGCAAAACCAGTTCGCCGTGGCTTATGCCGAGGCGCCGAGCGAAGAACTCAATCTCAAGTCTCTCAAGCTGCGCCTCAGAAAGACCGACTCGGTGGGCCTCTTCACAAAGCTCGCCCTGAAGGCGGAGCTCGACAGGCTGCTCGAGGATTTCAACCTCCATCACTTGGGCCGGAGCGACCACGGCCTCGAGGCGCTGATGGCGCGCTTCGAGCGCCTCATGGGACGGACGCTCAAGCTGGTGCGAAAGGGCGACCCCGTCCTGTACCGGACGCTCGCCTCGTCGCGCGACGCGCTGCGGACGGTCTTCAGCGACCCTACGAAATTCGCCGCCGCAATGGGACCGGCGAAGCCGCGCCCGGCGCGCCGCCAGGACCGGTGAGATCCGTTCAGCCCAGCGTGCCGGCGACGGCGAGACCCGGGCGGCAGGAGCACGAAGAACCAAGAAAACCTTTCGAAATGGAGCTAGGTCATGCAAGCGAATATCGAGGAAATCTTGAACCAAGTCGCATCGCTGCTCACCACCTACGGACTGGACGTGGTGGGCGCGATCGTGATCCTGGTGATCGGCTGGACCCTCGCGGGTTGGGCGCGTCGCGCGGTCGACAAGACGCTCGGCAAGATCCAGAAGTTCGACGCGACGCTGCGCGGGTTCTTCGCGAGCCTCGCGAAATACCTGGTCGTCATCTTCACCGTGCTGGCGGTTCTCAATCAGTTCGGTGTCCAGACCGCAAGCCTGATCGCCGTGCTCGGCGCGGCCGGCCTCGCCGTCGGCCTGGCCCTGCAGGGGACGCTCAGCAACGTCGCCGCGGGCGTCATGCTGCTTCTGTTCCGCCCGTTCAAGGTCGGCGACTACATCGAGGCGGGCGGCCTGGCGGGAACCGTCAAGGCGATTTCGCTTTTCGTGACCGAACTCGGCACGCCCGACAACGTCCAGATCATCGTCCCGAACGGCCAGGTTTGGAACACGGCGGTAAAGAACTATAGCCACCACGCGACCCGCCGGGTCGACCTCGTAATGGGCATCGGCTACGAGGACAGCATCGATGCGGCCATGACCGCGATTCGCGGCTTGGTCGGCGCCGATCGGCGTGTCCTTGCCGATCCCGAGCCGATGGTCGCCGTGGCCGAGCTTGCCGACAACTCGGTCAACCTGACCGTTCGCGTCTGGTGCAACTCGGGCGACTACTGGCCGCTGAAGTTCGACCTGACCAAGGGTCTGAAGGAGCGGCTGGATGCGGAGGGCATCTCGATTCCCTATCCGCAACGAACGGTGCACATCGCCAAGGCCCAGTCCTTGGAGCTGTTGGGCGCCGCCGCCGAGTGATCAAAGGTCCCGAACCGGGATCCAACAACGAGATTGCAGGCGATTCACTTTTCCCAAGAAACAGGAGAGCGATATGAACGGACTTAGCAAACTGACCCTGCCCTGCGTGGGCATTCTGCTCCTCGCCGGTTGCGGTACGCAGCTCGAGCAGGCCCAGGGCCTGACGCCCCAGGGTACGGCTTTCGACAAGAACCTCTATCAGGGCTATCTCGAGGTCTCGAGCTCCGAGTACGGCGAGGGCGACTATCGCGATTCGGACGCCTTCGCCGAGCGTGCCATGCGCGCCGGAACCGGCCAGGCGGTCGAACCAGAGGAAATCGATCTGCGCGCCCTGCCCGCGGACAAGGCGGGCGAACTGACCACGGCCCGCCGGCGCCTGACGGCCGCGCTGAACGGCCCCGCGGCCGCGGGCAAGCCGGCGGAGGCCGCCAAGGCCCAGGTCATGTTCGACTGCTGGATGCAGGAGCAGGAAGAGAACTTCCAGCCGGCGGACATCGCCGCCTGCCGCGGCGGGTTCATCGACGCGATCGCCGAACTCGAAAACGTGCCGGCGAAGACCGTTGCGGAGGCGGTGACCGAGCCTGCCGTGCCGGGGCCATACGCCGTGTTTTTCGAGTTCGACAAGGCCGAGCTGACACCCGAGGCGAAAGCCGTCCTGGCCGAAGTCGTGCGCAACGCCGGCACGGCGAAGTTCTCGAGGATCGTCAGCACCGGCTATACCGACCGCTCCGGGAGCAGCGCCTATAACTCCAAACTGGCGAAACGGCGCGTCGATGCCGTGGTGTCGTACCTGCTCGGCAGCGGGGTCGAGAAATCCAAGGTCGTCTCGGCCAGCTATGGCGAGGACCGGGCGCCGGTGCAGACCCCCGACGGCCGGCGGGAGCAGCAAAACCGGCGGGTCCAGATCGAGTTCGCCCGGTAGGACACCCGGCGTCCCGCCGCCACAGCCGGCAGCGGGCTTACCAGCCGGCCGCTTCGCCGCTAACCGCGGCGGCGGCCGGTTCGGTTTGTCGGGGCCGCTTTTCATGCCCCCGACGGCGCGTCACGGCGCCGCTGCCTTGCCCGCCCGCGCCACGGCGGGCGCCCGCTCGTACCAGCCGCGCGTCGCGCCGACGATGCGGACCACCGACAGCATTACCGGCACCTCGATCAGCACGCCCACGACGGTTGCGAGCGCCGCGCCCGACTGGAAGCCGAACAGGCTGATCGCCGTCGCCACGGCGAGCTCGAAGAAATTGCTCGCGCCGATCAGCGCCGAGGGCCCGGCCACGCAATGGGCGACGCCGAAGGTCCTGTTGAGCAGGTAGGCCAGGCCCGAATTGAAGTAGACCTGGACCAGGATGGGCACGGCGAGCAGCAGGATGACCAACGGCTGGGCAATGATCTGCTCGCCCTGGAACCCGAACAGCAGGACGAGGGTCGCCAGCAGCGCGCCGAGGGACAAGGGATGCAGGGCCTTGAGGGCCCTCTGCAAGGCCGCGTCCCCGCCGCGCCCGAGCAGGGCCCGGCGCCAGAGCTGCGCGACGATCACCGGGACGACGATGTAGAGCACCACCGAAAGCAGCAAGGTCTCCCAGGGCACGGTGATCGAGGACAGGCCCAGCAGAAGACCCACGATGGGCGCGAAGGCGAAGACCATGATGGTGTCGTTGAGCGCGACCTGGCTGAGCGTGAAGTGCGGCTCGCCATCGGACAGGTGGCTCCAGACGAAGACCATGGCCGTGCAGGGCGCTGCCGCCAGGATGATCAGCCCGGCGATATAGGAGGGAATCTGTCCGGCCGGTAGGAACGGCGCGAAAAGGTGGCCGACGAAGAGCCAGGCCAGCGCGGCCATGGAAAACGGCTTGACCGCCCAGTTGATGAACAAGGTGACGCCGATCCCTTTCCAGTGCGCGCGCACCTGCCCCATCGCCGCGAAATCCACCTTGAGCAGCATGGGCACGATCATCAGCCAGATCAGCGCCGCGACGGGCAGGTTGACCCGGGCGAGCTCGAGCTTGGCGATCCCCTGGAAGAGCCCTGGCCAGACATGGCCGAGCGCGATCCCGACGACGATGCAGAGCGCCACCCAGAGGGTCAGGTAGCGCTCGAACAGGCCCATCGTCTTTGCCTTGTCCACCTTTTCGTCTGCCTTGGCGGTCATCGTCATGTACCTGTCTCCGCTGCGGTCTTGCCGAGTTCATCCAGCCGCCTCTGCAGGTCCAGCCGGCCGGGCACCTCTGGCGACGAGTTCACGAAACGCGAGATCAGGTCTTCGATCCGAGCGTAGACCTCGGCGAAGAACACCTCGACCTCGGCCTCGCTGCCCCGGAAGGCGGCGGGATCGGGGAAACCCCAATGGGCGTTCGCCGGCCGGCCGGGCCAGACCGGGCAGACTTCGCCGGCCGCGTTGTCGCAAACGGTTATGACGGCGTCCATGACCGGCGCGCCTTCGGCCGCGAACTCGCCCCAGTCCTTGGAGCGCAGGCCGCCGGTCGGATGGCCGCGCCGCGCAAGCAGGGCGAGCGCCCGGGGATGGACCGCACCGGCCGGACGGCTGCCCGCCGAGAAGCCTCGGAAGCGGCCTTCGCCCACGCGGTTCAGGAGGCATTCGGCCAGGATGCTGCGGCAGGAGTTGCCGGTGCAGAGGAACAAGACGTTGCAAGTCTTCATACTCATGGCGCCTTGTCCTGCGCCGGGCGGCCGGCGGCCGCAAGCGGCGCGCAGATCTCGGGGTGCCCGCCGCAGCAGTCCTCGGTCAGGAAGGCGAGCAGATCGCGCATGCCCTCGACATCCGGCGCATAGTAGATCTGCCGGCTCTCGCGCCGCGCGCTCAGCAGGCCGGCGCGCTCGAGCTCCTTCAGGTGGAACGACAGGGTGGCGGGCTGAACCCCGATCCGCTCGGCGATCGTGCCGGCCGGCAATCCGAGCGCCCCGGTCCGTACCAGGAGCCTGAAGACCTCCAGGCGGGTCTCCTGGGCCAGCGCGCCAAGTGCCTGCAAGGCGCCATTCGTTTCCATATTTGTGAAATTATCAAAATATGAAAACGTGTCAAACAGATATTGTTCCAACCGAAGGGGGAAATCAGGCGGAAGGAAAATAAGGCGGAAGCCCGCCGGGTGGCCGATGCAAGGCCGCCCTCGAGGACGCCGGCGCCGGCGGGCTTCGGCGCCGCGCTCTACTCCACGCCGGCCGCCTGCTTCGCGTCGCGGCAGGTGCCGAGGAACCTGAGGAACTCGGTGTTCAGGACGCCGCGGCCCTCGGCGCGCTGCGTCATCGAGAGGTCGCCGGCGCCGTTGATCTCCAGGATCACCGGCCCCCTGGACGTAGCGGCGACGTCCCAGGCCTGAAGGCGCAGCCCGGGAAAATGCCGCGCGGCCTCCAGGCAGAGCTCGGTCATGGCCTGCCACTCCGGTATGACCGCACCCGCGAGCCTTTCGCCGGTGTCGGGATGGCTCTCGACCTCGACCTCGTCGGGCCCGAGGCCGATGATGACCCGCTTGGCCGCACCGGTCGCGGGGTCTATGGCGGCCAACAGATTGCCGTCCCGCCAGACGTTGTCGGCCACGTTGTCGCCGACCGGGATCTTCCAGACCGGGCGGAACAACTCTGGACCGCTTTCCTTCAACTGCACCATGAGACGCACCGAGGAGAGCCGGTCGCCGACCAGCGCCGCCATCGCCGGGCTGGGTTCCAGACGTTTCTGGAAGATGTACCCGCCGCTTTGGAAATGCCCGATCTTTTCCACGAAATCGTCGACCGGCACCTGGCGCCCGCACTTGAGTGCCAGGCAGTCCGCGGCGGCGTCATAGCCCTGGACGGAGACCACGCCGACACTCTCGCAGGCATCCAGCGGCTTGCCGAAGAAGGGGTAGGGCGCGCCGTTCCGCAGGTAATCCACGCAGTCCGACGGCTTGGCCAGGCTGCGCAGGCCTTCGGCCGAACGGTCGGGATGGAACAGCGCGAAAGTCTCGGGCATCGGGAAGTCCCGCTTGGCCAGGAGGTCGGCGCTGGCCAGCTTATCTTGCTCGATCTCGGCCCAGGCACGGTCGTTGCACATCGTGTAGACCGACGGCCGCCCCGCCTCGCCGCAGAACTCGAGCTTGGCCTTGTGGTCGAAGAGCGAGTCGTCGTAGAGCCTGAAGATGTAGTACTCCAGCGCGATGATCTTGCCCGGGCCGCGCTTCACCTTCCGGACGTCGAACATCTGGCCGAAATACCCTTTGGCGTGCGTACGCTTGACCGCCATCATCCATTTGGCGAGGTCGAATTCCGCCGATGCCCGACTCAGATCGATGAAGCTCTCCGGCTGATCGATTTGCACGGCCTGTTCCATGTCCGGATACCTCTGACGGTGGATTTCGCGAAGCGGTCCCTCGGGAGAGCCCGCGCGGATAGGCGTGCGCAGGCGGAATTCGACGCTAGAAGCAGCCTGTTAAATTTCTGTTAGCCGCTCTGCCCGGCGGATGGCCTCGGCAGAATGCGAGGGGTCCCGGACAAGACGGCGCCGTTCCCTAACCGGCCCGGAGCCCGGAACGGCCGGTTCGGATTGTGCGCGAACCCCACCCCGAGAAGTATAGTCAAGTCCAAGCAAAAACTCCAGTTGTGAAAATGAATATAATCGATATATTTTGACCGAAAATGATAAATCTTATAATACTTGGTTAATACTGAATTAACGCACTATAACGCTGCGAACATTGCCTAGAAGAACTTTTATGTAATAATCGTGTATTAATTTATTGTCAATCATATTTGCAGTAATTCATTTTATTACTTGACAGATCCAAGGATTATTTGTAGAATTAGCATCAGTTCGAGTGGTTGGGGGAAGGGTCGAAGGGCCACAACGGCAACGCGGGCGGACCACAGCAACACGGTTCAGTCAGGTAGACCTGTAACTGAGTCATTTACCCGAAAGCTGATTGGGGGAAAAATGTCAGCCAACGACGGTAAATCGGTAAGCCTCCGGAACACGCTCGCGGCTTGCGCCGCGGTCCTTACCCTGGTCATCCAGGGAACCACCCTCGGAAACGAAGCGAACCGGCCGGCCAGCGCCCAGATGGCGGCCGTGCCTGGCGGTTCGGGTAAATCGGCCACTCCCGCGGCGAGCGACGTCCGACCCGGCAAGGCCATGGCGGGATTGAGCCTGACGGAATCGCCCTTCCTGATCGAACCGCGCTTCCCGCACCCGGAAAAGGGCGCCGCGGACAGCGTCTCGACGGCCTTGACCAAGGCTAACTTCCTGGCCGAGCCGCCGCGGCCGAACCAAGCCGGCGTCACGGCCCGGGTGGCACCGCTGGGGCTCTCCACCGCCGATCTCGCGGAAGAGGTCAACTGTCTGGCGCTCAACATCTATTTCGAGGCCCGGAACGAACCGGACGAGGGTCAGATCGCGGTCGCCCATGTGGTGCTGAATCGCGTCTCCGACCCGCGCTTTCCCGAAACCGCCTGCAAGGTGATCCGGCAGGGCGGCTATCGGAAACGGCATCGCTGCCAGTTCTCCTGGTGGTGCGACGGATTAAGCGACCGCCCGAGGAACAACAGGAAGTGGGCGTCCACCAAGGCCATGGCCGAGGCCGTGTACTGGGGCCGCTCCGCGGACCCGACCGACGGCGCCCTGTGGTATCATGCCGACTACGTCTCGCCCTATTGGGGACGGGTGTTCAAGCGGGACCGCCAGATCGGCCGGCACATCTTCTATCTGGATCAGGATAAACCGACCCAGATCGCCGGCCGGGCCACGCAAGATCCCAGCTCGCCTTAGCACGAATCCTCGTCGTCGTGCCTAGCGCGGCGGCGGTCCTCCCCGGGCCGCCGCCGCAATCTTCATGCCGAAGACCTTGTTCGTTCGCGGGCCTCCTCCAGCAGCCGGGTCTCGAAGGCCCGCGCCGGCGAGCGGTCGGTGGCCGCCGCGGGCGCGATCGCGAAGTGGGCACGCCGGCCCGGGGAAGCGAGAAATCGGAACGAGCCCATGCAACGGGCAAGGAAACCCGGACCAACCATCGAGGCGCGGGCGGAGCGTGGCGCCATTGGCGCCGCGTAAGCCGCGTGAGCGAGGCATAGAGGATCTGTTTTTCAACCCAAAGTGACAAATCCCACAAACAACCCACGGCGAACGTGGGATATTGGCCGCGGTCGAAGAGACGGTTTCACAGTGGAGGCTCTATCCATGAAGCGGCTCCCCGAGCCAGAGCAGACCTTCGAAGAGGTCTATCCGAAGCATCCTTTTTCCGAACTCGTCAGACTCTCGATGAGCTTCGCAAAGATGCTCGCTCGCTTGCGGCGGCGGCAGTCCGGCAAGCGGCCGCACACGCTCCCGAGCGACCGCGCCGCGGCGCCAAGGACTGATGGCTGCCCCGTACGCTCGTCGAGCAGCAGGTTAGGGATCGGGTCGATCGTGAAGACGGCTTCGCCGGCGCTCTGAATTTCGGGATCTCTCCCGGGATGGCTGGGGCGGCAGGATTCGAACCTGCGAATGCCGGTACCAAAAACCGGTGCCTTACCACTTGGCTACGCCCCATCCGCGTCCGGGGTTGGCGCAAAATAGCGCCCCTGACCGGCCGCTGCAACGGGAGTGGATCGTAGTCTCCGAGCCCTCGGACGGCGGGCGCAGCTTGGGGCCATGGCCCCCGGATTCGGTTGCACCCCACCGGTTAGCGAAACCTTAGCGATTGACCCGGATACTGATAGGATCGGCAGGATGCCCGAAACGCGCCGCCGGCGCGAACCTCCCGGGGGTCTCGGCCGGCGACCCCGAAAGGGGCCTCCGAAAAGGGGATGCCGCCCATGGTACACACAGTCCGGAACCTGCTCTTCGTCCTCCTGGCCGTCATGGGCGTGGCCATCCTGTTCACGGGCACGGGAGGCGACGACCGGCGGCAAGAGGTCCGCACGAGGACCCCGCCCCAGAGCGAACGGCAAACAGCGGCGCCGCGCGCCGGGGCCCCGGCCCCGGCCAATGAGATGGTGCTGCGCCCGGGACGGGGCGGCCACTACTACGTGACCGCCGACGTCGGCGGCGCCGAGATCCGCTTCCTGGTCGATACCGGGGCGAGCCTGATCGCGCTCAGCGCCGACGACGCCGAACGCATCGGCCTGGAACCCGAAAGCCTCGACTACACCGGCGTCGTCCAGACCGCCAACGGTACCATGCAGGTCGCCCCGGTCACCCTGGACGAGGTGCGCATCGGGCAGATGGAGGTCGATCGCGTCAAGGCCATCGTCAGCCGGGCTCCCATGGGAATGTCGCTGCTCGGCATGAGCTTCCTCCGGCGCCTGGAAAGCTACCGGGTCGAGGACGGCAACCTGGTGCTCTCCTGGTAGCGCAGCGGACGGCCGCGCCAGAACCTAGCCGCTCGACGTCCCGGACCGGTGGGCGAGCATAAGCAGGGCCGGCAGCACGATCAGACTGGTCAGCATGGAGAGGCCGATGGCGACGGTCAGCAGCTTGCCCATGCTGGCCGTGCCGGGATGGCTGGACAACGCCAAGGCGCAGAACGAGCCGATCGTGGTGAGCGCGGAGAACAGCACCGCCCGGGACGTGGAGGTGTGCATCAGCCGGGCGGCCGCCTCGGCACGATTGCGCGCCACCATGTGGATGCCGCCCGCCACCCCCAGCCCGAACAGGAGCGGCAGGACGATCACGTTGGCGAAGTTGAACGGTAGGTCGAAGACGACCGTGGCGGCCACCGTCAGAAGGGCGGCCAGGCCCAGCGGCGCCATGACCAGCAGGCTTTCGCGCACGTTGCGCAGCAGGGCGATCAGCAGCAGCGTGATCAGCAGGACCGCCGTGCCGGCCGCCTGAAAGAAGGCCTCGACCACCGCGCGGCCGGCCTCGGTGATGATGATCGGCGCGCCCGTCGCGTCCGGTGCGACCTGCTGGACCGCGTCGACGAAGCGCTGTCGCTGCGCGGGCGCGCGCAGGTCGGCGGCCGGCGTGACTTCGACCGTGCTGCGCCCGTCGGCGGCCAGCTTGCGCGCGACCAGGTCGGCGGGCAGGTCCGCGCGTTCGACCGGTCCGGCCTGCAGCGCCTCGGCCAAGGCGTCCAGCCGGCCGGGCAGATGGCCGAGCAGGGCGCGCTCCAGTGCCTCGAGGACCGGTGCCGAGCCGTCCAGGCGGGCGAGCGCGCCCGCAAGCTGCGCGGCCGACGCCGCGGCCGGACCTTCGCCGATCGCCGCGGCCGTGGCCTTCAGGGCCTCGAAGGCGCGGCGCCGATCTTCCGGCCCGGGCGGCGCGGCCCCGGCCCCGGAGTGCCAGAGCGGGGTCAGGAAAAAGGCCGTCTCCTCGATGATCGCCAGCTTGTCGTCCTGGTCGCCCGGAACGTAGTCGAGCAGGGTCACGGCGCGCTCGACCTCCGGCAGGGCGGCCAGCCTTGCCGCCTGCTCGGCGGCCGCCTCCAGGCTTTCGGTCAGGACGGTCGCGTCGTAGGGCTGGACGCGTGGGTCCGCGATGATGTCGAGCAGGGTCGCGACGGAGGCGCTCTCGGGGTCGCGCAGGTTGAGCGGATCGTCGTCGAAACGGGCGAAGAAGAGCGCCGGAAGGGCCAGAAGGGCGAGCCCCAACCCGGCCCAGGCGATGGCCCGCGCGCGGCTTTCGATCAGGCCCTGGACGGCACGGCTCAGCCTGAGTGGCGCGGCGACGGGCCCGCCCGCCGGCGGCATCAGCGCCAGCACCGCGGGCAGCACCGTCAGATTGGCGAACAGCGCGATGAACATGCCGGCGCCGGAAATCAGGCCGAGCTCGGAAAGCCCGCGGTACGTGGTCGGCAGGAACGACAGGAAGCCGATCGCCGCGGCCACGGCGGTCAGGGTGAGCGACCCGCCCACGCCGCCTGCCGCACCCCGCAGGGCCTCGCCCAAATCCGCGCCGCGCCCGATCTCCTCCTCGACGCGCAGGGCGAAATGAATGCCGAAATCCACGCTCAGTCCGATGAAAAGCACGGCGAAGGCGACCGAAATCAGGTTCAACTGGCCGACCGCCGCCGCGGCGAAGAAGGCGGTCCAGGCGAGACCGGCGACCAGCGCGGTCAGCGTGGCGGCGACCAGGCGGAACGAGCGCAGGCCGATAGTCAGCAGGGTCGCGACCAGGACGAATGACAGCAGTCCGACCAGGCCGATGCCCTCGCGTACGCTCTTCAGTTCGTCCTGCAGCATGACCGACTGACCCGTGATGCGCACGCGCACGTCGCCGTTCCCGGTCAGGCCGAGAGTGTCCGCCAGGGCGCGAATCCCGTCGATCGCCGGGGCCGCCGGTTCCAGCGACCCGTAGTCGAGCACGGGCCGAACGGTGACGAAGCGTCGCCGGGTCTCGGGCCCCGACCCGCCGGCGGCGAGCAGTGCCTGCCAGGACAGCGCGGCCGGCCGACCGTCGGCCAGGGCTTCCGCGGTCTCGGCCATGGCCTCGAGCGCGGGCGCCAGATCCGCGGCCGCCGTGCTCTCGGCCTCCTCGGCCGCGAGCTCGAGCACCCCGGCCAGGCCGCGCAGGGACATGTCCTCCTTCAAGGCCGCCAGCATCGGCTGTGCCGCGGCCAAACGATCGCCGAGCGATTGCAGCTCTTCGAGATCGAGGTAGACCAAGCCGTTGCGCCGGAAGAAAGGATCGCCTTCCGGATAGAACACGCTGCGGAACCGCTCGGGCCGCGCGGCCAGGCCCTCGGCGATCCTGGCCGCCGCAGCCTCCGCCTGCTCGGCGCTGGCGGCCTCGACCACGACCAGGATCTGGTGTTCCAGCTGGGGGAACGCCTGGTCCATCGCCCTGTCGTTCCGGCGGAA
The DNA here is from genome assembly GCA_947258885.1 of uncultured Kiloniellales bacterium. Taxonomy (GTDB): domain Bacteria; phylum Pseudomonadota; class Alphaproteobacteria; order Kiloniellales; family JAKSDN01; genus CAMYKD01. The sequence goes on along the minus strand of CAMYKD010000003.1, from coordinate 31,779 downwards.
CGGCAGGTCTTCGGACAGCATGTCCTTGGTCGAGGTATTGATGCCGAGATGGCCGACCGCATAGCCGATCGCGCCGGCGCTCGTCAGAATCGAGAGCAGCAGCACCCAAAGGGCCGAGCGGCGCACCAGATCGACCCATCGGACCAGCATTCGGCGGCCCAGTGACATAGCCTCGGAGGTTGCGTTCATGACAGCGCCGACAGTCGGGCGCGGGCGGCTTATAGCGGAGGGCGGCGGCCTTGACAACGGCCTCTGACGGGTCTGGATGGGTCCGGACGGCAAGGACCGCCCCCGCGCGCTGGTCTACCCGGCTTCGGCGGGTCGTTCACTCGCGCCAATGACCGGCAAGTTTGCCGTGCAGAATCGGCGCCGCGGCGCGCCACCAGTCCGGGTGCTCCTTGCCGATGGCCGCGGCGGCCCTGCGCGCTTCCGGCGCCGTGGCGAAGAGCGCGAAGCAGGTCGCGCCGCTACCGGACATGCGGGCGAGGAGCGCTCCCGGTGCCGCGCCGAGCCGCTCCAGCACCCGGCCGATCCCGGGCGCCAGCCGCAAGGCCGCCGGCTCCAGATCGTTGGACCGCTCGGCCAAGCGCTCGGCCAGCTCCCGAACGTCGTTCGCCAAGGCGGTCCAGGGTCGCGGGGGGGAATAGGCACCGGTCCACGCCTCGAAGACGCGCCGCGTCGCCAGGGGCAGGCCCGGGTTGGCGAGCACCAGCCAGCCCGCGGGCAAGGGGGGGGCGCGCGCGATGGTCTCGCCGATACCGCGCACCATGGCGGGCCGGCCGAACAGGCAGACGGGGACATCGGCACCAAGCTCCGCCGCGATCCGCATCAGATCGCCCGGCGCCGGCGAAAGCCCCCACAGCGCCGCCAGGCCTTCCAGGGTGGCGGCCGCATCGGCCGATCCGCCGCCGATACCGGCGGCTACCGGAATCCGCTTGTCCAAATCGATCCGCGCCGCGGGCGCCACGCCCGCGTGGTCGGCCAGGGCCCGGGCGGCCCGCGCCACCAGGTTGTCGGCGCCGACCGGCACCCCGCCGGCACAGGGGCCGGTGACACCGGTCTTGAGGGTTTCGGCGGGTCGAAAATCCAGGCGGTCCCCCAATCCGGCGAAGACGATCAGGCTTTCGAGCTCGTGATAGCCGTCGGCACGCCGGCCGGTCACTTCCAGGTAGAGATTGATCTTGGCCCAGGCGTATCGGTTCACCTCCGAAGACGCCTTCGCCACGGGTGGGCGCCCGAGATCAAAGGTATCAGATATCCTTGGGATCCTGATCCAGGCCGCTCTCGATCTTGGTCTCGATGACCGGAACGGTGTCGGCCTCCGGCTCGAGGTTGAGCGCGCGGCGCCATTGGAACCGCGCCTCCTGACGGCGGCCGACCTTCCAATAAACATCGCCCAGATGGTCGTTGATCACCGGATCCTGCGGCTGCAGCTCCACGGCCCGCTCGAGCCGAACCACGGCCTTGTCGTAGTGCCCCAGGCGATAGTACACCCAGCCCAGGCTGTCCACGATAAAGCCGTCGTCTTCCCTGAGTTGAACCGCCCGGACCAGCATCGCCTCGGCCTGTTCCAGGTTGGTCTGCTGCTCGACCCAGGAATAGGCCAGGTAGTTCATCACATAGGGGTGATCGGGTTGCAGGTCGAGCGCCGTCAGCAGGTCCGGCTCGGCCCGCTCCCACTGGCCCGACCGCTCGAGGGCGATGCCTCGGAAGTAATACATGCTCCAGTGCGCGGCCGACGCGCCGAGCCGCTCGAAGGCCCGGTCGTAGGCGTCGACCGCCTCGAGGAAGCGTTCTTGGGCCCTCAGCATGTTGCCGACCCGGAACAGCGGCTCGAAATCCCCTGGCCGCTCGGCGGCCAACGCCTCCAGCTCGCTGATCGCCTCGTCCGCTCGGCCCTGGCGCTCGAGCCCCTCGGCGATACGCAACCGGGCCATCCAGGCAAACGGCGAGGCGGGATCGACGCTGCGGTAGGCGGCGATGGCCTCAACCTCCCGCTTCTGCCGCTCCAGGATCTCGCCCAAGAGGACCCGCGCCTGCTGGAACCGGGGGTTGAGCCTGAGCGCCAGATGGATCTGGAGCAGGGCCTGCTCCTGCGCCCGCTCCTGGCTGAGCAGGATGGCCAGGTTGAACAGGGCCTCGGCGACTCCGGCTTTGAAATCGGAGACCGAGGGCTCCGGCCGGGTTCCGGCCGCCAGCCGCGCCAAGGCGGGATCGAACAGGGTCGATCCGGGTCCGGCATCCTCGAACCGCCGGTAAATGTCCGCCGCCGCCTCGGCATTGCCCTGGCGCTCGAAGAAATTCCCGACCAGCCAGGTGGTCCGCAGCGAGGGTTTTGCCATGCCTTCCAAGGCTGCCCGGTAGGCGGTCTCCGCCTCGACCGGCCGGCCCGCCACGTCGTTCAGCAGCGCGGTCTGCAGATTGTAGAGTACGGTGAGTCCTTCGGATTCCGCCAAGGGCGCGATCGTCGCCAGCGCGGCCGTAATATCCCCCTTGCCCAGGTCCAGCCAGCTTCCGATCATCGGCGGCAGGAACTTGCCCAGGCGGCGGTCCGGCATGGTGCCGAGCAGACGCTGCGCGGCATCTATTTCGCCGCGTTCGACGCGGTCGATCGTCAGCACCAGCTTGGTCAGGACGGCCTCGGGGTAGCTATCGTCCTCGGCGGCCTGCTCGAGAACGCGCCGGGCCAGGCGGACCGCCTCGGCGTGGCGGCCGTCGGCCGCCGCCAGCAGGAAGGCGCGGCGCAGGAGCACGAAATTATCGGGATCGTTCTCCCAGGCCCGCATCATGAAATCGGCCGCGGCGGAAAGATCGCGCTCGTGGCTCGCGAGCATCCCGGCCAAGAAGTCGCCGTAAGGCGAGGTGGCGACCGGCTGCACGCCGCGGCCGTTGTCGGCGGCGGCCAGTTGGATCGACACGAAGCCGGCGGACCGGACCAACGGCGACTGCGGCTGGCTCGCGCAGGCCGCGGCAAGCGCAGAAACCACCACGGCCACCGCGCCCCGCACGGTGAGGCGCCCCGGTATCCACCGGATTCTCGACAAGGCCAAATCGCCCTCCATCGTTAGCTGACGGTAGAATACCCGATGGTGCCAGGGCACCACAACGGCCCATTGATGGGCCGGGAAACCGGCCCCGGCGGGGCCCGGCGCGGCGTCAACCGGGCATCGCGCGACAGTCACATTTGGCAGATATAGGGCCGATCGACGGATGGGCCAAAAAAAATCGCACAGAAATCGTATCCTGGGGCGCGCTCACATGCCAGGGTAGTTGGGGCCGCCGCCGCCCTCGGGGGTGACCCAGGTGATGTTCTGCTTCGGGTCCTTGATATCGCAGGTCTTGCAGTGCAGACAGTTCTGCGCGCTGATCTGCAGGCGCGGATTGCCGCCGTCTTCGTCGCGCAGGATCTCGTAGACCCCGGCCGGGCAGTACCGCTGTTCAGGGGCGTCGTAGAGCGCCAGATTGTGCGCGATCGGCACCGTGGAATCCGTCAGCCGCAGATGGACCGGCTGGTCCTCCTCGTGGTTGGTGTTGGAGAGGTAGACCGAGGACAACTTGTCGAAGCTGACGACCCCGTCGGGCTTGGGGTAGTCGATCTTCGGCATCTCGGCGGCCGGCTTCATGGTTTCGTGGTCGGCGTGGCGGTGACGGAAGGTCCACGGTGCCCGGCCGCGCAGCAGCTTGAGGTCCAGCCCGCCGTAGAGCATCGAGCCGTAGAGGCCCCAGCGGACGAAGGCGGGACGGAAATTCCGCACCTTGTGGAGCTCGGCGTGGGCCCAGGAGCTTCGGAAGGCCTCGGGATAGGCTGTCAGCACGCCATAGCCCGGATCGCCCGATCCGAGCGCCTCGAAGGCGGCCTCGGCGGCCAGCATGCCGCTCTTCATGGCGGTGTGGGTGCCTTTGATCTTGGGCACGTTGAGGAACCCGGCCGCACAGCCGATCAAGGCGCCGCCGGCGAAGACCAGTTCCGGGATCGCCTGCAGGCCGCCCTCGTTCAGCGCGCGGGCGCCGTAGGCGATGCGCTCGCCGCCCTCCAGCATGGGCCGGATCGCCGGGTGGGTCTTGAAGCGCTGGAACTCGTCGAAGGGCGAGAGGTGCGGGTTGCGGTAGTCCAGGCCGACCACGTAGCCGACGGCCGCCTGGTTGTCCTCCAGGTGGTAGATGAAGGACCCGCCCCAGGTCTTGCCGTCGACCGGCCAGCCGGCCGTATGGATCACCGTGCCGGCCTTGTGCTTGGCCGGGTCGAGCTGCCACAGCTCCTTGAGGCCGAGGCCGTAGGCCTGCGGATCTGAGCCCTCGCGGAGCGCAAAGCGCTCCATCAGGGACTGCGACAGCGAGCCGCGGCAGCCCTCGGCGAAGAACGTGTATTTGGCGCGCAGCTCCATGCCCGGCTGATAGCTGTCCTTGTGGCTGCCGTCCCCGGCCACGCCCATGTCGCCGGTGGCCACGCCGGCGACTCGGCCCTGCTCGTCGAACAGCACCTCGGCGGCGGCGAATCCCGGGTAGACCTCGACCCCCAGGGCCTCGGCCTGCTCGGCCAGCCAGCGGCAGACGTTGCCGAGCGAGACGACATAGTTGCCGTGGTTGGACATCTGCGGCGGCATGGTCCAGACCGGAACGCCGAACGATCCCTTCTCGGTGAGAACCATGAATTTCTCGCCGGTCACCGGGGCGTTCAGGGGCGCCCCCCTGTCCTTCCAATCCGGGATCAGCTCGTCGAGGGCGCGCGGCTCGAGCACCGCGCCCGAGAGGATGTGGGCACCCACCTCCGAGCCCTTTTCGAGCACGCAGACGCTGACCTCGTGGCCGCTCTCGGCGCTCATCTGGCGCAACCGGATCGCCGCCGACAGGCCGGCCGGGCCGGCGCCGACGATCACCACGTCATAGTCCATGAATTCGCGTTCCATCGCCCTTCACCCCCGCACCCGGCCGAAGCCGCCAAACGATCCAGGATACATAGTATAGATGCGGTTTGCGGGCCACGGGAAATGGCGGACGGCGTTCAGCGCCGAAACCGACAAGGCTTGCGGAAGGCGGGACGGTGATGCTCCTATCATCTCCGGAAGGTCTTCTTCCGCGGCTGTTGTGGGAAGACATGGCGAAACTCCAGGCGTTGTCGCGGCGATGGGTCGGAGGCAAACGGCAGGCGCCGCGCGCGGCGGCGTCGCTGCTGGCTTTCGCGGCGCTCCTGCTCGGGCCCGCGGCCTGCGACCAGGGCGCCCGGGAAAAGAGCGGCGACGGCCGCAAGGCCGGCCAGAAGGTTCATCTGGTCGAGGTGGTGACGGTGCGCTCCGAGCCCTTGCGCCACGAGACCGTGCGCACCGGCACCTTGACGGCACGCCGCAGCGTCCGCGTCTTCAACCAGGAGGAGGGGCGCGTCGACTCGCTTCCGGTCTACGAGGGCGAAACGGTTCGTGCCGGACAGGTGCTGGTCCGCATGGACCGCCGCCTGTTGGAGGCGGAGATGGAAAAGGCGGCGGCGGTGCGCGCGCAAGCCGAGGCCGACCTCGCGCGGGTCCGGACGCTGGTGAAGAAGCGGGTTACCACCCAGGAGAAGCTCGATCGCGCCGAAACGGCCCTCAAGGTTGCCCGGGCCGAGGAAAGCCTATTCCGGACCCGTCTCGAGTACGGCGAGATCAAGGCGCCCTTCGACGGCGTCGTCACCGAACGGCTGGTCGAGCCCGGGGACGTGGCCCCGCGCCATACGCACCTGCTGACGGTGATCGATCCGAACACCCTCTATACAAAAGTCGCGGTTTCCGAGCTGATGCTGCCCCGCTTGCAGGTAGGCGATGCGGTCGACGTTCGCATCGACGCCCTAGGCGACGGCGTCTGGCTCGGACGCATCGCCCGGATCCACCCGACCATCGATCCGCGGACGCGCCAGGGCACCGTCGAAGTGGAGCTCGCGCCCGTGCCGCCGGGCGCGCGCGCCGGCCAGCTGTGCCGGGCGACCTTGCGCACGGCGGAAAGCCGGCGCAAGGTCCTGCCCTTCGCCGCGCTGCGCCACGACCGGGAGGGCGAGTACGTCTTCGTGGTCGCCGACGGCAAGGCACAGCTTCGCCGCGTGCGCAGCGGCCTGCGTCTCGGCGATCGGGTGGAGGCATTGGAGGGCCTGCAGGACGGGGAGACGGTGGTCGTGCGCGGCTTCCTCGATCTGAGCGCGGGCAAGGCCGTTACCGTGGCGAACGCGGATGAGGAGAGGGACGACACGCCCGCCGCCGAACGGCCGGCAACCGAATAAGGACCAGGGCCAGATGGCGCTCGAAAGCAAGACGTCCTCCTCTGCGCCTCTCTTCCGGCCCGCGGCAACGAGGGGCGGCGGCCTCGCGTCATGGTCCATCCGCCATCCGGTCAGCGTGGCCATGCTGGCGCTCGCGGTCAGCGTGATCGGGCTGCTGAGCTACCAGCAGCTCTCGGTCGACCTGTTGCCCGAGATCATGTACCCGGGCGTTCGGGTGCGGATTCTCGACCCGGGCGTCTCGGCCCGGATCATGGAAGACAAGGTGACGCGGCAGCTGGAGGAACAGCTCGCCATCACCGAGGACGCGGTCTCCGTCCAGTCGCGCTCCTCGGAAGGCGCGTCGGCCGTCGACCTCAGGTTCCAGTACGGCAAGGACATCGACCTCGCCCTGCGCGATGCCAGCACCCGACTCGATCGGGCCAAGCGCTTTCTGCCCGACAGCATCCGCCCCCCGATCATCTTCAAGTTCGACCCGGCGCAGATCCCGGTGGCGGAGTTCGTGGCGGCGTCGCCGCTGCGCGATCCGGTCGAGCTGCGCGACTGGGTCGACTACGTCTTTTCCAAGTGGTTCGTGAACCTGCCGGGCGTCGCCGCGGTGGAGGTCGGCGGCGGGCTGGTGCGAGAGATCCAGGTTCTGCCGGATCCCCTCCGCCTCAGCGGTCTGGGGCTGAGCGCCGACGACGTGGTCACGGCCTTGCAGCGGGGCAACATCGAGGAAGCGGCGGGCCGGATGGAATCCCACCAGCGCGAATACATCGGCCGCACCTCGGGCAAGTTCTCGACGGTCCGGGAGATCGGCCTGCTGCCGCTGCGCCTGCCGGACGGCGGGACGGTCCGCTTGCGGGACGTGGCCGAAATCGTGGACGGCCACGAGGACGACCGCTTGCGCGTGCGCCTGGACGGCCAACCGGGCGTGAAACTGTCGATCCAGAAGCAGCCCGACGCCAACACCATCAAGGTCGTCGAGGCCGTCACCGAACGGCTCGATTGGCTGCGCGCGGAAAACCTGCTGCCCCGGGACTTGTCCGTGCGGCCGATCGCGGACCAGTCGATCTACATCCGCAACGCGCTCCGCAACGCGACGCAGGCGGCGCTGGTCGGCGCGTTGCTGGCCATGCTTGTCGTCTTCGTCTTCCTCGGCGACATCCGCCGCACGTTGGTGGTCGGCACCGCGATTCCGCTGTCGATCCTGGTCACCTTCGCCCTGATGGGCCTCGGCGGGCTGACGCTCAACATCATGACCCTGGGCGGCCTGGCCCTGGGCGTGGGCATGGTGGTCGACAGCACAATCGTCATGCTCGAGAACGTCTATCGACACCAGAAGTCCGGGGAAGGGCCGCTGCAGGCCGGAGAGGACGCGGCGCGCGAGGTCAACAGCGCCATCGTCGCTTCCACCAGCACCAACCTGGCCGCCATCGTTCCCTTCCTGTTTATTTCAGGGCTTATCGGGCTGCTGTTCAGGGAGCTGATCTTCACCATCACCGCGGCCATCTTCGCGGCGATGGTCGTGGCCCTGACGCTGGTCCCGGCCTTCGGCAGCCGGGTGCCGGCGACCAAGGACGGCGCGGTGCGCCGCGCCATCGACGGGGTGATGGACCCCTTGGCACGCGGCTATGCCGCCGCTCTGCGCGCGCTCCTGGTGCGTCCGGCGCTCGTCGCGCTGGTGATCGTCGCGCTGCTCGGTTCGCTGAGCGCGGGCATCTGGGGCATGACGGCGGCGAAGCAGATCTTCCTGCCCAGCCTGGACGACGGGCGCATCCGCGTGAGCGTCGTGGCCGACCCCGGCATTCCGATAGACGACATGGACCGCGAAGTCGCAAAGCTGGAGGACCTGTTCCGCCGACAGCCCGAGGTGGAGACCGTGTTCACGATCGTCGGCGGGCGGATCTTCGGCCGGACCCAGCGCGAGACCAGCAACCGCAGCTCCATGACCGTGCAGCTCGCCCCGCTCGGACAGCGGAGCGTCGGCAGCGACGCCTGGGTCGAGCGCATGCAGGCGGCCATCGACAAGCTGCGCCTGGCGGGCTTCAAGGTGCGGATGCGGACCGGCGGGATCCGGGGAGTGCACGCCGGCCGTGGCAACGACGACGTCACCCTGCGCATTACCGGGCCCGAACAGGACGTGATGGACGCGATCGGTACCCAGATCGTGGAACGTCTCAGGACGGTGGCGGGACTGCGCAACCTGGTGCACTCGTCGGAGGATCAGCACGAGGAACTGGTTTTCCGGGTCGATCACGACCGGCTGGCCGAGCTCGGGCTCTCGGTCGAGACCGTCGCGCGCAGCGCACGCCTGGCCCTGGAAGGGGAGCTGGTCACCCAATACCTGGACAACGACCGCAGCTACGATATCCGGGTCCGGTTGCCGCGCCGCGCCACCGACACCGTTCAGGCATTGGAATCGGTCATGATCGCGACCGGCGGTAAGGGTGCGGCGCCGATCTATCTGGGCGATGTGGCCGCGGTGGAGTTGGTGTCCTCCCCGGCGGAGATCCTGCGCGACAACCAGCGGCGCATCACGGAAGTGACCGCCTCGCTGTCCGGGGAGGCGGCGCTCGGCGATGTCTCGGCGGCGGTCTGGCGGCATCTGGCGGACCTGGACCTGCCCGATGGATACAGCATTTACGACGCCGGCGCCGCCCGCTCGCTGCAGGAGGGCCGCCACCTGACGATGATCCTGCTGGGGTTGGCGCTGTTCCTGGTCTTCGTGGTGATGGCGGTGCAGTACGAGTCCCTCCGCAACCCCTTCATCATCCTGCTGGGCGTGCCTTTCACCATGGTCGGAGTCGCCGTCGGCCTGTCGCTTCTGGACATGCCCCTGTCGATGCCGGTTTGGCTCGGCGTGATCATGCTGGCCGGGATCGTCGTCAACAACGCCATCGTGCTGGTGGAGTATTTCGAGATCCTCCGCCATCGCGGGCACGCCCGGCTCGACGCGATCGTGGAGGCGGGCCGGGTGCGCCTGCGGCCCATCCTCATGACCACGCTGACCACGGTATGCGGGTTGCTGCCCTTGTCCGTGGGCCTTGGCGAGGGCGCGGAAATGCTTCAGCCGCTGGCCACAACCATCGTCTTCGGACTGTCGTTCTCGATGCTGGTGACGCTGGTCTTCATTCCGATCCTCTGCTCGCTGATCGGCGCCCGCGAGGCCTCGACCGAAGGCCGCTAGGACGCTTCCGGTCTGCTTGGAATCGGATCGTTCAGCCCGGCGCGCGCGGGGGCCGCCTCGCCACGACCTTCTGGAACAGCCCGCCGAAGTAGGTCTGCTTGGACCAGGCGAATTCCTCCCCGTCCCCGGCGCAGCTCTCGATCTCGTGCTCCCAGAGCCCCTTCGCGAAGGGCTCCAGAAGGTCGAAAATCAAGCCGGTCAGGGGCTTCAGGGGGTGGGCCGGATGCGGCCGGTGGTAATCGACGAACACGGCCTTGCCGCCGGGCGCGACGCTCGACAGCAGCGAGTCGACGACCAGCCGCTTGGTGCGGTCGGGCAGCTCGTGGAGCAGGAAGAAGCAGCAGACCGCGTCGTACGACCCGCCACTCAGGTCGATGGCGTCCCTGAGCCGCACCGTGGCTTGCGGAAAGGCTGCCAGCTTGTGCCGGCACCGCTCGACCTGGATCGGCGCGACGTCGAACACGTCCAGACGGCCCTGGGGCCCGAGGAAATCCGCGACGCTGACCGAGAAGTTTCCGTAGACGCAGGCCGGCTGCAGAACCGCCTGTCCCGGCTTCAGCTCGCTCAGCAGCGCCCTCAGCAGGCGGCCGAAATTGCCCCAGAGGATGGTCGACACCACCAGCGGCCGGTCCAGCAGCCGGACATTGCGCGGGTTCAGATAGGCCCAGGAATAGGTCTTCTCGAGGTAGTCGGGGATGGGCGGCACCGGCGTCGAGCGGCTTACCTGCTGAGTCACGTCACGAGTCAACTCGCCGTCGAGCACCAAGAAATCATCGCCCATGTTATGGTCCCCCGACGACAGGATAAGCGGACGCCACCGCGTCCAGGCCAAGGGACTTAGACGCAATTTCCCGAATTAGCGCTTTGATCTAAATCAAACATTTGGTTGTTCCGGACGCTTTTTCGTCGCGGTGGTAGGCGGTGCCGCGGCGCGGTGCTAGATTACGACCATGCATGGCGATGAGGACGACGCGCTCGCGGCGCTCAGGTGGCAGATCGAGGCCGGCGCCGACGAGGCGATCGGCGAAGACCCCGTCGACCGGACCACCGCGCCCCGGGCGGAGCCCGAGTCGCGCACGCGGCCTGAAGCTCCGCCGCCTTCGCCACCGCCTCGAACGTCACCGCCTCCATCGCGACCGGCGGCGGGCGCGTCCGACCGGCAGGCGCCGGTCTGGCGGCCGGAACCCGGTCCCCTGGAATCCGCGGAAGCCGCGTTGCACTCGGCCCGGGAGCTGGCGGTCGCGGCGAACAGCCTGGCGGAGCTCGAGGCCGCGCTCGAGACCTTCGAGGGCTGTCCCTTGAAGGCGACGGCGATGAACCTGGTCTTCGCCGACGGCAACCCCGAGGCCCGCGTCATGATGATCGGCGAGGCCCCGGGAGCGGAGGAGGACCGCCAGGGGCTGCCCTTCGTCGGCGTCTCGGGCCGGCTGCTGGACCGCATGCTGGCCTGCATCGGCCTCGACCGCTCTTCCGTCTACATCACCAACATGCTGTTCTGGCGGCCGCCGGGCAACCGCACGCCGACCGCCGCCGAGATCGCCTCCTGCCTACCCTTCACCGAGCGTCATATCGAGCTGGCCGCCCCCGACTACCTGGTCCTGGTCGGCGGCATGTCGGCCAAGAACCTGCTCGCCCGCAGCGAGGGCATCCTCCGGCTGCGCGGGCAATGGCGGCCCTACCAACACAGCGGCCTGCCGCGCCCGATCCCGGCTCTGCCGACCCTGCATCCGGCCTACCTGCTGCGCCAGCCCCAGCAAAAGCGCCTCGCTTGGCGCGACCTCTTGAGCCTGCACCGCGCGCTCGCCACCGGCTGGGACCCCCTGTCCAAGACCTGACGCCAGGCGAACCCGGGACGAATCCAGCTGCATTCTCGCCATGTTATTGACACGCCCCACGTGTCTCTTGAACGGGCAGACTCGAAAGTCCGCGAACCGCCGGGATTGTAGTTAAACGAGGGCGTTAACGAAATATGAACCGGGCAAATGGCATCCTCTATTGCGCGTTTGTCGCGAAAGGGCTTAGCTGTCGTGAATCATTCTTCGGGGGACTTCTCTTGCTGCTGCCTTTGACCCGTTCGCTCGCGAGCGCACTCGTCGTCGCGCTGGCGCTGACCGTCCTGAGCCTCGATTCGGCCCGGGCCGTCCCGCCGTGGAACGAGGCCCCGGCCCAGACGGCCCCCGAAACCAAAGCCGCCGCAAAAAGCGAGACGAGAACCGAGACCCTGGCAGACCGCTATACGCTCGGCACGGAAGGTCTGCCTCAAGTGCTTTCGGACGCCGACGCCGAGCTCTATCGGGAGATCTTCCGGCTGCAGGAGCGCGGCAAGTGGAAGGCCGCCGACAAGCTGATCGCGCGGCTCGGCGACCGGATGCTGATGGGCCACGTGCAGTTCCAGCGCTACATGCACCCGACGGCCTACCGCTCGCGCTATAAGGAGCTGAAGCGCTGGCTCGACCGCTACGCCGACCATCCGGGAGCCAAGGCGGTCTACGATCTGGCGGTCAAGCGCCGGCCCAAGAACTACATCCGGCCGCGCAAGCCGGCCCGCCACAGGTCGCCGAATATTCAACGCGCGACCGCGGCCGAGAGCGCCACTGTTCCAAGCAAACGGCAGAGCCGCGCCAAGCGCAAGCGCGCCCGGCAGATCAAGTGGCAGGTCAAACGCCACGCCATGCGCACGCGGCTTAGCGCGGCCGAGCGGCTGCTGGCCACGCGCGAGACCAAACGTCTGCTCCACCCGGCCGAGATCGACGAGGGCTACGCCGAAGTGGCGGCGGCCTGGTACTACTACGGCAAGGTCTCCAAGGCCTATGCGCTGGCCCGGGCGGCGGCCAAGCGCTCGAGCGAGCATGTGCCGATGGCCCACTGGATCGCCGGCCTGGCCGCTTGGCGGCTCGACGACCTGCCCGCGGCGGCGGAGCATTTCGAGCAGCTCGCGCTGTCGCGGAACGCCTCGGGATGGAACACGTCGTCAGGGGCCTACTGGGCCGCGCGGACCCACCTGCGCCTGCGCCAGCCCGAGGAGATGAGCCGTTGGCTGGCGGTCGCGGCCGACGCGCCGATGACCTTCTACGGCCAGCTGGCGCGCCGCGCGTTGGGCATGGAGACGCGCTTCGACTTCCGCCCGCATCGGCTCACGCCCGAGGGCGCGGAGATCCTGCTGAACACGCGCGAGAGCCGGCGGGCGCTCGCCCTGATGCAGGCCGGCCAAAACCGGCGCGCCGAGCGCGAGCTGCTGCGTCTCAGGAACTGGAACGTCCCCGAGGCGGTCGAGGCCCTGCTGTCGGTCGCCGAGCGGGCCAAGCTGCCGTCCCTCTCCTTCAAGCTGGCGAGCCGCCTGGTCGATTCCGGCCACGCCCAGCCCCAGGGCGACAAGCTCGAGGCGGCGCTCTATCCGATCCCGCCGTGGCAGCCCAAGGGCGGCTTCAAGATCGACCGGGCGCTGATCTATGCCCTGATGCGCCAGGAGTCGGCCTTCAACCCGCGGGCCAAGAGCCGGGACGGCGCGCGCGGCCTGATGCAGCTGCTGCCGTCGACCGCCGGCTTCGTCGCCCGCAACTACCGGCGGTTCCGCGGCCACAGGCGCAACCAGCTGTTCGAGCCGTCGCTCAACATGGACCTGGGCCAGCGCTACGTCGCGCACCTGCTGTCGAACGACCGGGTCGGCGACAATCTGTTCCGCCTGACCACGGCCTACAACGGCGGCCCGGGCAATCTCGCGAAGTGGCAGCGGCGGATGAATTTCGACGACGACCCGCTGCTGTTCATCGAAAGCCTGCCGGCGCGCGAGACACGCTTGTTCATCGAGCGGGTACTGTCTAACTTCTGGATCTACCGGGCACGGCTCGGTCAGCCGTCGCCCTCCCTGGACGCGGCGGCGGCCGGCGACTGGCCCGGGTATGCCGCCCTCGACGGCGCCAGCCAGGAGATAGCCCACCGTGAGCAAGATTGAGGGAACCAGGGACTTCCTGCCGGTCCAGATCGCGCTTCTCACCATTTCGGACAGCCGCAGCCTCGAGGACGACAAGTCCGGGCGCACCCTGGAGGAGATGATCCTCGCCGACGGCCACAAGGTCGTCGGGCGCGAGGTGATCCGGGACGAGACGGCGGCCATCACCGCGCGCCTCGACGAGCTGATCGCCGACCCGGGGGTCGATGTGGTGATCTCGACCGGCGGCACCGGGGTGACCGGCCGCGACGTCACGCCGGAGGCCTTCAAGGAAGTCATGGACAAGGAGATCGAAGGCTTCGGCGAGCTGTTCCGCTGGATCAGCTACCAGAAGATCGGCACCTCGACGATCCAGAGCCGGGCGCTCGGCGGGGTCGCCCGAGGCACCTACCTCTTCGCCCTGCCCGGCTCGCCCGGGGCCTGCCGCGACGGCTGGCAGGAGATCCTCAGCGCCCAGCTCGACGCGCGCTCGCGACCCTGCAACCTGGTCGAGCTCATGCCCCGCCTGAAGGAGCACCTGGACGGCGGCTGAGCAGGCGCTCGAGGTCGGACCCGGTGTCGACGTCGTCCAGCACATCGAGCCGCGCGATGCGTCTACCTGCGAGGTTGGCCAGCGTGTCCGCCAGGGTATGCGCCGTGGACCAGCGCACCCCGCGGAACAGGCCGTTCAGAAGCGCCCGGTCCCGCACGCCGACAAGCCAATAGCCGCCGTCCTCGGCCGGGCCGAAGACCGCGTCGTGGCCGGCAAGCGCCCGGAAGGCGCGGGCGATATGGGCCGGGCCGAGGTCCGGAATGTCGCTGCCCACCAGGACCACGGGCCCCGGCGGCTGGGCCGCCATGGCCCGCGCCATGCGTTGCCCCAGGTCGCCTGGCCCCTGCGCCAGACGCGGTATGCCGGGTGGCCAGCGCGCCGGCTCGGGCGTAACCGCGAGCACGCAGCGCCAACGCGGATCGCGCGCCAAACGGCGGACTAGGCGCTCTGTCGTCTGGCGATGAAACCGCCAGGCGGCGAGCGCGCCGACGTCGCGGGCCAGGCGCCGCTTGACCCTGCCCAGCCGGGGCGCGCGGGCAAAGATCACCAGGTGGTGCCGGAGCGTCATCCGTAGAGCCGTCGGAGCCAGCCGGGCGGCAGGCCGAGGAAGTAGAGCGACAAGAGGGTCAGGTTGCGCAGCGGCCTCGCCCACCAGCCGTCCCGCCGATAGCGCGCCGCCGAGGTCACGGCCTCGCCGTCCAGCGCGACCAGCCGGCGCCGGCCGATGCGCCGCACCAGCTCGACGTCCTCCATCAGCGGCAGCGGCCGGAAGCCGCCGAGGCCCTCGTAGAAGGCGCGCGCGATCAGGAGGCCCTGGTCGCCGTAGGGCAGGCCGAGACGCCGCGCCCGCCAGTTGGCAATTCGCTCGATGAGCCGGGCCTGCGGCGCCGGATCGTCGAGCCGCAGGCGGAAGTAGCCCGCGCGCTCGGCCATGGCGGGATCGGACAGGAACCGGCCGACGGCATCAGTCCAGCCGGGCGCCAGGCAAGTATCGGCGTGCAGGAAGAGCAGCCAATCGCCGCGCGCCGCCGCCTCCCCTTTGGCGAGCTGCCGGCCGCGCCCCGGCGCGCCCACCTCGACGACGCCGGCGCCGGCCTCGGCGGCAATCGCTACAGTGCCGTCCGAGGAGCCGCCGTCGACCAGGATCACCTCGGCCAAGAACCCGGCGCGCCGGCCCTCCTCGAGGGCGGCGAGCGTTGCCGGGAGGGTCCCGGCCGCGTCGAGCGCTGGAATGACGATGGAAAGCGGCGGCTGGCTGCTGTTCCTGCTCATGGCCCGGTCATAGCACAGCCCTGCCCTTCGAGCGTAGGCCGCGCCGGAAATCAGTCCGCCTTGTCGTCGTCTTCCGTGTCCGCCTCGTCCCGGACGGTCAGGATGTCGTCGGCCACGAGGCTCTTCAGCTTTGCCATTATGTGCGGATGTCGCCGGAACGCCGCGTCGTTCGCGATACGGAAGATGACCCGGTGGTCCTTGCATACCGCCCGGCTCAAATGTTCCATGGCGTCGCCCCCGCCAAGCGCCAGGCGGTACCAACCCAGGGTGACGTCCGGCTGCGCCCAGGTCTCGTCGGCACGGGCGGCGATCTCCGCGAACTCGATCGCGCCGTCGTAGTCGCCCGTCTCGTACTGCCAGCGCGAAAAGGCGAGAAAGGCGTAGGCGACATTGTAGCCCTCGAAGGGCTCGACACCGCTTTCCGCCAGCGCGATCATCAGGTTCCGTTTGTCCTGGTCGTCGGAATTCTCGAGGCTGGCGACCCCGTAGCGCATGAACTGCCACCAGTTATGGTGATGCATGAAGCGACCGGGTCCCTTCGGCCGTTGCCGGTGGGCCTTCAACGCCTGGATCGCGAGATCTGCGGCCTTGTCGTGCTCTCCGCGCCTTTGGCAGGCGAAGATCCCGCCGGCGCGGCTGCCTGTCGTTCCACCGAGGTAACGGCGGATGAACCCGATTCGGAGAAGGGGCCGGAACAGCGGGACCAGGATCCACTTTACGACGGCGTAGACCCACCGCGCCTTGCCGGGTTTCTCCAAGATCCTTTCGTGGTCTTTCGCCGTCAGGCTCATGAGTCCGAGGTCCTGGCTCTGTCGAACGCTCCGACCGGCAGGCGGCCCCTGCGGAATCGCGCTCGGGTGCCGTTGCCCGGGGCTCTCGTCCCGCTCACCATAGCGGCGGGGGGTTTAACCCGATCTTACGCGTGGTCCCGAGCCGAGTCGTTAATTCGTTCGTTAATTCGTTCTTGTTATGTTCTCGTTCTTGTTCTACAGAGCGGGTCGCGGTCGACGACGGCTGGGCGCCGGCGGAGGCGGACGAGCCGGAGGCGCCCCGGCTGCCGACCCGGGTGACGCCGGACCGGAGTCGCTCGGTGATCGCCCGCAACGAGTCGCCCGACGTGCCCTTCGAGCGCTCGATCAACCCTTACCGGGGCTGCGAGCACGGCTGCGTCTACTGCTTCGCCCGGCCGAGCCACGCCTGGCTCGGGCTGTCGCCGGGGCTCGACTTCGAGACCCGACTCTTCGCCAAGCCGAACGCCGCGGCCCTTCTCGAGCAGGAGCTGGCCAAGCCGCGCTACCGCCCGAAGACGATCGCCTTCGGCACCAATACCGATCCCTATCAGCCGGTCGAGCGCGAGCATCGCATCACCCGCGAGCTGCTCGAGGTGCTGTGGCGGGCGCGCCATCCGCTCACCATCGTCACCAAGTCGGCCCTGGTGGTGCGCGACCTCGACATCCTGGCGCCCATGGCCGAGGCCAGGCTCGCGCGGGTCATGGTCTCGGTCACGACGCTCGACAAGACGCTCGCGCGCAAGATGGAGCCGCGCGCCGCCACTCCGGCGCGCCGCCTCGAGGCGATGGCGGCATTGAACCGCGCCGGCGTGCCGGCCGGCGTGCTGGCCGCGCCGATGATCCCGGCGCTCAACGACGGCGAGCTGGAGACCATCCTCGAAGCCGCCGCGGCGGCCGGCGCGCGGACCGCCGGCTACCTGCTGCTGCGCCTGCCGCGCGAGATCAAGGAACTCTTCGAGGAATGGCTCGAGGCCCACTTTCCCGACCGCAGGGCCCACGTCCTCAACCTGATCCGCGAAACCCGCGGCGGCAAGCTCTACGACCCGGCCTGGCACCGGCGCATGACCGGCAGCGGCCCCTACGCCGAGATGCTGGCCCGTCGTTTCGAGATCGCCTCGAAGAAGCACGGCTTCGTCAAGAACGACTGGCAGCTCGACACCACCCAGTTCACGCCGCCCCGCCCGCAGAGCCCGCAGCTGTCATTGTTCTGAGGATGCCCCCACGACGCGCCACTCGTCGGACCGGGCCCCCTCACAAAACGCGATTGCCATGGAATCGCCGCATCGTTTTAAACGACCGCTTAGTGGTTTCTGCTAGACTTCGCCTTTATGGAGTCGGCCTCTGACCATGCCCAACTGACCGGCCTTGCGATCGTCGCGCTCGCCGCGCTCATCTGCGGGATGGTGATGCGGCGCTTCAATCAACCGGCGGTGGCCGGCTACATCCTGGCCGGCGTGATCCTCGGCCCCTCGAGCCTCGGCCTGGTCGACGACCGCGAGACCATCCGGCAGCTGGCCGAGCTCGGCGTGCTCATGCTGCTGTTCCTGATCGGCATGGAGCTGTCGCTGCGCGGCTTCCGCGCGGTCTGGAAGATCGCGCTGGCCACCACGGCCCTGCAGATCGCGGTCGCCCTCGTGGCCATGCTCGGCCTCGGCCGGCTGCTCGACTGGCCGATGGCCCAGATCGTCCTGCTCGGCTTCGTGGTGGCGATCTCGAGCACCGCGGTCGCCATCAAGATGCTGCAGGACATCGGCGAGCTGCGGACCCGCATCGGCCAGGTGACCGTCGGCGTGCTGATCGCCCAGGACTTGGCCGTGGTGCCCATGATGCTGATCGTGGGCTCGTTCGGCGGCGGCCGGACCATCGGCTTCGCCGCACTGGTCCAGGTGGCCCTGTCGCTCGTCTTCCTGGCGCTGCTCATCATCTATCTGAGCCAACGGCAAAAAATCCGCCTGCCCTTCGCCAGGCTGGTCGGCAAGTCGGTCGACCTGACGCCGCTCGCGGGCCTGGCCTTCTGCTTCGGCGCCGCCGCGCTCTCGGGTCTGCTCGGCCTGTCGGCCGCCTACGGCGCCTTCCTGGCCGGCCTGGTGATCGGCAACTCGACCAGCCGGCGGATCATGATCCACCACACGGCGCCGATCCAGTCCGTGCTGATGATGGCCTTCTTCCTGTCGATCGGCCTGCTGATCGACCTTCGCTTCATCTGGGACAACATTTGGACCGTGCTGGCGGTGGTCGTCTTCATCACGGTGTTCAAGACCGCGCTCAACGTCGGCCTGCTCGGCCTGCTGGGCGAATCCTGGCCCAGCGCCTTCCTGTCCGGCGTGCTGCTCGCGCAGATCGGCGAGTTCTCCTTCATCCTGGCGGCGCTCGGCGTCGGCATCGGCTCGGTCACGCCCGAGAACTACCGGCTGATCGTCGCGGTCACCGTGCTCTCGCTGGTGATCAGCCCGTTCTGGCTGGAGACCGCGCGGCGCCTGCACCGCGTCGCCCTGATGGGCGTCACCTCGCCGCGCGAGACCCTGCGGCTGACCTACGGCAAGGAGGCGAGCGCACTGGTCCGCTCGACCCGCCGCGCCGAGGGCCGGGTGACCGAGCTGGCGGCCGGCGCCGGCCGCTGGCTGAGCGGCATCCTGCGGCTGTCCCGCGGAACGGCCGATCGGGCCGAGCGCGAGGACCGGAAAGCACGCGACCCCTCCGCATCGCCGAGCGCCCGCATGAGGATCGGCATGACCGGCGCGCGGGCCGGCGCCGCCCGCTGGCTGGCCCAGGTCCTGCCCCGGACCGGCGACCGGCCGGACGAGACCAGGGACGGCCCGACCTCCGAACCGGAGCCTTCGGCCCCCTCGCGCGGCAGCCCAGCCGAGTAATGCCGGATTTTTCGCTGGAGACCCGCCTCGGTGCCAACAATGGCCGTGTCGTGGTCGGTATCGACGAGGCCGGGCGCGGTCCCTGGGCCGGCCCGGTGGTCGCCGCCGCGGCCTGGCTCGATCGGAATGCCCTCGACCCGTCGCTGCTGGCGCGGCTCGACGATTCCAAGCGCCTGAGTCCGGCGGCGCGCGAGGGGCTCTACCGGAGGCTCGTTGCGGCCGCGCCCGGCGGCGCGCGCATCGGCCTGGGCGAGGCCAGCGTGGCCGAGATCGACGCGCTGAACATCCTCCAGGCGAGCCTGCTGGCCATGGCGCGGGCCGTGGCCGGCCTCGGCCTCGTGCCCGACGCGGCGCTGGTCGACGGCAACCGGGCGCCGGACCTGCCCTGCCCGGTCGAGACTGTGGTCAAGGGCGACCAGCGCAGCCTCTCGGTCGCCGCCGCCTCGATCGCGGCCAAGGTGACGCGCGACCGGCACATGGCGGAACTGGCGCGCCTTCGCCCCGGCTACGGCTGGGAACGCAACCAGGGTTACGGCACCGCCGAGCACCGCGCCGCCCTCTCCCGCCTGGGGGTCACGCCCGAGCACCGGCGGTCATTTAGACCGGTGCGTGAGACTCTCGATATAACCCGTTGAGTCACAAGACTCTTGACGTCGAGTCCGGTATGACTCAGGATGCCGCCTTTCGCGCACAGCGGGGGCATCGAAAGTTGCAGACCGATATCGTTCGCCTGGGCGACTGCATCGCGGAGATGGAGCGCCTGCCCGAGCGCTCGATCAACATGATCTTCGCCGACCCGCCCTACAACCTGCAGCTGGCCGGCGAGCTGACACGGCCGGACCAGAGCCGGGTCGACGGGGTCGACGACCACTGGGACCGCTTCGCCGGCTTCGCCGACTACGACGCCTTCACGACGGCCTGGCTGGGCGCCGCGCGGCGCGTCCTCAAGGACGACGGCACGATCTGGGTGATCGGCAGCTACCACAACATCTTCCGGGTCGGCGCCTGCCTGCAGGACTTGAACTACTGGATCCTGAACGACGTGGTCTGGCGCAAGTCGAACCCGATGCCGAACTTCCGCGGCCGGCGTTTCACCAACGCGCACGAGACCCTGATCTGGGCGGCCAAGCACCAGGAGGCCAGCTACACCTTCAACTACGCCGCCATGAAGGCGCTCAACGACGACCTGCAGATGCGCAGCGACTGGCTGATCCCGATCTGCACCGGGGGCGAGCGCCTGAAGGACGGGGAGGGGCGCAAGGCCCACTCGACCCAGAAGCCCGAGGCGCTGCTGCACCGAGTCGTCCTGGCCGCGACCAGGCCGGGCGACGTCGTCCTCGATCCCTTCCTGGGCAGCGGCACAACGGCGGCGGTGGCCAAGCGCCTGCACCGCCGCTATCTGGGCATCGAGCGCGAGCCGCAATATGCCGAGATGGCGAAACGGCGCATCGCCAAGGTGCGGCCGGTCGAGGATCCGGCCCTGGTCGAAACTCCGTCGAAGCGCGCCGAGCCGCGGATTCCCTTCGGCTGGCTGGTCGAGCGCGGCCTGCTCGAGCCCGGCACCCTCCTCTTCGGGCCGGGCCGGCGCTGGACCGCCAAGGTGCGCGCCGACGGCACACTGATCACGGCCGACTTTCGCGGCTCGATCCACAAGGCCGGCGCCCACGTCCAGGGCGCGCCGGCCTGCAACGGCTGGCAGTTCTGGAACCTCGACGTCGAGGGCAAGCTGGTGCCGATCGACATCCTGCGTCAGAAGCTGCGCGCGGAGCTGACCTGAGCGGCGAACGCGGTCCTTGCCTCGGAATTGGTAGCGCAAGCCGAGCCGGAACGTACTGTTCTTGTATCCCATGTTGGACCCTTCGCCGCCGATGCCGCACTGTCTCGGATCGGCGACGGGGGAGACGAATGCGACGAAGAGGCGGCCGTCGAGCGACAGCGTCAGGGCGTCGGTCAGCGCTCAGCCGAGGCCGGCGCCAAGCTGGAACTCCAGGCCGGTCTCGGTCTCGTCGAATTCTTTCCGGCGGTTCGCAACCTCGAGCCCCACACGCCGGCTGTCTTCAGACCTGTAATTCAGGTTTCCGGGCGGCACCGGCCGGGATCCGGACCCGATCCCACGGCACTGCTCGTATGAGGTGTATTTTCCCAACCTGCCTTCGAGAATGTTTCCACTTTTTTTACTCGAAAATGAAATTATGGCTTTCTTGAACGGTTTGCTCGTTTTAATAGTATTTACTCAGGGAACAGAAGCCAATGCGAGTACTTCTGGTAGAGGACGACGCGCAGATGGCCAAGAGCATCGAGCTGATGCTCGAGTCCTTGGGCTTCAGCTGCGATACGGTCGACTGTGGCGAGGAGGCCGTCGCCTGCGCCACTCGCGAGAAATACGACATCATCCTGCTGGACGTGATGCTGCCGCAGATGGACGGTTACGAAGTGTTCCAAAAGCTGAGAGCCGCCGAAGTGACCGCCCCGGTGCTGCTGCAGTCCGGCCTGGTGGAGCGTGACAAGGCGATCGAGGGGTTGAGCCTCGGGGTCCAGGACTACCTGATCAAGCCTTACGGCAAGTTGGAGCTCGCCGCCCGTATCGAGTCCGCGCTTCAACGCGCCTCGGGCCCGAGGCAATCGAGCAACGGCCAGAAGCTGCCGTTCGAGGAAAAGCTGGAGGGCGACGACGGCACGGACGACGTCAGGCAGGTGGCGCAGATCATCTTCCAGGACGTCGACAAGGTCATGAGTTGCACCATCCTGAACCAGACCAGCAAGGGCGCGGCGCTGCAACCCACGGACACGGCCAACTGCCCCAAGCGGTTCAGCCTCAAGATACCGGGCGGCCCGATCCACCACTGCGAGGTCTGCTGGCGCTACCGCCAGAGGCTGGGGGTCAAGTTCCTGGGCGCCTAGCGGCCCCTTCCGGAAGAGACTATCCGGCCGCGCCTTCCAGGGCGTGGCGGACGATTTTCCGCATGACGCTGGGCAACGCCTCCGCGCCCAGATCGTCGAGCGCGACCCAGCGGCCCGCGGCCGGTGCGGACCCCTGCCCGGCCCGACCGGCCCAGACCCGCACCTCCAGATGAAAATGGGTGAAGGTGTGGCGCACGATACCGGGTAGCTCGGTCCAGCGGGCGGTCAGGGGCGCCCTGGCGCGCGCCTCGGCCTCGTCCCAGGCCTCCTCGCGCCATTCGGTCGAGGGCAGCTCCATCATGCCCCCCAGAAGCCCCTTTTCGGGCCGCCGGCGCAGCAGCACGGCACCGGCCGGGTCGACCGCCCAGAAGGCGACGGCGCGCCGGGTCGGGCGCGGCGGCCTGGGGCTGCGGCGCGGCAGGCCCTCGGCCGTGCCGGCGGCGCGCGCGGCGCAGCACCCGGCGAGCGGACAGCGCCCGCAACGCGGGGTGCGCGGCAGGCAGAGCGTCGCGCCGAGGTCCATCATCGCCTGGGCGTAGTCGCCCGGCCGTTCCTCCGGGGTCAGATCCGCGGCCAGGGCACGCAGCTCCGACTTGGCCGCGGGCAAGGGCGTTTCGACCGCGAAGAGCCGAGCGACCACCCGCTCCACGTTGCCATCGACCACGGCGGCAGGCCGGCCGAAGGCGATGGCCGCGACCGCCGCCGCGGTGTAGGGGCCGATCCCGGGCAGCTTCAGGAGTTCGCCCTCGCTGTCGGGGAAGCGGCCGCCCCGCTCTCCGGCGACGATCCGTGCGCAGCTATGCAGGTTGCGCGCCCGGGCGTAGTAGCCGAGGCCGGCCCAGGCGGTCAGCACCGCGTCGAGCGGCGCCGCGGCCAGATCCTCGACGCTGGGCCAACGGGCCAGGAACGCGGCGAAATAGGGCCCGACGGCGGCAACCGTGGTCTGCTGCAGCATGATCTCGCTGAGCCATACCGTATAGGGATCGGCCCGCCGCCCCGGCGGCGCGCGCCACGGCAGCGACCGCGCGTGGCGGTCGTACCAAGCCAACAGGTCGTTCGCGACGACCGGGGCCGGCAATCTCGCCCTGGAGCTTGCAAGCGGGGCCATGGCTCCCTCATATACTGATGCAGTCCGCGGTGCCAGTGCGGCACCGGTTGAATCAAGAGACACACCGCGGGGGCCATGGCGAAACGGCAGGCGGATAGGGACAAGGGCGGCGCGAGCCGGCGGCGCGGCGGCGCCCTGCGCGCCCTGGCGGCCAGCCTGCCCAAGGTGGCCGGCAAGGCCTTCGGCCGCCGCGGGCTCGCCGAGGGCGGCCTGATCGCCGACTGGCCGAGCGTCGTCGGCGCAGAGTTGGCCGCGGTCTCGCTGCCGCGCGGGCTGTCGCGGGGCGGCGAGGGGACCCTGACGCTCCGCGTCGAGTCGGCCCACGCGCTGGCCCTGCAGCATCTGGAGCCGCTGGTGATCGAACGGGTCAACGGGTATCTCGGCTACCGCGCCGTGGCGCGGCTGCGCCTGCAGCAAGGACCACTCGGCAGACACCGGTCCCCGGCCCGGCCGCCACCGGCGCCGCTCACACCGGCCGAAGAAGCGCGCCTGCGGGAGCAGACCGCCACGGTCGGCGACGCGGCGCTGCGCGGCGCGCTCGAAAAGCTCGGCCGCGCGGTGCGGCAGGAAACCGGCCGGAACGGCGATCCGTGAAGTTCGGTTATGGTTACTATTTGGTTACCGATGGGCTCTACACTCGCCCAAATTCCGTCACAGAGACCGGGTCTCATCGAACCCTTGTCGAATCGGGCGCTGCCCACTAGCATGCACAATATATGGTAGGTAGACTATGAAACGTAGGCAGATACTGGTAAATGGTGCCGCGGCGCTGGCAGTCCTTCCCGGCGTCCCGGCGCTCCTGCGCGTGCCGCGGGCACGGGCCGACGAGGTCCCGGTCACCGAAGAGGACCGGATCCTGGGCAATCCGGACGCCCCGATCACGATCATCGAGTATTCCTCGCTGACCTGTCCGCACTGCGCCCGTTTCCACAAGGACACCCTGCCGGCGATCAAGAAGATCTGGATCGTGCCGGGCAAGGCGCGCCTGGTCTACCGCAACTTTCCGCTCGACGGCCTGGCGCTGCGCGCCGCGGCGGTCGCGAGCTGTGTCGAGGGCGACGCCTACTTCAGCTTCCTGGACGCCTTGTTCCGGGGCCAGGCGCAGTGGTCCCGGGCCAAGGACCCGACCGCCGCCCTGGCGCAAGTCGCGCGTTTCGCAGGCATCGATCAGAAGGGCTTCGACGCCTGCCTCGCCGATAAGGAGGAGATGGACCACATTCTGAAGCAGAAGATCGACGGCCAGCAGGCCTACAACATCAACTCGACGCCGACCTTCATCATCAACGGCGAGAAGGTGGAAGGGGCGCTCGGGCCGGAGCAGTTCGGAAAGCTGCTGGCAAAGGCGGAATAGCGGCCGGTCGAGGTTCATCGAGCGGAGCGGCGGTGCTCCGCGTCAGGAGGACAGAGGGCACTTGGTTCAATTCACGAAGTTACGGCTGAGCGGGTTCAAGTCCTTCGTCGACCCGACCGAGCTCTACATCGACCCCGGGCTGACGGGAGTCGTCGGCCCGAACGGCTGCGGCAAGTCGAACCTGGTCGAGGCGCTGCGCTGGGTCATGGGCGAGACTTCGGCCAAGCGCATGCGCGGCAACGAGATGGACGACGTCATCTTCGCCGGCAGCGCCCAGCGGCCGGGCCGTAACATCGCCGAGGTGGAGATCGCGCTCGACAACCGCGACCGCACGGCGCCGGCCGGCATGAACGACACGGACGATCTCCTGGTCGCACGCCGGATCGAGCGCGACAGCGGCTCCAACTATCGGGTCAACGGCCGGGACGTGCGGGCGCGCGACGTGCAGCTGCTCTTCGCGGACTCCGCCACCGGCGCCCATTCGACCGCGATGGTCAGCCAGGGCCGGGTCGGCGCGCTGGTCAACGCCAAGCCGGCGGAGCGGCGCGCCCTCCTTGAGGAGGCCGCCGGCATCACCGGCCTGCATTCCCGGCGCCACGAGGCCGAACTGCGCTTGCGCGCCGCGGAAACCAATCTGGAACGCCTCGACGACGTCGTCGCCACCCTTGAGGCCCAACTCAAGGGGCTGAAACGCCAGGCCCGCCAGGCAAGCCGCTATCGCAACCTGGCCGGCCACATACGGCGCAACGAAGCGATCCTGCTGCACGTCGAGACCGAGCGGGCCAAGGCGGCCCTCGAGCAGGCACGCCGCGACCTCGCGGACTGCGAGGCGACGGTCCGCGAGCGGACTCGAAGCGCGGCGGCCGCATCGACCGAACAGGCAAGGGCCTCCACCGTGCTGCCCGACCTGCGCCAGCGCGAGGCGAGCGCCGCCGCCGCGCTGCAGCGTCTTCTGGTCGACCGCGACAATCTGGCGCGCGAGGAAGCCCAGGCGGCGGCCGCCCAGGCGCGCGCCGAACAGCACTTGGCGGAAATCGCGACCGACCGGGGACGGGCCAACGCGCAGGCCGAGGACGCCGCCAACGCCCTCGAACGGCTCGCGAGCGACGCACAGGGTTTGAAAGCGGCCGCGGCCGGCGAGGCCGGGGCCGGGCAGGCCGCCGAGCAACGGCTCGCCGATGCCGCCCGGACCGCGGCGGACTGCGAGACGGCGCTGGGGGACCTCGCCGAGCGGGTGGCGGCCGACGAGGCCCGCGCCGCGGCCCTGGAGCGCCGCAAGACGGAACTCGCGCAACGGCTGGAACGCCTCGGGAGCCAGGCCGAGACGGTCGCCGAAGAGCGCACCCAACTCGAGCGCAGCCCGGCGGACGAAATGGCCTTGAGCGAGGCCGCGGCTGAACTGGCCGCGGTGGAGGCCGCGCTCGGCGCCGCGCGCGCGGATGCCGAGACGGCCGGTGCATCCCTGTCGGCGGCCCGCGAGGAAGACAACCGGACCCGCGAAGCCCTGCAGGAAGTTCAGGCGGCACAGGCCAAGCTGGAAGCCGAGATCGCCGCCCTGGCCAATACGCTCCAACCCGGGCAGAGCGATATCTGGCCGCCGATCCTCGACACCCTCACCGTGGAGCCGGGACTCGAGCTGGCGCTCGGCGCGGCGCTGGGCGACGACCTGAGCGCCTCCGCCGACGAGGCCGCGCCGGCCCACTGGACGACACTGCCGCCCTACGGACAGCCGCCGGCGCTGCCGGATGGAGCAGAACCCCTGGCCGCTTTGGTGGGCGGCCCCGAAGCCCTGACCCGCCGCCTGGCGCAGATCGGCGTGGTTCCGGATACGGCCACCGGCGCCCGCCTGCAGAGCACGCTCGCGCCCGGCCAGCGGCTAGTCACGCGCGACGGCGCCCTCTGGCGTTGGGACGGCTTCACCGCCGCGGCCGAGGCACCGACCGCCGCCGCGACCCGCCTGGCGCAACGCAATCGTCTTGCCGACCTGCGCGCGGCGCTGCCCGAGACCGAGCGCCGCGCCGCCGACCGCGCGGCCGCTTACAGCGCCGCCCGCGACAAGGCGGAGCAGGCCGGTGGCGCCGAACGCACCGCCCGAACCGCCGTGGATGCCGCTTTCGGCGCGGTCGCCGCGGCCCGTGACAAACAGGCCGAGCTCGCCCAGAAGGTGGCGGCCGCTACGTCCCGCGGGGCGGCGCTGCAGGAAACAGCCGAGCGCTTGCGGGGCGAGATCGGCGAATGCGAGGCGGCGCTCGCCCAGACCGCCGGCGACCGCTCGGCCCTGCCGGACCTGACCGCGGCGCGCGCCGAGATTGCCGGTCTCCGCGCGCAGCTGGCCGAACGGCGGGCCGCGCTGAGCGAGTGTCAGAGCGCCGTGGACCGCCTGGCCCGCGAGTCGGACTCGCGGCACCAGCGGCTGGCCGCCGTCGACCGGGAGACGGAGTCCTGGACGCGGCGCGCCGCGGAGGCGACGCAACATCTCGAGGCGCTGCAGGGCCGGCAGGTCGAGGCGCAGCGGGAGTTGGACGCGCTCGCCGCCCGCCCGGCCGAATTCGCCGCGCGCCGCGACGCCCTGGCCGCGGAGATCGAGGAC
Source organism: uncultured Kiloniellales bacterium (assembly GCA_947258885.1). GTDB lineage: Bacteria > Pseudomonadota > Alphaproteobacteria > Kiloniellales > JAKSDN01 > CAMYKD01. The sequence continues at coordinate 5,002 of CAMYKD010000003.1, read as the reverse complement.
GCCGAGGCCCGGCGCAAGACCGCGGCCGACACCTTGGCCGAGGGCGAAGCCCGGCTCGCCGCGGCCGACAGCGCGCTCAAGGCCGAAGAGCAGACGCTCGCCCAGGCCCGCGAGGACCGGGTGCGCAGCGAGGCCGCGCTGGTGCAACGCGAGCAGGCCCTGCACACACTGGCGCAGAGGGCGCGCGAAAGGCTCGACTGCGGTCTCGAGGAGCTGCTCGAGCAGGCCGAGGCCGACCCGGGCCAGGACCTGCCCGCCCTCGAGGAGGTCGAGTCGAAGCTGGCGCGCCTGATCCGCGAGCGCGACAACATGGGGCCGGTGAACCTCTGCGCCGAGCAGGAGGCCGCGGACCTGGACCGGGAAATCACCACGATGCAGAGCGAGCGGGCCGACCTGGTCTCGGCCATCGCGCGCCTGCGGCAAGGAATCTCCAGCCTCAACCGCGAGGGGCGCCAGCGCCTTCTGGCGGCCTTCGAAAAGGTCGACGGCCATTTCTCGGCGCTCTTCGAGCGGCTGTTCGGCGGCGGCCGGGCCCACCTCAAGCTGGTCGAATCGGACGATCCGCTGGAGGCCGGGCTGGAGATCATGGCGAGCCCGCCCGGCAAGCGTCTGCAAGTGCTGTCGCTGCTGTCCGGTGGGGAGCAGGCCTTGACCGCGCTGGCGCTGCTGTTCGCCGTCTTCCTGACCAACCCGGCGCCGATCTGCGTGCTGGACGAAGTCGACGCGCCGCTCGACGACGCCAACGTCGACCGGTTCTGCACGCTGGTCGACGAGCTGGCCGAAAAGACCGAGACCCGGTTCCTGATCATCACGCACCACCGCATGACCATGGCCCGCATGGACCGCCTGTTCGGCATCACCATGTCCGAGCGCGGCGTCAGCCAACTCGTCTCGGTCGATCTGGAGTCCGCCGAGGAGCTGCGCGAAAGCGCCTGACGCGGGCGCGCGAAGACGCCGGTATTCCAAGGGTTTTGGGAGCGCCCGGCGGCCGGAAACCGCCTTGACAGGGCCCGGGGCCAAACCTAATGTGCGCGCGCCTTTGGGGCATGGCGACGGGGGGCTCAGGACTCATACCAAAGATCACTGATAATGACGCATTTCACCGAGGCGATTTTGGCCGCCAGCAAGGCGCGCGCTGCGCCGTTGTGCGCGTACAACAAGCGGCGCGCAACGCGGCTGGCGGCCAAAATCGCCCGGCCCTGCGGGTGGGGCGTATCGGGTCGCCGGGGGCGTTGCGGCGCTTGCCCGATGCACGCATCGCGCTGCGCACCGCGCCTACCCGGGCGACCCGATCCGCTCTCATGAGATGAGTCATTATCAGTGATCTTTGGTATCATGACCGAACCCGACGATCCGTCATCGCTGAAGAACCTGGACGAGCGCCTGAGCGAGGCGCAGGCCAGACGAAGCGCTGAGAAGGATCGCGGAAAGCGGGCCGCGGGTCGGTCCTCCGGCTCGGGGATGGGGCTGGGTTTCCGGGTCGCCGTGGACATCCTGGCGGCCCTGATGGTCGGGGTCGGGATCGGAGTGCTGCTGGACAGATGGCTGGGGACCAAGCCATGGTTGCTGATCGTCTTCTTCCTGCTGGGCAGCGCCGCCGGGATCATGAACGTGTTTCGCGTGATGCGCGGCTACGGCTATTCGGTCGGCTACGAAAAGACCGAGCGGGATAAGGACGGGAAAGACCGGGAGCCGGGCGACCGGCCCGGTCCTGGACGGGAATGAGACGGCGGAATGGTTGAGACCACGACGGAGGCCGGTGTCGACGGCGGCGGCCATGGCGGCGGCGGCCACAGCCCCCTGGAGCAGTTCGAGATCCACACCATCGCCGAGCTGAAGCTCGGCGGCCTCGACCTGTCCTTCACCAACGCCTCGCTGATGATGGTGATCGCCGTCCTGCTGGTCACGACCCTCATGGTGTTCGGAACGCGCCGGGGCGCTCTGGTCCCCGGCCGCCTGCAGTCGATCTCCGAGCTCAGCTACGAGTTCGTGGCGAACCTGATCCGCGACACCGTCGGCAACGAGGGGCGGCGCTACTTCCCGCTGCTGTTCACGCTCTTCATGTTCATCCTGTTCGGCAACCTGCTCGGCATGGTGCCCTACAGCTTCACCTTCACCAGCCAGATCGTCGTCACCTTCGCCATGGCCATCGTCGTCTTCATCGGCGTGACGGTGCTCGGCTTCCTGCGGCACGGCGTGCATTTCTTCAGCTTCTTCGTGCCGCCGGGCGCGCCGATCTGGATGTGGCCGCTGCTGATTCCGATCGAGGTGATCTCCTATTTGTCGCGGCCGATCAGCCTGTCGGTGCGGCTCTTCGCCAACATGCTGGCCGGCCACACCCTGCTCAAGGTGATCGCCGGCTTCGTGGCGCTGATGGGCGTCTTCGGCGTGCTGCCGCTGGCGCTGGTCGTGGCGCTGACCGGCCTGGAGATCCTGATCGCCTTCCTGCAGGCCTACGTCTTCACCATCCTGACCTGCCTTTACATCAACGACGCGCTGCACATGCACTGATCGGCCGGTGCGGCAATCGGGCTAACCACCAAATCGACCAGAGGGAAACAGAGACATGGAACTGGAAGCCGCAAAACTCATCGGCGCGGGCCTCGCCGTCATCGGGGTGATCGGGTCGGGTATCGGCATCGGCAGCATCTTCTCGTCGTTCATCGTCGCGGTCGGCCGCAACCCGAGCGCCCGCGGCGAGGTCTTCACCATGACCATGCTGGGCTTCGCCCTGGTCGAGGCGATCGCGCTCTTCGCGCTGGTGATCGCGCTCTTGATCCTGTTCGGCTGATCCGCCGCGCCCCCGCGCCGCCGCCGACGCGAGCCTGGAGGTAACGCCATGCCCCAGTTGGATCCCTCGACCTACGCGGGACAGATCTTCTGGCTGGTGATCTCCTTCGTCGCCCTCTACTGGGTGCTGGTCAGGCTCGCCCTGCCGCGGGTCGCCGACGTGCTGGAGGCCCGGCAGCGGAAGATCGACGACGATCTCGACCGGGCCGCCGCGGCCAAGCAGGAGGCCGAGAAGGTGCTGGCGGCCTACGACAAGCGGATGGCCGAGGGCAGGGACGAGGCCCAGGGCCTGTTGCGCCAGGCCTCCGACGAGATGGCCGCCGAGGCCGCCAAGCAGCACGAGACCCTGGCCGCCAAGCTGGCCGGGGACGTCAAGGCCGCCGAGGCGGGCATCCTCGAGGCCAAGACGGCGGCGGTCCGCAACATCGGCGAGGTCGCGGCCGAGGTCGCCCAATCGGCGGCGCGGCGCCTGATCGGCGTCGAGGTCGATGCCGAGGCCGCCGGCGCCGCCGTCAAGGCGGCGATGCGCGGGAGCGACTGACCATGGATTTCTCGAACCCCACGTTCTGGGTCGCGGTCGGCTTCGTCATCTTCGTCGTCCTCACCGTCCGGCCGATCGCCAAGGCCGCGCTGGCCGCGCTGGACGGCCGGGCCGAACGGATCAAGGCGCAGCTCGACGAGGCCCAGACCCTGCGCGAGGAGGCCCAGAAGACCCTGGCCGAATACGAGCGCAAGCAGCGCGACGCCGTCGCCGAGACCGAGAAGATCGTCGAGCACGCCAAGGAGGAGGCCCGGCGCATCCGCGGCGAGGCCGCGGCCGCGCCCAGGCCGAGGCGGCGGCCCTGAAGGAGGTGCGCGACCAGGCCGTCGACGTCGCCCTCGCCGCCGCCGCCAAGCTGATCGCCGAAGAGGTCAAGCCCGCCAAGGCCAAGAAGATCATCGACGACTCGATCGACGAGCTCTCGACCAAGCTGAACTGAATTCGCCGCCGCCCCTGTGACAACACGCGGCCAGGACCCGGCCGCAAGACCGGCGTGCCCGGTCACCGCAACAGGCCTGATGGTGCTGCCGTTCTCGATGGCTGAGAGAAATCATTTGGGAAATTGCCGCCAGCAAATACTGTCGGCGTCCGAAATGTGCCGGCAGGTGTATTCGTCCACAGGTCACCATGCTAAGTTAACTCGCGCAGGAGGCCCGGCGAGGAGGTGGTTGTGGGCGTCAGAATCGACCCGACACCGCCGAAAGGCGACAAGGCACGTGCAGCGGTAAAGGCCGTGGAGGCGCTGGGGCGTGCTCTCGTCGGCCAAGAACTGGGGGCCGCGAAAGCCATTTACGAGGCTGTCGCCGCCCTGCGCGTCAAGGAGAGGCCCGCGCTCTCGACGCGAGGATCGTGCGTCTGAAAACTCATCGGCCCCGACATCGCTCTATATGTCAGCACTCCCCTCAGCTCCGGTCGGTCCCACCGCTCGCTTTCTCCGGCAGGCCATGACCCGGAACAGACCTCCGGGCGACAGGCTCGACCGCCATGAGGAGTATTCTTAATCAAGGAATTTGAGAACGCCCAAGATTGGAGAGCGAGGCCTCGCACCCGACAATACAGCACCGTCTTACGGTTCGACTCTCGATAGCGATCTGATGTATACTCCTCCCGCGAGCGGGGTCTGCTAAGGGAGGTATCTCCCTTGGAACCGCAACGTATCGATAGAAGGCTTGCCGCCATCCTCGCCGCCGATGTGGTCGGCTACAGCCGCCATATGGGCAGGGACGAGGCGGGCACGCTCGCTGTGCTCAAGTCGCACCGCGCAGAGCTGATCGACCCCAAGGTCGCCGCGCACCATGGGCGTATCGTCAAGCTGATGGGCGACGGGGCGCTGGTCGAGTTCGCGAGCGTCGTGGACGCTGTCCAATGCGCCGTCGAGATCCAGCGCGCCATGGCCGAGCGCAACGCCCGGGTGCCCGAAGACCGCCGGATCGAATTCCGCGTCGGCATCAACCTGGGCGACGTGATCGTCGAGGGTGAGGACATCTACGGCGACGGCGTTAACGTCGCGGACCGGCTCCAGAAGTTGGCCGAGCCAGGGGGCATCTGCATTTCGGGTGACGCCTATCGCCAGGTCGAGACCAAGCTCAATTTCGGGTACGAGGACCTGGGCGAGCAGGACGTCAAGAACATCGCCCGTCCGGTACGGGTCTTCCGTGTCCTGCTCGACGA
>CAMYKD010000002.1 GCA_947258885.1 uncultured Kiloniellales bacterium | reverse complement strand
CCACGCGGCCGCCTAGCGGGCCGTGGCGCGCGTGGTTCTGGCGGCCGGTTTCCTTTCGGGCTTGCGCGCCGGCGTCGTCTTCGTCGGCTTCTTCTCCGTCTTGGCCGGCTTTTCCTCGGGCTGCTCGAGGACCTTGAGTAGCTTCTCGCGGATCCGCTTCAGCCTGGTCTCGTTCTCGATCTTTTCGCCCAGAGCGTTCTGCACGTAGAACACGTCCACCGCGCGCTCTCCATAGGTCGAGATCTTGGCGCTGTGGATCATGAGCTGCAGCTTGGTGAGCGCCAGTGTCACCTGGTAGAGCAGGCCGGTCCGGTCGCGGCCATTGACTTCGATCACCGTGTGCGTGGCACTCGCCTTGTTGTCGATCAGGACCCGCGGCTGCACCTTGAAGACACGGAGCCGGCTGGGAATCGGCGAGCGCAGCCGGGCCAGCTCCTGTACCGGCTTGAGGCGCCCGGAGAGGGTCTGCTCGATGGCCACGGAGAGGCGCGCCAGCTGCTTCGGCCGATCGAAGGGGCCGCCCTCGGCGCCGCGCACATAGAAGCCGTCGAGCGCCATGCCGTTCTTGAGCGTGAAGATCCGGGCGGCATCGATCGAGGCGCCGGCCACCGCCATGGCCCCGGCGATCCGGCTGAACAGCCCGGCGTGGTCGGCCGTGTAGATCGTGACCTCGGTGGCCTCGCGGTAGCGGTCGACCCGGGTGTCGACCGTCAGCGGGTCGCCGGACTTCTCGGCGGCCCGCACGAGCCTGGCATGACGCGCGTGGGTCTCGGTGTCGAACGACAGCCAGTAGGACGGATAGCCGCGCGCCAAGTGCGCCGAGACGTCCTTCTTGGGCCATCCCTCCAGCGCCGCCTCGAGCGCCTCCTTGGCCGCGTTCACCCGCGCGTCCCGCGCCTCGGTGGCCAGGCCGCCGCTCAACACCTGCTCGGTACGCCAGTAGAGGTCCCGAAGCAGGGCGGCCTTCCAGCTGTTCCAGGTGTTGGGGCCGACCGCGCGGATGTCCGCCACGGTGAGGACCAGAAGCAGGCGCAGCCGCTCCACGGACTGGGTCAGCCCGGCGAAGGTTTCGATGGTCCGCGGGTCGTCGATGTCGCGCTTGAAGGCCGTGGCGCTCATGGCCAGGTGGTGCCGCACCAGCCAGGCGACGGTCTCGGTTTCCTCGGCGCTCAGGCCGAGCCGCGGGCAGAGCCGCTGGGCGATCTTGGCGCCGACCTCGGAGTGGTCGCCGGGCCGTCCCTTGGCGATGTCGTGGAGCAGGACCGCCAGGTAGAGCACCTTCCGGGTCAGCACCTTGTGGACCACCTCGGTTGCGATCGGCGCCGCCTCCTTCAGCCGGCCCTGCTCGATATCGTGCAGCACGCCGATGGCGAAGATCGTGTGCTCGTCGACCGTGTAGTGATGGTACATGTTGTACTGCATCTGCGCCACGACCCGGCCGAAATCCGGTACGAAGCGGCCGAACACGCCGGCCTCGTTGAGCCGGCGCAGCGCCACCTCCGGATCCTTCTCGGACGTAAGCATCTTCAGGAATATCCGGTTGGCCTCCGGATCCTCGCGCAGCGACTTGTCGATCTTGCCCAGATTGCGTGTGATCCAGCGCAGGGCGTGCGGGTGGATATCCAAGCCGTGCTCCTGGGCGGCCAGAAAGATGCGCAGCATCTCGATAGGCTTCTCGGCGAAGACCTCGGGACCCTTGACCGTCAGGCGGTCGCCTTCGATCTGGAAGCCCGGCACGCGACGCCGTTTGGCCAGCGTCCGCAGGCGGAAGCGCGGCGCGCGTTTGTGCTCGGCCTCGAGCACGGCGCAGAAGATGCGTGTCAAGTCGCCCACGTCCTTGGCGACCAGGAAATAGTGCTTCATGAAGCGCTCGACGTCCTGGGTGCCAACGTGCGCGGTGTAGCCGAGCCGCGGCGCGATCCGTTTCTGCAGATCGAAGGTCAGGCGCTCCTCGGGCCGTTCGGCCAGATAGTGCATGTGGCAGCGCAGGGTCCACAGGAAGTTATGCGCTTTTTCGAAGCGCTGGACCTCCCGGCGGGTGAAGACGCCGCGCTCGACCAGCATGGAGACGTCGTCGACCTGATAGAGGTACTTGGCGATCCAATACAGCGTCTGGAGGTCGCGCAGCCCGCCTTTGCCGTCCTTTATGTTGGGTTCGAGCACGTAGCGGGTGTTGCCGAACCGCTTGTGCCGGGTGGCGCGCTCGGCCAGCTTGGCCTCGATGAAATTAATGCCGGTGCGCGCCTGCAGGCTTTTTTGGAAGTGCTGTTTCAGGTCGACGAAGAGCGCCTGGTCGCCCCACAGGAAGCGCGCTTCCAGAAGCGCCGTGCGAATCGTAAAATCGTCCTTCGCGAGGCGCAGGCATTCGTCGATCGACCGAGTCGCTTGACCGACCTTGAAGCCCAGGTCCCACAGCGGGTAGAGGACCGCCTCGATCACTTGCTCGCTGTGCGGCGTCAGCTTGTAGGGCAGCAGAAACAGCAGATCGACGTCCGAATGGGGCGCCATCTCGCCGCGCCCGTAACCGCCCACGGCGACGAGGGCCAGGCGCTCGCCCTTGGACGGGTTGGCCAGGGGGTAGAGGCGCTGCGTCACATGGTCGTAGACGGCACGCACGATCTGGTCGACCAGGAAGCAGTTGGCGCGCGCCGCCTCGGTGCCCGAAACGCCGGCCTCCAGACGCCTCCTGACCTCGGCTTGGCCCTTGGTTAGCGCCGCCCCGAGAACGGCCAGAATCTCTTGCCGAGCTCGCTCCGTGGAGAGTCGTCGCTCCGCCACCGCCGCCAGCTCGTCCTGCAGGGCCGCGCGATCGACGATCGCGCGCCTGCGATGCACAAGCGTGTCGGGTAGGCTGTCGGGCAAAGCTGCGTCCGTTCTGGTTACCATTCGATCGTCCGGGCGCGCCAGTCGGCGGCTGGCGCCCGCCCGGTCATTATGGCACGAAGATTTCGGCCTCGTCTGGTCTTTTCCCGGCCGGGGCCGTGGTCCCATATGTAGGGTTCATGGGCCGCTTCGTCATCGTTCCGCTTTTCAGTTTCGCGCTAGCCGCCTGCGCGGCCAGCGGGCCGGAGCAACCGCGCGTCTTGAAAGCCCGGGCGGCCCTCGAGGGGCCGGAAGCCGCGGTGGTCGAGGTGAAGGTCACCGAGATCCCGCCCGGCGTGGTGGTCGAGCGTATCCTGATGATTGGCCCGGGCGGGCAGCGACTCGAGGCTGATGAACTGGCTCGTTCCGCGAGCGAATCGGGGCCGGGTCTGGTGTCGCGCCCCGGCCTCGGCATCGCCGTGACCGGCGGTTCGTCGAGCGGCGTCAACCCTTCGGTCGGTATCGGTTGGCACGTGACCGGCGGTGGTCGCGGACGGCGCAGCCGACAGGTCACCGCGCAGATCCCTTTGCCCGACCCGGCCCCCTATCGGTCGGCGGCGATAGGGTGGCGGATCGAAGTGCACTACAGCGACGTGACCGGATGGCGGCAGGTGCTCACTCTGCCGGCGCCTCGGATCGAGTAGGGACAAGAGTCCGGCCCGCCGACCCGTCGCGGCGGCCCGGCGCTCGGGTTGCTTCGCCTTCTGCCCTATGCCGCCGCGCTACTTCGTCGGCAGGGTCTGGGCGTAGCTCAGGACGTCGACGGCATCCCGGACCGGAAAGGCCATCAACGCCGGCATCTCGACCCCGGGATGCCCGGTCCGGATCTTGTGCGGCACCTCCCAGGGGTTGCCGTTCGCCTCGGTGCCGATGTAGCCAGGTTCGTCGTCGTCGCCCCAATTAAGGGCCCTGCCGTCGAAGCCGTGACAGGCGGCGCAGACGTTCTGGAAGATGGCCACGCCGCGCTTCGGATCGCCCTTGACCGATTTGTCGCTGTTGATATAGGCGGCCATGTCGACCTGGCCCTTGCTGACAAACGTGGCCAGACGCAGCATGGCGTCGGGCGGCGTCATGCGGTGCGTGAAGCCGTGGGTCCGATCCGTCATGATCCTATGGATCGCCTCCGGGCTCTTCCCGGCGAATGCGCGCGCACCCATGATCCCGGTCTTGTAGGAGCCCTTGGCATAGGCCCCGTCCTTGCCCCGGTAATCCCAACCGTGGCACGACTTGCAGCGCCAGGTCACGGCGCCCTTTTTCTTGGCGTTCGATGCGGGCCAAGCCGGGTGGGTCTTTTCCGGCTTTTCCGCGTCGAGGGTAGCGATCCAGTTGTCGTAGAGCCTGCCCCCACTGGCCCGGACCCAGACTTCGCTCGGCGCCGCCGGCACGCCGTAGATGTATTCGCGGTGATATTCCTCGCCGTTCTCCATTGCGGCCATCGTCTGGGGCACGAGCCAACCAGGGCGACACCGGCCGCCGCCGTGCGGGCCAAATTGCCCTTCGGCGCTTGTCGGCAAGATTTCAACACTTCGACTCCTTGTCAGCTCAGCTAGCCCCGCATATCCTTTTCATCTACAGGTTATATTATTAACGAAACCTTGATACCGAGGGGTGTCTGCCGGACGTCGCGAGCCGTGGCAGTGGATGCCTTTTTCCAAAGGTAGATCCTGAATGCATCAGTCGGGGAACGTGGCGGCAAGGCGCAGATTGCCCAGCCGGAGGCCCTAGGACTCCATCAGAGACCTCAGTTCGTAAAGCAGGTCGAGCGCTTTTCTGGGCGTCAGCTCGTCCGGACTGATGTCCTTAAGGCGGGCCTCGAGCGCGGAGGGGGATTCGGGCGCGTGCGTCGGCCTGGACTGCCGCGCGGCGAAGAGCGGCAGGTCCTCGGCCAGGCGGGCGAGCGATCCGGCCTGCTCGCCCTGCTCCAGAATCTCGAGAACTTGTTCCGCCCGCGAAACGACCGGGCCGGGCAGGCCGGCCAGCTTGGCGACGTGGATGCCATAGGAGCGGTCGGCGGCCCCCGGCGCGACCTCGTGCAGGAACACGACCTCGCCCCGCCATTCCTTGACCCGCATGGTGTGGCAGGCGAGTGCCGGCAGCTTGGCGGCCAGGCTGGTCAGCTCGTGGTAATGGGTGGCGAAGAGCGCCCGGCAGCGGTTGACCTCATGCAGGTGCTCGACGCAGGCCCAGGCGATCGACAAGCCGTCGAAGGTCGCCGTGCCGCGACCGATCTCGTCCAGGACGACCAGGGAGCGCTCGGTCGCCTGGTTGAGGATCACCGCGGTCTCGACCATCTCGACCATGAAGGTCGAGCGCCCGCGCGCCAAGTCGTCGGCCGCGCCGACCCGGCTGAACAGGCGGTCGACCATGCCGATCCGCGCCTCGGCCGCCGGCACGTAGGAGCCCATCTGGGCAAGCACGGCGATCAGCGCGTTCTGGCGCAGGAACGTGCTCTTGCCCGCCATGTTCGGACCGGTGACCAGCCAGATTCGCCGCGTCTCGGTCAGATCGCAGTCGTTGGCGACGAAGAGACCCTGCTGCGCTTCGCTCAGCGCCGCCTCGACCACCGGGTGGCGACCGCCGACGATGTCGAAGACGCTCGAGTCCTCGACCTGCGGCCGGCACCAGCGCCCTTCGCACGCGCGTTCGGCCAGCGCCGCGGCCAGGTCCAGCTCGGCGAGCGCGCCGGCCGCCAGCGCGATCTCCTCGGCACGGCTGGTAACCTCGCCCACCAAGTCGTCGAACAGGCGAAGCTCCACGGCCAGCGCCCGCTCGGCAGCGGTCGAGATCTTCTGCTCGAGGTCGCTGAGCTCCACCGTCGTAAAGCGCCGCGCGCTCGCCAGGGTCTGCCGGTGGATGAAGGGGCCCAGCTCGCCACTCGGTACCTTGTCGGCATGGGTCGGCGTCACCTCGACGTAGTAGCCCAGCACGTTGTTGTGGCGGATCTTGAGCGAGGCGATGCCGGTTTCTTCGGCGTAGCGGCTCTGCAGGCCGGCGACCAGGCGCCGGCTCCCGTCGCGCAGGGTCTTCAACTCGTCGAACTCGGGCGCGTAGCCCGCGGCGATAAAGCCGCCGTCGCGCGCTTGCGCCGGCAACTCGGCGGCAAGCGCCCGGCCCAAACGTTCGACCAGGATATCGTGGCGGCCGAGGTCTTCGCGGGTACGTTCGATGCCCTCGGGCGGCGGAGCCAAGCCCTCGGCGCCCAGCCGTTCGCGCACCGCCCCCGCCTCGACCAGCGCGTCGCGCACCGCCGCCAGGTCGCGCGGGCCGCCACGGCCCAAGGTCAGGCGAGAGAGCGCCCGCCCGACGTCCGGACAGCGCCGGAGGCGTGCGCGTAGCTCGGCGCGCAGGGCCTCCTCCTCGAGCAGGAACCGCACCATGTCGAGGCGCCCGGCAACCGCCGCGGCATCGGTCAGCGGCGCCGCGATCCGGGCGGCCAGCAGCCTCCCCCCGGCGCCGGTCACGGTACGGTCGATGGTACCGAGCAAGCTACCCTTGCGGCCACCCGCAAGCGCCTGGGTCAGCTCCAGGTTGCGGCGCGTCGCGGCGTCGATCTCCATGACCGCCCCGGCGGCCAGGCGGCGCGGCGGGGCGAGGCGCGGCAGGCGGCCCTTCTGGGTCAGCTCCACGTAATCGACCAGCGCGCCGGCGGCGGCCAGCTCGGCGCGCGTGAAGTCGCCGAAGGCTTCCAGGGCCTTGACCCGGAAGATCTCCTCCAGGCGCCGGTGCGCGTTGGCGCTGTCGAAACGCGCGGAGGGCAGAGGCGAGAGCGCGGCCTTCCACTCGCCCAGCACCTCGAACAGGTCCGGGCGCTGAAGCAGCCGTTCGGCCAGGAGCAGCTCGCCCGGCTGAAGCCGCGACAGGACCGCGCCCAGGGCGCCGGAGGCGAGCGGCTGAGCCAGGAAGTCGCCGGTCGACATGTCGAGCCAGGCCAGCCCCATCGCGCCGCCCGCCTCGGCCAGCGCGGCCAGGTAGTTGTGCGCCCGCGCGTCCAGAAGCTCGTCCTCGGTGATCGTGCCGGGCGTGACGACGCGCACGACGTCGCGCCGGACCACGGCCCTGCCGCCGCGTTTCCTGGCGGCCGCCGGGTCCTCCATCTGCTCGCAGATCGCCACCTTGAAGCCCTGGCGAATGAGGCGTGACAGATAGCCGTCGGCCGAATGCACCGGCACGCCGCACATAGGAATGTCCTGGCCTTGGTGCTGACCGCGGCGGGTCAGGGTGATGTCGAGGGCGGCCGCGGCCTTGACCGCGTCCTCGAAAAACAGCTCGTAGAAGTCGCCCATGCGATAGAACAGCAGGCCCTCGGGATGGGCCCGCTTGATCTCGAGGTACTGGACCATCATCGGGCTGGCGCCCGCCGCCCCGGCCGTACGGGCGGCGGGCGGGGTCTTCTCCTGGACGCTGGACTCCGGCATGGCACTCGTTCGGCAGGTTGATTCGCTTGACCGCGGTGGCGCGAGCGACCATAGCACAGTCGGCCGGCTGCGGGCAGGCGCTTTACCGGTCCAGGCGACTAGGCAAGGCGCCGCCGCCGAGGCACAATGGACGCCAAAAGCGGAATGTGAGGAGACCTCAGGTGAGCGAGAGCGGGCCGAACGGCCAGACCCAGACTGCGGGCGTGACCGAGGTGGTCGGCCGCTTCGCCGACGCCGAGTCCTTCGAGGCGGCCGTGGAGGCGCTGCGCGCCGCCGGCTTCGAACACAGCGACCTCTCGGTTCTGGATACCCACGAGTCGCTCTCGGCCAGCGAGCCGCCGAGTGAAGCCTGGAAACAGAGCCTGGCCGGCATGGTCGGCGAGGTGAAGTACGTCGGCCCGCTGACCACGGCGGGCCTGATCGCGATCGCCACGGGGCAGATCGGCATGGCCATTGCCGGCGTGCTGGCGGCCGGCCTGACCGGCGTGGCGTTGCGCGAACTGCTCGAGGACATCAAGGCGACACCGCACACCGACGCCTTCGCCCGTGCGCTGGAGGGCGGCGCCGTGCTGCTCTGGGTGGCCGCCGACACGCCCGAGCGCGAGGCCGAGGCAAGCGGGCTCCTGTCCCGCCACGGTGCGGCCGACGTGCACAGCCACCGCCGCCCGGCCCTTTGACGGCTCGGTCGGCGGCCACTAACATTCCCGCCGGGACGATGTTTGCGGGTCGCAAATCCGAAGGGCGGGGCCGTTCCAATCGAAGCGTCGAACAAAACCCCGGGATGCTGGGAGAAAACCGACAATGGATGACGACACAGCCCGTGCCTTGGACGACGAAGCCCTGCGGATGCATGCCGAGGGCCGCCCCGGCAAGCTGGAGATCCAGGCGACCAAGCCGCTCACCACGCAGCGCGACCTGACCCTGGCCTACTCGCCCGGGGTGGCCGCCCCCTGTCTGCGCATCGCCGAGGATCCGACCGCCGCCTACGACTACACCGCCAAGGGCAACGTGGTGGCGATCATATCCAACGGCACGGCGGTGCTCGGGCTGGGCGACCTGGGGGCACAGGCCGCCAAGCCGGTGATGGAGGGCAAGGCGGTCCTGTTCAAGCGCTTCGCCGATGTCGACGGCATCGACCTGGAGGTCGATACCCGCGACGTGGACGAGTTCGTCAACTGCGTGCGTTTCCTGGGGCCCAGCTTCGGCGGCATCAACCTCGAGGACATCAAGGCGCCGGAGTGCTTCATCATCGAGCAGCGCTTGAAGGAGCTGCTCGAAATTCCGGTGTTCCACGACGACCAGCACGGCACCGCGATCATCGCCGCGGCCGGGCTGATCAACGCGCTGCACCTGACCGGCCGGGACATCGCCTCGATCCGCATGGTGATCAACGGTGCAGGCTCCGCGGGGATCGCCTGCGCCGAGTTGCTCAAGGCCATGGGGGTGCCGCACGGCCAGATACTGCTGTGCGACACCCGCGGGGTCATTTATCAGGGCCGCCAGGACGGCATGAACCAATGGAAGTCGGCCCACGCGGTGAAGACCAAGGCGCGCACGCTGGCCGAGGCGCTCGAGGGCGCCGACGTGTTCTTCGGCCTCTCGGTCAAGGGGGCGGTGACCCAGGACATGGTCACGACCATGGCCGACCGGCCGATCATCTTCGCCATGGCCAACCCGGACCCGGAGATCACCCCCGAGGAGGTCGCCGAGGTGTTGCCGGACGCCATCATGGCAACCGGGCGCTCGGACTATCCGAACCAGATCAACAACGTGTTGGGGTTTCCCTACATTTTCCGCGGCGCCCTGGACGTACGCGCCTCGACCATCAACATGGAGATGAAGATCGCCGCCGCCGAGGCGCTCGCCTCGCTGGCCCGCGAGGACGTGCCCGACGAGGTGGCGCGGGCCTACGCCGGCAAGAAGTTGCGCTACGGCGCGGGCTATATCATCCCCGCGCCCTTCGACCCGCGGCTGATCGTCGCGGTGCCCAAGGCGGTCGCCGAGGCCGCCATACGGACCGGTGTCGCGGCGCGCCCCATCGCCGATCTCGAGTCCTACGAGCAGGTGCTTTCGGGCCGGCTCGACCCGACCGCGGCCAGCCTGCAGAGCATCTTCGAGAAGGTGCGCGAGAACCCGAAGCGCGTGGTCTTCGCGGAGGGCGAGGAAGAGCCCTCGATCCGCGCCGCGCTGGCCTACTACCAGGCCGGCTACGGCACGCCGCTCTTGGTCGGGCGCGAGGACAGGATCAAGGAAACCATGGGTGCAATAGGCATCGAGGGCGATTTCCTGGAGATCCACAACGCCCGACTTTCCGAGCACAACGCGCGCTACCGGGACTTCCTGTACGAACGCCTGCACCGGAAAGGCAAGCTGCTGCGCGACTGCCAGCGCATGGCGAACCAGAACCGCAACGTCTTCGCCGCCTGCATGGTGGCCTGCGGCGAGGCCGACGGCATGGTGACAGGCCTGACCCGCAGCTTCGGCATCGCCTTCGAGGACATCATGCGGGTGCTCGATCCCAAGGCGGGACACCGGGTCTTCGGCCTGTCGATCGTGGTGTCGCGCGGCCGCACCGTGTTCCTGTCCGACACCTCGGTGCACGAGCTGCCGACACCGGAGCAGCTGGCCGACATCGCCATACAAAGCGCCGCCCAGGCGCGCGCCATGGGCCACGAGCCGCGGGTCGCGCTGCTCAGCTTCTCGAATTTCGGCAGCCCGATGCGCGAGAAGGCGCGCCGGGTGCGCGACGCCGTCACGGTGCTCGACAGCCGCGGCGTCGACTTCGAGCACGACGGGGAAATGCAGGCGAACGTTGCCCTCGACGGCGACCTGATGCGCCAGCTCTATCCCTTCTGCCGGCTCTCGGGTCCGGCCAACGTGCTGATCATGCCGGCGCTGCACACTGCCAACATCTCCGCCAAGGTGCTGCAGAAGATCGGCGGCGGGACGCTGATCGGGCCGCTCCTGATCGGGCTCAGCAAGCCGGCCCAGGTCGTACCGCTCGGGGCCACGGTGAGCGACCTGGTGACGGCGGCGGCACTGGTCGCCCACGACGCCATCAAGGACGAAACATCGAGCTAGAGAGCGCCGCGCACACCGGACTTCGAGGTCGGCATCGTTAGCCGGGAGGACTGAATCCGATGCTCAAGCTCGTTACGGTCTTTGCCGTCGTGTTCCTTGCCGAGCTGGGCGACAAGACCCAGCTCGCCACCCTGCTCTTCGCCAGCGACCGCAATCAGAACCCGGCCCTGGTCTTCCTCGCCGCCGCTTCGGCGCTGGTGTTGTCGACAGCGATCGCCGTGCTGGTGGGAAGCCAGGGTGCGCGGTATCTGGAGGCGGTGCCGTTGAAACTGGTTGCCGGGATCGGCTTCGTCGCGCTCGGCGGGTGGACGCTGGTCGAACATTTCCGTGGCGCATAGCCGGGCGGCCGGAACCGATACGGAACCGGCGGACTGTGGAGCGGCATGGTAGGAGGTCGGGGATGAAGAGCCGGCGGAATGACTAGGCCGGCGCGGTCAACGGCGGTTCTTGTCGCGGTGGTCGTTACCACGGCGCCGGGCCTTTTGGTGCTCGTGACCCTGGCGGCGGCGGAATTGCTCGACTGGCGCTATGGTTTGTTGGGTGCTTTGGTCGTCCTGGCCGGCGGCGGCCTGATCGCGAGGCTTCGCGTGCCGCGCTTCCCCGAAGGGCCCGCACCGCCGACAGAAATGTCCGAAGCCACCCCTCTCGAGCAAGCCGAGCGCGCGCAACTGGACGCCCTGGTCGCGGGCAACGAGTCGGTCCTGGCCAGTCTGCCGGACCCCCTGGTCATGCTGGACCGGGAGCGCCGTATCGTGCGGGCCAACCCGGCTGCGGAAAAGTTGTTCGGTGGCGGTCTGGCCGGCCGCGCGCTGACCGACGTGCTGCGCAGCCCGGTGCTGATCGAGGCTGCGGACGCCGTATTGGCCGGCGCACCGGACCGGTCCGTCGAGTTCTCGGTCCCCGGCGGCTTGGCGCAGTATTTTCAGGCCAATGTCGCGGGGTTGCCGGCGCTGGCGCCAGACGGGACCGTTGCGATCTTGTCGCTTCACGACCTGACGGGGATCAAGCGGGCCGAGCAGATGCGCGCCGACTTCGTCGCCAACGCCAGCCACGAGCTGCGCACGCCCTTGGCCAGCCTGCTCGGCTTCATCGAAACGCTGGGCGGACCGGCGCGCGACGACGAGGATGCCAGGCTCCGCTTCCTTCCCGTAATGGATCAGCAGGCCCAGCGCATGGCGCGCCTGATCGAGGACCTGCTGTCGCTTTCGCGGATCGAAATGCAGGAGCACAGTCCGCCGACCGGCCGGACGGATCTCAAGCGGGTCCTGAGGACGGTCGCCAGCTCCCTGGAGCACAAGGCGCAGGAGAAGAAAATGTCGATCGAGGTTTCCGCCGGGGACCCGCCAGCCGTGATCGGCGACCAGGACGAGCTGGCTCAGGTGTTTCAGAACCTCATCGACAATGCGATAAAGTACGGTCGGGCCGAAACCGAGGTAACGGTCACGGCCGAAGCGAGCCGGGCCGCCTCCACCCGGCTTGGCCGGCCCGCAGTGTCGGTAGCGATCAGCGACCGGGGAGACGGCATCCCGCGCGAGCACCTGCCGCGCCTGACGGAGCGGTTCTACCGGGTCGACACCGCCCGATCGCGTCAGCTGGGTGGCACCGGCCTGGGGCTCGCCATCGTCAAGCACATCGTCAGCCGGCACCGCGGCGCGTTGGAGATCACCAGCCGCGAAGGTTCCGGCTCGACCTTTTCGGTCTACCTGCCGACGGCCGAGGATCAGAGCAACGAGCCGGCGGACCGGTAACCGGGCCGTGGCCCGCCAACGCCTTCTGCGGCTGTCATAAAAATGTCATCGAACTGTAGTAAATAGATTGCAAATGATCGGTAGCTTGCCCGCTAGGCCGGGTTGCAGATGTCGCGAAGCGTGGCTAGCAGCACGCCGGACTGTCCGAAAACGCAATTCAAACTCGGGAGTTTGTCCCTTGATCAAAAAGACACTTGTCGCAGCCGTCGCGGCCGCCTTGACGCTCAGCGCTGCACAAGCATTCGCGCAGAACCGCAGTCAAATCCGCATCGTCGGCTCCTCGACGGTGTTCCCGTTCTCCACCGCCGTCGCCGAGCAGTTCGGCAGGGCCACCAAGTTCAAGACCCCCGTGGTCGAGAGCACCGGCTCGGGCGGCGGCATGAAGCTGTTCTGCGCCGGTGTCGGCGTCGAGCATCCCGACATCACGAACGCCTCGCGCCGGATCAAGGCCTCGGAGTTCGAGAAATGCACCAAGGGTGGCATCACTATTACCGAGGTCAAGATCGGCTTCGACGGCATCGTGCTCGCCAACTCCAAAAGCAGCCCGCCGCTCGAACTGACCAAGAAGCAAATCTACCAGGCCCTCGCCAAGGAGGTGCCGCTGGGCGGCAAGATGGTGCCCAACCCCTACAAGAAATGGAGCGACATCGATCCCTCGCTGCCCAACGCCAGGATCGAGGTGCTCGGGCCGCCGCCGACCAGCGGCACGCGCGACGCCTTCGTCGAGTTGGCCATGGAGGGCGGCGCCAGGACCTTCGACAGCCTCAAGGCTTTGCGCAAGGCCGACAAGAAGGCCTTCAAGGCCGCGGCCCACGCGATCCGCGAGGACGGGGCCTATGTCGAGGCCGGCGAGAACGACAACCTGATCGTTCAGAAGCTGGAGGCCAACCCGAATGCGATCGGCATCTTCGGGTTCAGCTTCCTGGACCAGAACGCCGACAAGATCCAGGGCGCGGCGATCGGCGGCGTCGAGCCGAGCTTCGAGAACATCGCCGCCGGCGACTACGGCATCTCCCGCTCGATGTACTTCTACGTCAAGAAGGAGCACGTCGGCGTCATCCCCGGCATCGCCGAATTCGTCGCCGAGTTCACGAGCGAGAAGGCCTCGGGCGAAGAGGGGTATCTGACCGACAAGGGACTGATCCCGCTACCGGCCGCGGAGCGCAAGACCGTGCGCAGCGGGGCCACGAAGCTCGCCCCCCTGACCATGTAAACGGCACTCGTTTCCCGGCGGTCCGTTCGCGGGCCGCCGGTTTCATTTGGCCCTTTATTCGATGCAATACTCGATCCGAGTTCGCCCCCCGGGCCCGTAATGCAGATCCAGATCCTCTTCGCCGCACTGGTTGTGCTCTCGGTCATCGGCTACTTCGCAGGCCGGAGCCGCGCGGTTGCCGTCGCCGCGGGCGAAACCCGGACGCTCCATTCGCTGCCCCGCTACCACGGTATCTACGTCGCGCTGTGGTGCGGATTGCCGGCGCTCTTGGCGAGCGTGCTCTGGCTCGTCGTCGAACCGCGGCTGGCCGAATGGCTGCTGATGGCCCAGCTGCCGTCCGGCGTGCGCGAGCTGGCGCCCGACCGGCTCGCCCTGCTGCTGGTCGACATCAAGAACCTGGCGGCCGGCAATATCGTCAGCCGTGAGGTCGACCCTGCCCTGCTGGCGGCGAGCGAGGCCTATGCGTCGATTCGGCGCACCAGCCAGACGGCGTTGCTGGTCGTCGGGTTGACTCTCGCGCTCGGCGGCCTGGCGGTGGGAAGACGCTACATTTCGCCCGATCTTAGGGCCCGCAATCAGGTCGAGCGGGTAATCACCGTTGTCATGATCGCTGCCTCGTTGGTTGCCATCCTGACGACCATCGGGATCGTGCTTTCGTTGCTGTTCGAGGCCTTGCGGTTCTTCGGCAGGGTACCGGTGAACGAGTTTCTGTTCGGGTTGCAGTGGAGTCCGCAGACCGCTCTGCGCGAAGATCAAGTCGGCGCCTCGGGCGCCTTCGGCGCGGTGCCGCTCTTCCTCGGCACTTTGCTCATCACAGCCATCGCCATGTGCGTTGCCGTGCCGATCGGCCTGTTCTCGGCGATCTACATGTCCGAATACGCAAGCCCTCGGTTTCGCGCGGCGACCAAGCCGACGCTGGAGATCCTGGCCGGCATTCCCACCGTGGTTTACGGCGTCTTCGCCGCGCTGACCATGGCACCGTTCTTCCGTGGCCTCGGCGAGGAATTTGGTCTCGATGTCTCTTCCGAATCGGCTTTGGCGGCCGGCGTGGTCATGGGCATCATGATCATCCCCTTCGTCTCCTCGCTGTCGGACGACGTGATGAACGCGGTGCCGCAGAGCCTGCGCGACGGCTCCTATGCGCTGGGCGCGACGAAGTCCGAAACGATCGCGCAGGTCGTCGTTCCGGCCGCCTTGCCGGGCATCGTCAGCAGCGTGCTTCTGGCGGTCAGCCGCGCGATCGGCGAAACCATGATCGTGGTCATGGCCGCGGGCCTGGCCGCCAATCTGACCATCAACCCGCTCGAGGCCGTGACCACGGTGACGGTTCAGATCGTGACCCTGCTGGTCGGAGACCAGGAATTCGACAGCGCCAAGACGCTGGCCGCCTTCGCGCTCGGTCTCGCGTTGTTCGTCGTCACGCTGGCGCTCAACATCCTCGCGCTGCAGGTCGTGCGCAGATACCGGGAAAAGTATGACTGACGTAATCGCATCGGATCCCCTTCGGAAGGCCGACATCTCGGCCAAGCGGCTCAAGCGCCGCTATGCCGCCGAGGCGCGGTTTCGGGCCTATGGCCTGCTCGCGATCCTGGCTGCCATCGCGGTCCTGGGGCTGCTCTTGAGCAGCGTCGTGATGCAAGGCTACTCCGCCTTCACGCAGACCGAGATCGCGCTCGAGATCCATTTCGATCCGGAGGTGATCGATCCGGAGGGAAGTCGCGATCCGGACACTTTGGCCCAGGCCGACTACCGGCTGCTGGTCAAGCGCGCGCTTTACGAATTGTTCCCCGGGGTCACCAAGCGGCGCGACAAGCGCCGCCTCACCGGGCTGGTCAGCAGCGGCGCCGGCTTCACCCTGCAGAACATGGTGATGGATGAACCCGAGCTGATCGGGCGTACGCAAGAGGTATGGGTGAAGTCCTCGGACGATGTCGACAGCTTCGTCAAGGGCTTCATCGATCGCGATCTGCCCCCGGAGGACCGGCGCATCAAGGACGACGAGATCGCGTGGATCGATGCGCTCGCGGCCCGGGGCGACGTGGCGACCCGTTTCAACGGCAGCTTCTTCACCACCGGCGATTCGCGCGAACCCGAGCAGGCGGGTATCCTCGGCGCGGTCGTCGGGTCGGTCCTGACCCTCGTCATAACCCTGCTGCTCAGCTTTCCGCTGGGCGTGCTTGCGGCCGTCTATCTCGAGGAGTTCGCGCCGAAGAACAGGTGGACGGACCTGATCGAGGTCAACATCAACAATCTGGCCGCCGTTCCTTCGATCATCTTCGGCCTGCTCGGCCTGGCCGTCTTCCTTAACTTCATGGGGCTGCCGCGCTCGGCGCCCCTGGTCGGGGGCATGGTGCTTGCACTCATGACCCTGCCGACGGTCATCATCGCCGCCCGGGCGGCGTTCGCCTCGGTTCCCCCCTCGATCCGCGAAGCGGCGCTCGGCATCGGCGCGTCCAAGCTGCAGACCGTGACGCACCATGTCCTCCCGCTGGCGTTGCCGGGCGTTCTGACCGGCACAATCATCGGCATGGCGCGGGCGCTGGGCGAAACAGCGCCGCTGCTGCTGATCGGCATGGTCGCTTTTGTTGTGGACATTCCAGGTAGCTTTAGCGACCCGGCCACCGTGCTGCCGGTGCAGATCTACATCTGGGTCGACAGTCCCGAACGGGCCTTCGTCGCCAAGACCGGGGCCGCTATCATGGTGCTGCTCGCGTTCTTGATCGCCATGAACGCGCTCGCCGTCGTGCTGCGCAAGCGCTTCGAGCGCCGCTGGTAGGAGAACCGGACCATGGCCGCCGTCGAACTGATCGAACCCGGTGTGGCACCAGCCCTTGCACCCAAGATCGTCGTTCGTGACGTCAACGTCTTCTATGGCGACAAACAGGCGCTGACGTCGGTCGACCTGGATATCTACAGCAAGCAGGTGACCGCGCTGATCGGCCCCTCGGGCTGCGGCAAGTCGACCTTCATACGCTGTCTCAACCGGATGAACGACGTGATCGAGGGCTGCCGGGTCGAGGGCGAGATCACCCTGGAGAGCCAGGACATCTATGCCAAGGATCTTGACGTGGTGCAGCTGCGAGCGCGCGTCGGCATGGTCTTTCAGAAACCCAACCCTTTCCCGAAATCGGTGTACGACAACGTTGCCTACGGGCCGCGGATCCACGGTTTGGCGCAGAGCAAGGCGGAGTTGGAAGCCATCGTCCGGACCAGCCTCGAGCGGGCCGGCCTGTGGAAGGAGGTCAGCGACCGTCTGCACGAGGCGGGCACGGGGCTTTCCGGCGGCCAGCAGCAGCGGCTGTGCATCGCCCGGGCGATCGCCGTCGATCCCGAGGTCATTCTGATGGACGAGCCCTGCTCGGCGCTCGATCCCATCGCGACCGCCCGGATCGAGGAGTTGATGGACGAGCTGCGCCAGAACTACACCATTGTGATCGTCACCCACTCCATGCAGCAGGCCGCCCGCGTCTCCCAGCGTACCGCCTTCTTTCACCTGGGCGCGTTGGTCGAGGTCGGCGAAACGGCGGAGATCTTCACCAACCCGCGCGACGAGCGCACCCGGGGTTACATCACCGGGCGCTTCGGCTGAGCCGGCGCGCGCCAAGGAGGAACCCAACGATGTCCACGGCGAACGAACACATCGTCAAGTCTTTCGACGACGAGCTGCAGCACCTGCGCGAGGTCATCGTGCGCATGGGCGGCCTCGCCGAGGCCCAGCTTGCCAGCGCGGTCGAGGCGCTGATCAAGCGCGACAGCGATCTGGCCCGGCAGGTCGTCGCCAAGGACGTGGAAATCGACGAGATGGAACAGAACATCGATGAGTCCGCCATGCGCCTGCTGGCGCTGCGCCAGCCGATGGCCGACGATCTGCGTGCGGTGATCTCCGCGCTCAGGATCGCAAGCGACCTGGAGCGCATCGGCGACTATGCCAAGAACATCGCCAAGCGCGCCACGGTCCTCAGCCAGGTGCCGCCGATCCGTCCGACCCACGCCGTGCCGCGCATGGCCCGGCAGGTGCAGGCGATCATCAAGGACACGCTGGATGCCTACGTGGACAGCGACGCGGAGAAGGCAGTCGCCGTCTGGCGCCGCGACGAGGAAGTCGACGAGATGTATACCAGCCTGTTCCGCGAGCTGCTCACCTATATGATGGAGGATCCGCGCAACATCACGCCGGCGACCCACCTCCTGTTCATCGCCAAGAACATCGAGCGCATGGGCGACCATGCGACCAACGTCGCCGAGCTCATCCATTTCCGGGTGACCGGTCGGCAGATCGAAGGCGGTCGCCCCAAGGGCGACACCTCTAGCTTCCATCTGGTCACGCCGCCAGACGACGCAGAGGCCGGGGGCGGAGAGGGAGACGACGCCGAATGACTCCCCTGATCCTGATTGTCGAGGACGAGGCTGACCTCGTCACCCTGCTACGCTACAACCTGGAAAGCGAGGGCTTCCGGGTCGCCGAGGCCGGCAACGGCGAGGAGGCGCTGGTCCTGGTCAAGGAGGAAACGCCCGATCTCATCCTGCTCGACTGGATGCTGCCGATGCTGTCGGGTATCGAGGTCTGCCGGCAGCTGCGTCGCCGACCCGAGACCGCCGAGGTGCCGATCATCATGCTGACGGCGCGCGGCGAGGAAGGCGACAGGATCCGCGGCCTGGAGTGCGGCGCGGACGACTACGTCACAAAACCCTTCTCACCCGCCGAGCTGATCGCCCGCGTGCGCGCGGTGCTGCGCCGCGCGCGGCCGGGCCTGGACGCGGAGACCCTGGCCTTCGATGATCTGGTCATGGACCTCACCGCGCACCGCGTGCAGCGCGGCGAGCGCCCGGTGCATCTGGGACCCACGGAATTCAAGCTGCTGCGGCATTTTCTGCAGCACCCGAAACGCGTGTTCAGCCGCGAGCAGCTGCTGGATGCTGTCTGGGGCCGTGACATCTACGTCGAGTTGCGCACGGTCGACGTCCATATCCGGCGTCTGCGCCGGGCGATCAACAACGGCACGGAATCGGACCTGATCCGCACGGTCCGCTCGGCCGGCTACGCGCTTGACCGGCCGCAGGCCTGAGGCCGCGCGGGTCAGGCCGCCAGGAAGGCCCGCAGGAGGAAGAACAGGCCGGCCGCGATCACCGCCGTCGCCGGCACCGTGATGACCCAGGCCGCGACGATGGTGAGCAGGTGGGCGCGGCGCACCAGCTTGCGCCGTTTGTTGTTGTTGCCGACATTGCCGGCGCTCACTTTGGCCAAGCGCTGGGCCTCGGTCTTCCACTTCGGACCGGGGCGGGACCGCCGGGCGGTGTAGTACTCGCGGAAGAAGCCGACGCCGAAGACGCCGCCCACCGCGATGTGCGTGGAACTGACCGGCAGGCCGAGCGCCGAGGCGATGATCACCGTGATGGCCGCCGAGAGTGCCACGCAGTAGGCGCGCATCGGGTTCATCCTGGTGATCTCTTGACCCACCGTGCGGATCAGCTTCGGCCCGAACAGGAACAGACCGAGGGCGATTCCCGCCGCGCCGATCAGCATGACCCAAAGGGGAATGCCCACCTTGCCCCCTATGTCGCCCGTCTCGACGCTGCTGACGATCGCCGCCAAGGGCCCGATCGCGTTGGCGACGTCGTTCGAGCCATGGGCGAAGGACAAGAGCGCGGCCGAACAGATCAAAGGTATAACGAAGAGCGTGCGCACCGACTTGTTGCGGTTCTCCATGCCCGCGGCCCGGCGTGCGATCAAGGGCTTGAGCACGGCGTAGGTCCCGGCACAGACCGCCACGCCGATCGCCACGATCATCCAGGCCTCGGCCTTCCAGACCTTCTTCAGGCCCTTCATGACGAGATAGGAGGAGAACACCCCCGCCATGAGCGCGACGAGCACCGGCACCCAGCGCTTGGCTGCCGTGATCTTGTCGTCCTGGTAGACGATCATGATCTTGATGAACCCGAGGAAAATGGCTGCGATCACCCCGCCCATCACCGGCGAGATCACCCAGCTGGCGGCGATCTTGGCCATGGTGCCCCAGTTCACGACGGCGAACCCGACCGCGGCAATGCCCGCGCCCATCACCCCACCCACGATCGCATGGGTCGTAGAGACCGGGGCGTTGAGGTAGGTAGCGAGGTTGATCCACAGCGCCGCGGCCAGAAGGGCCGACATCATCGCCCAGATGAACACCTGGGTGTCGGCCACCAGTCCCGGGTCGATGATGCCCTTCTTGATCGTGGAGACGACCTCGCCGCCGGCGATGATCGCCCCGGCGGCCTCGAACACCGCGGCGATTACCAAGGCGCCCAGCAAGGTCAGCGCCCGCGCGCCGACCGCGGGGCCGACGTTGTTCGCCACGTCGTTGGCGCCGATGTTGAGCGCCATGTAGCCACCGATCATGGCGGCGACGATGATGAAAACGCCTTGATCCAGCAGGGCGGCCTGGTGAACGCCCAGGGCCCCGACCAAGGCCAGGAACAGCAGCGCCAGCCCCAGCGCCGTAATCTGGCGGCCGGTCGCGTGGGTCGCCTGCTCGAGCCGGATGACTTTCTTGAGATCCTTGTCGAGGGTCTTTTTGACGGCAGGTACTTCAGTCAAGGTTTGCTCCCCAATTGGCACCAATTTGCTTCGTCAGAAGTGCAAATTGGCCCCTGATTTCACCTTTTCCGGCTTTGTCATACTTGACTTCGGCCCGTATATGCCACTGCGAATTGCGTATAGGCCCTCAATAGCTGCGCATTACGTGATCCGTTTCGTGATGCGCGCAACCCCGGGCTCGTCGGGCAGCTGCGCCGCATTGAAGCCGAGCTCACGGCCAAGCGCGAGCATGGCGTCGTTCTCCGAGAGCACGTTGCCCCAGATCTCGGCGATGCCGCGTGACTTGGCATAGGCCAAGATCCGGTCCATGAGCAGCCGCCCGATGCCGTGCCCCTGCATGTCCGAGCGCACGATGACCGCGAACTCCGCTTGGGTGTTGTCGGCGTCGGCCGCGATGCGCACGACGCCCCAGCCATCTGTCTCCTCGCCCGGATGGGGATTGAGCGCCATCAGCGCCATCTCCCGGTCGTAGTCGATCTGGGTTAGGCGGGCGGCCATGGCCTGACTCAAATCCGACATCGGCGCGAAGAAGCGGAAGCGCACGTCGCGCGGCGTCAGCTTCTTGAAGGCGCTTTGCAGGGCCGGTGCGTCCTCCGGCCGGATCGGCCGGATGATCACCTCCTGTCCGTCGGGCAGCTTGACCGTTTCTTCCAGCTCCCGGGGATAGGGGCGGATGGCCAGGCGCGCGGGCCCCGGCCGATCCGCGGGCGCGACCTTGATGCGGGCGTCGAGCGCCATCACGCCCTCGGCATCGGCCAGCAGCGGGTTGATGTCGACTTCGGCGATCTCGGCGATGTCCGTGGCCAGTTGCGCCAGGTTGATGAGCGCCACCGCGATCGCCTCGAGCGCCGCCGGCGGCCGGTCGCGGTAGCCCTGGAGCAGGCGATGGACCCGCGTCCCCGCCATGAGCGCCCGCGCCAGGTTCATGTTGAGCGGCGGCAGGGCGAGCGCCTTGTCCTGGATGACCTCGACCGCGGTACCGCCCTCACCGAACAGGATCACCGGGCCGAACTGCCGGTCGTCCACCATGCCCAAGATCAATTCGTGGCCGTCCGGGCGGCGGTGCTGTTGCTCGACCACGAAGCCCTCGATCCGCGCCCCGGGAATAGCCCGCTCGAGCCGCGCCAGCATGGCCGCCGCCGCATGCCGCACGTCTTCCGGGCTCTCGAGGTCGAGGACGACACCGCCGACATCGCTCTTGTGCCTGATGTCCGGAGACAGGATCTTGAGGACGGTCGGAAAGCCCATCTCGGCCGCGATGGCCGCGGCTTCCTCGGGATCAGCCGCCGGCCGCGTTTCGACGACCGGTATGCCGTAGGCTGTGAGCACGTCGTTGGCCTCCGGTTCGCTCAGCCAAGCCCGCCCCTCGGCCAGCACGGCCTCGATGATCCGGCGCGCGGTTCCCGTATCCGGCGCGAAGTGGCCGGGAACCGAGGGCGGGGTCTCGAGCAGGAGGTCCTGGTTCCGCCGGTAGCGCACCAGATGCATCACCGCGCGCACTGCCTGCTCGGGCATGTCGAAGGTCGGAATCCGGTGCCTGGCGAAGATCTGACGCGCCTCGCGCACCGCCGAATCGCCCAGCCAGGCGGTGAACGCCGGTCGGCGCGGGCCGCCGTGCTTTTCCAGGACCTCGACCACGGCCCGCGCCGCATCGCTCGCGGAGGCGACGGCCGTCGGGCAGTTCAGGACCAGGACGGCATCGCTATTGGGGTCTGCGAGCAGCGCCTCGAGCGCCGCCGCATAGCGCTCGCCCGGCGCGTCGCCGATGATGTCGACCGGGTTGCCGCGGCTCCAACTGGCCGGCAAGGACTGATCGAGCGCGGCAAGGGTCTCGGGCGCCAGCTGCGCCAGCCGGCCGCCCTCGTCGACCAGCGCGTCCGTCGCCAGCACGCCCAGCCCGCCGCCATTGGTCAGGATCGCCAGGCGATGCTCGCGGTCCGGCCGAGCGGCGATGCGCGTTCTGGTGGCCAGGGTCTCGGCGGCGTCGAACAGCTCCTCGAGGCTGTAGACCCGGAGCATGCCCGCCCGCGCGAAGGCGGCGTCGTAGACCGCATCGGACCCGGCCAGCGCGCCGGTGTGCGAGGCCGCCGCCCGGGCGCTCTCGCTGTGCCGGCCGCCCTTGATCACGATCACCGGCTTGGCGCGCGCGGCGGCCCGCGCCGCCGACATGAAATGGCGGGCCTCGGTGATCGCTTCGATATACAGCAATACCGCGCGCGTGCCCGGATCGACCGCCAGGTAGTCGAGCATGTCGCCGAAGTCGACGTCGGACATGTCGCCGAGCGAGACCACATGGGAGAAGCCGATGCCGCGCGGCGTGGCCCAGTCAAGCATGGCGGTGACGAGTGCGCCCGACTGCGTCACGAAGGCGAGATCGCCCTCGAGCGGTGCAATGTGGCTGAACCCGGCATTGACGCCGACCCCGGGCACCATGATGCCGAGGCAATTCGGTCCGATGATTCTGAGGTTGTGGCGCCGGCCCTCCTCGCGCATCTCCGCCAGACGGCGCTCGCCCGCGTCGTCTCCGCCCTCGCCGAAGCCGGCGCTGATCACCACCGCCCCCTTGGTGCCGCGTGCGCCCAGTTCCGCGATCAGGCCCGGCACGCTGTCGGCCGGCGTGGCGATCACCGCCAGGTCCGGCGTGACCGGCAGATCCTCGACCCGGCGATAGGCCAGCACGCCCTCGATCGCATCGTGCCGCGGGTGCAGCGGCATGATCGGGCCGTCGAACCCCCCGTGCAGCAGGTTGCGCGCGACCAGCGCGCCGACCGAGCCTTCCCTCCGGCTCGCCCCGATGAGGACAATGGATTCCGGCCGGAACAGCCGGTTGAGATTGCGGACCGTCATGACCCTGAGATCCTAGCGCGCGAGCGCGGCCCGGTAGGCCTGCTGCGCAGCCTCGCCTAAGACCGCAAAGACGACCCCGTCGAAGCCTTCGTTGTCGGCCAGCCAGGCGCGCACCGTCTCGACCGCGATCCCGGTCGCGCGGTCCAGCGGATAGCCGAAGATGCCGGTCGAGATCGCCGGAAACGCGATCGAGGTCAGGCCGTTGCTGCGCGCCAGATCGAGGCTGTTGCGGTAGCAGGCCGCGAGCAGCGCGTCCTCGCCCTGTCCGCCGCCGTGCCAGACCGGTCCGACGGTGTGGATCACGTGCTTCGCCGGCAGGCGGTAGCCGCCGGTGATCCGCGCCTCGCCCGCGGGACAACCGCCGACCTTCGCGCACTCCTCCGCCAGCCCGGGTCCGGCCGCCCGATGGATCGCGCCGCATACGCCGCCGCCGGGGGTAAGCTGCTCGTTGGCAGCGTTCACGATGGCGTCCATCTCGAGCGTGGTGATGTCGCCTGAGAAGATCTCTATCCGCTCGTCACCCATGCGCACCCCTTCCTTTCCGCTGGGGAGTCTACCGCTCCGCCGCCGCCTCACCAAGCCGCGGCTTGGGCTCGCGTGCCATGATGTACATCACAAGCAGAATGGCGGGAATGCCGAGCGCGCCAGCGTAGATGAAGAAATACACGTAGCCGTGGGCATCCACGATAACACCCGAAAAGCCGCCCAGGAACTTTCCAGGCAAAGTGAACAGCGAGCTGAAAAGGGCGTACTGGGTTGCCGTATAAGCCGTGTTGGTCAGGCTCGACATGTAGGCGATGAAGGCCGAACCGGCAATGCCGGCCGCCAGGTTGTCGCCGCTGATCGTAATGAACAACAAGCGGATGTCTTTGCCGCTCGCGGCAAGATAGGCGAAGACCAAGTTTGTCAGGAGCATGATCACCGCGCCGAACAGGAGTGGTCGCATCATGCCGTAGCGCGCGACTAGCAGGCCGCCCAAAAAGGCGCCAATCATTGTCATGATCACACCGAAGACCTTGCTGACGCTGGCGATCTCACTCTTGGTGAAGCCCAGATCGAGGTAAAAGGGGTTGGCCATCACGCCCATGGTGATGTCGCTCACCCGGTAGAGCGCGATCAGGGCCAGAATAATCAGCGCCACCCTGCCATTGCGCACAAAGAAATCCACGATTGGGCCCACTACGGCACTGGAGAACCACGCGGTCAGTCGATGCCACCGGCGCAGAACCGGTCCATGATTCTCAATTGCCGAGACCAGGAGGGCCTCGCGCTCGAGCGTCTCCGCGTCCCTCGACACCACGGGTTCCTGAATTAAAAGGACTGTGAAAATGCCAACCAGCGTGCAGGCCGCCATGAGCATGTAGGCGGCCGGCCAGGAGACGAACTCCGCCATATAGAGCGCACCCGCCCCGGCAACGAGCAACGCAATGCGATACCCGGCTTGATAGGTTGCGGCCATGGCACCCTGCAGGTCCCTTTCCACCGCCTCGATCCGGTACGCGTCGATCGTGATGTCCTGGGTGGCGGAGGAAAAGGCGACCAACAGGGCTGCAAGTGCGACCAGAATCACCGTCGAGCGGGGCGCCGGAACGATCCCAATGTCGGTCAGGCCGCCATCCACGGGCAGGACTCCCGCATCGAAGGCGGACAAAAGAGGTGGCCCAAAGGCCGCCATGGGATTGATGGCCGCGATGGCAAGCAAACCCAGGGCGATGCCGCACTGCGCCGGCAGCATCCAGCCGCGCCGTCGTCCGAGCAGGCGGGTGAGCAGCGGCAGGGGCAATCGGTCGACGACCGGCGCCCAAAAAACCTTGATCGAATAGGTAATGCCGACCCAGCTGAAGAAGCCGATCGCCGTGCGCGTGACATGGGCTTCCGTCAACCAAGCTGAGAGCGTGGAGAACACCAGCAGGAAGGGCAGCCCGGCCGAGAAGCCGAGGAACAGCATGACCACGACGCGCCGGTGGAGATAGACCGCGAAGGCCTCGCGCCAGCTTCGCGTCGCACCGTCAGCCGGCATCCTTGAGCCTGCTCTGCCGCTTGCGCGCGTGCGGGTCGAGCTCGCATTTCCTGAGGCGCACGGCGTTCGGCGTCACCTCGACCAGCTCGTCGTCCTGGATGTAGGCGACGGCCTGCTCCAGGGTCATGACCCGCGGCGCGGTCAGCCGCACCGCCTCGTCCCGGCCGGCGGCGCGGATGTTGGTCAGCTGCTTGGATTTCAGCGGGTTGACCTCCAGGTCCGTGCCGCGGCTGTGCTCGCCGATGATCATGCCCGGGTAGACCGCCGTGCCGGGCTCGATAAAGAGCGGCCCGCGATCCTCCAGGTTCCACAGCGCATAGGCCACCGCCGCACCGCCGGCGTTGGAGATCAGGACGCCGTTGCGACGGCCCCGGATCGGGCCCTTGTACGGCGCGTAGCCGTGGAACAGCCGGCTTATCACGCCGGTGCCGCGGGTATCGGTCAGGAACTCGCCGTGGTAGCCGATCAGCCCGCGCGACGGCGCCAGGAAGGTAACGCGCACCTTGCCGCCGCCCGAGGGCCGGAGGTCGGTCATCTCGGCGCGCCGGGCGCTCAGCTTCTCGACCACCACGCCGGAATAGGCCTCGTCCACGTCGACCAGCAGCTCCTCGATCGGTTCGAGCCGTTGGCCGTTCTTGGAATCGGTCCGAAATATCACGCGCGGCCGGCTGATCGACAGCTCGTAGCCCTCGCGGCGCATGGTCTCGATCAGGACCCCGAGCTGCAGCTCGCCGCGACCGGCAACCTCGAAAGCGTCCTTCTGGGCGCTTTCTGTCACCCGGATCGCCACGTTGCCCTCGGCCTCGCGCAACAGCCGGTCGCGGATTACGCGGCTGGTGACCTTGCCGCCGTCGCGCCCGGCCAGCGGCGAGTCGTTGACCGAGAAGGTCATGGCCAGGGTGGGCGGGTCGATCGGCTGGGCGACGATCGGCGTGGCCACCTCCGGCGCGCAGAGCGTGTCGGCCACCGTCGTGTTGGCGAGGCCGGCAACGGCCACGATGTCGCCGGCGCGGGCCTCCTCGACCGGCACGCGGACCAACCCGCGGTAGGCCAACAGCTTGGTCAGCCGGCCCTGCTCGACCAGGCCCCCCTCGCGGCCCAGCGCCTTGACCGGCATGTTGACCCGGGCCACGCCGGAATGGATCCGCCCCGTGAGGACCCGCCCCAGGTAGGGATCGGCCTCCAGCGTCGTGGCCAGCATGGCGAAGGGCGCCTCCGAATCGCCCTCTGGCGGCGGCACGTGCTCGACGATCAGGTCGAACAGCGGCGCCAGGGTGCCTCCGGGGGCGCTCTCCGGGGGCGCCGCCCAGCCTTGCTTGGCAGAAGCGAAAAGACAGGGAAAGTCGAGCTGCTCGTCGTTCGCGTCCAGCGCGGCGAAGAGGTCGAAGACCTCGTTCTGCACCTCGTGGGCCCGGGCATCCGAACGGTCGGCCTTGTTGACGACGACGATGGGCTTGAGGCCCCGGGCCAGCGCCTTCATGGTGACGAACTTGGTCTGCGGCATGGGGCCCTCGGCCGCATCGACCAGGAGAAGCACGCCGTCGACCATGGAGAGAATGCGCTCCACCTCGCCGCCGAAATCCGCGTGGCCGGGCGTGTCGACGACATTGATGCGCTGGCCCTGCCAGTCCACCGAAGTGCACTTGGCCAGGATCGTGATGCCGCGCTCGCGTTCCAGCTCGTTGGAATCGAGCGCCCGCTCGGCGACCTGCTGATTCTCGCGGAAGGCGCCCGACTGGCGCAGTAGCTGGTCGACCAGGGTGGTCTTGCCGTGGTCGACATGGGCGATAATCGCCAGGTTGCGCAGGCGCTCCCGGTCGGTCATCCGCGCGCTCACGCCGACTGCCCGGCGACCAGGTCGGCCAGCGAGGCCTCGGGCCGGGCACCGAAGTGGGAAATGACCTCGGCCGCCGCGATCGCGCCGATGCGCGCGCAGTCATAGAGGCCCCTGCCCTGGGTATAGCCGTAGAGAAAACCCCCGGCGAAGAGGTCGCCCGCGCCCGTCGTATCGATGACCTTTTCGGCCGGTTCGGCGTCGACCACGTGCACCTCGCCGTCGCGCAGCACGACGGCACCCTTCTCGCTCCGGGTCAGCGCCGCCACCTCGCAACTCCCGCGGACGGCCTGCAGCGCGTCGTCGAAGGCCGTCACCTCGTAGAGCGAGCAGACCTCATGCTCGTTGGCGAACACGAGATCGACGTGGCCGTCGACGAGATCGCGGAACTCGACCCGGTGGCGCTCGACGCAGAAGGGGTCGGACAGTGTCAGCGCCACCTTGCGGCCGGCGCGATGGGCGACTTCGGCCGCCTTGACGAAGGCCTCCTTGGCGCGCGGCCTGTCCCATAGATAGCCCTCCAGATAGGTCACCTTGGCGCCGGCGATCAGCTCCTCGTCGACGTCCTCCGGCCCGAGGTCCACCGAAGCGCCGAGGAAGGTGCCCATGGTGCGTTGTGCGTCCGGCGTGACGAAGATGAAGCAGCGCGCCGTGGGCGCGCCCTCGGTCGCCGACGGGGTGTCGAAGATCACGCCGGCGGCGCGTATGTCGTGGCGGAAGATGCCGCCCAGCTGGTCGTCGCGCACTTTGCCGATGAAGGCCGCCTGTCCGCCCAGCGCGGCGAGGCCGGCCATCGAGTTGGCCGCCGATCCGCCGGAGACCTCGACCCCCGGCCCCATATCCGCGTAAAGCGCTTCGGCGCGGGGCCCGTCGATCAGGGTCATGGTACCCTTGGACAAGCCCTCGCGCTCGAGGAGGGACGTCTCGGCGTGGCTCAGGACATCGACGATCGCGTTGCCGATGCCGACCGCGTCGACTGCTCGGTTGTTCATGGAGGCTTCCCGCCGAATTCGGTGCGATTTGGCGGCGCAGTATAGTCGGACGAGGCGCCGCCGCAAGCGCTCCCGCGGGGGCTCTCCCGGCTTGTCCGCCGGGCGCTCAACGGCTACATGTTGCGGGCCATGTTCGCCGCCCTCAGCAAGGTTATCGCGCAGTTTTCCGACCCCGCCTTCCGCGGCGTGCTGCTGCGCGCACTGGCTGCCTCGACCGCGCTGTTCGTCGTGGTCTGGATCGGCGCTTGGCTCGCACTGTCGTGGACCGGTACCGTGTTGTCCGACTGGATCGCCGCCCAGGATGTAGACGGGTATATTGTGACCGTGGTGCAATGGCTGTTCGGCGCCCTGTCGGTAGCCGGAGTTTTGGTTGCGAGCTTCCTGTTGTTTCCAGCAGCGACCGCGGTGATCCTGAGCTTCCTGCTCGAGGACATCGCGGCGGCAGTCGAACGGCGGTACTACCCGGGGCTGCCGGCGGCCCGCGACCAGCCGGTGATGGAGGCATTGCGGGCTGCACTTGCCTTTGCCGGGATCACGATACTGCTGAACCTGCTGGCACTGCCGCTCTACCTGCTGCTGCTCTTCGTGCCGCCGCTCAATCTCTTTGTGTTCTATGGACTCAACGGCTATCTTCTCGGTCGAGAGTATTTCGAGCTGGTTGCTCTGCGGCGGCTCGAGGAAACGGTGGCGCGGCGGCTGCGCAGGCGCTATCGGGGCCGGGTCTTCATGGCCGGGGTCATCGGGGCGTTTCTCCTGACCCTGCCGTTGATCAATCTGGTGGCGCCGATCGTGGCGACGGGTCTGATGGTGCATGTTTTCGAGCAGGTGCGCCGGCACGGCGGCGTTCCGGAGGCAGCGGGCACGTGAAGGCGAAACCTCCCCGTGCGGTGGCGAGCGGATTGCAGGAAGGGATGGCTAGGATCATGTTTGGCAAACGGAAATCCGACGAGTCCGGCAGCACGCCGACGGCGCCCGAGGCCGGACGGCTCGGCAACACGGAACCCGCTACGCCGGCCAGAACGCCGCATCGGTCCGTATCGCCCTCCGATAAGGACCGCCAGGGCGCGCCGGGCCTTTATGACTTGCAGCGGCGGGTCACCGGGTATCTCGGCCCGGCACAGCGCCGAATCGATTCGCGAAATCGGGACGTGGACGCCGAGGCCACGGGACGCAAGCTGGTAGTCGGCCGCGAGATTTCCCTCTCGGGGGAAATCAAGGCCTGCGAGACACTGATCGTCGAGGGGAAGGTCGAGGCCGACCTGCAGGACTGCAAGACTCTCAAGATCAGCGAATCCGGCCTCTACAAGGGCACCGCGCTGGTTGACACGGCCGACATCCGCGGGCGCTTCGAAGGAGACCTGACCGTCAAGGCGCAGCTCCACCTGCGCGCCGGCGGGCGGATCGTCGGCACGCTGCGCTATGCCGAGCTGCAGGTCGAGCGCGGCGGCATGATCGTCGGCACCATGGAGGAAATTTCCGCCACGGCGGAAATGAAACCGGCGGAGACCGCTGGCGAGACTCTCGAGGCGTCCGCACCCGCGCCAGACCGGGCAAGCCGGGCCAAGGCGTCGGAGCCGACCTCGGTTTGAGGTTGCCATAGCTTGAAGGCACAGACAGTCATGAGGCACAGCCGGTGGCACGCCGGAGCGCGGGCCGCCGCCGTGCTGATGGTGGTCCTCATGGCCGCCTGCGAAACTGCGGGCGGCGATCCGGCAGCACAGGACACCGAGAGCGCGACCCAGCCCGACTCAGCGGCAGCCACGGCGGAACAGGCCGCATTGCCACCCGAGCCGGAGATCGACGACGACCCCGACCGTTTGTTCGGGCTCGAGCCCGGCGCCGTGATCGCGTTGCTCGGGCAGCCCGAGCTGATCCGCCGCGAGAGCCCTGCGCAGGTCTGGCAGTATCGGGGCGACGACTGCGTGTTCGACATCATCCTGTACCAGGAGGCCGAGCGCACACGGGTCACCTATGTCGAGGCCCGCGACGGCAAGGGCGGCCGGTCGGAACCGAGGCTCTGCTTGAACCAACTGTTGCGCGCCCGGCTGACCGATACTTCAAGCTAAGCGGCCGGCAACGGCGGTTCGTCTTTTTTTGGCTTTTGGCGGCTCCAGCGTGGTCTTGGCCTTGTAGGCGCAGAGGTCGCGCACCACGCACTTCGGGCAGTCCGGCTTGCGCGCCTTGCACACGTAGCGGCCCTGCAGGATGAGCCAGTGGTGCGCGTGAAGCTTGCGATCCGCCGGCACCATCCTTTGCAGCTTCTGTTCGACGGCCAGCGGCGTCTTGCCCGGGGCCAATCCTGTGCGGTTGCTGACCCGGAAGATGTGGGTGTCGACCGCGATGGTCGGTTCGCCGAAGGCGACATTCAACACCACATTGGCGGTCTTGCGGCCGACCCCGGGCAACTTTTCCAGTGCTTCGCGGTCCGGCGGCACCTCGCCGCCGTGACGGTCGATCAGCTGGTGCGACAGGGCGATGACGTTCTTGGCCTTCGAATTGTAAAGGCCAATCGACTTGATGTGATCCTTGAGGCGCGCCTCGCCGAGCTTCAGCATCGCCTCAGGTGTCTCGGCCACCTTGAAAAGCGGTCCCGTGGCCTTGTTGACGCCCACGTCGGTCGCCTGCGCCGATAACACCACAGCCACCAGGAGGGTATAGGGATTGATGTATTCCAGCTCGCCCTTGGGGATCGGGATCTCAGCGGCCAGACGGTCGAAGAACAGCGCGGCATCGGATTTCTTCATGAGCGACACTCTAGCCGCGGCCCACCGCCGGGCCAACCGGGCTAAGCGGCTTTACGGATCCGGCTGCGAACGCTTATCATCCTCAGCACCATGGTCGAGTCCGATGAACGCTGCGAAACCCGGGAGCCGCTCGTTTTCGACGCGCTTCTGACGCCGCATCGCAGCCTCTCGCCGCGCGGATTCCTGATCGTCATGGCGGCGGTTTGCGCCGCGTGCCTTGCGGCCGGGCTGCTGTTCGTCCTGGTGGGCGCGTGGCCGGTCGTGGCCTTCCTGGGGCTGGTCGTGGCCCTGATCTACATCGCCTTCCGGATCAACTACCGGCACGGCCGAACTTACGAGACGTTGGAGCTGACTCCCCGGAACCTGACCGTGCGGCGGGTCGACCACCGCGGCAAGGCCTCGAGTTGGCGCTTCCAATCGACTTGGCTGCAGGTTCTGCTCGAAGACCCCAGGGCGCACCACAGCCGGCTTACCCTGCGCTCGCACGGCCGAAAGCTGGTGATCGGCGTCTTCCTGAGCCCGGCCGAGCGGGTCGATCTGGCGACGGCGCTGCGTTGTGCCCTGGCTCGAGCCAAGTGCGCGCCGCAGCCGCTCAGGTGAGGCCCAGCACGTCCTTCATGGAGTAGAGTCCAGGCGGCTTGCCGCGCGCCCAGAGCGCCGCCTTCACTGCGCCGCGGGCGAAGACCTCGCGGGTCGAGGCCTTGTGTGTCAACTCGAGGCGCTCGCCCTCGGCGGCGAAGACCACGGTGTGGTCGCCGACCACGTCGCCGCCGCGCAGCGTCGCGAATCCGATCTCGCCGCGCGGCCGTGCGCCCGTGTGGCCGTCCCGCACCCGTCGCGCCACGTCGTCGAGGTCCACCGCACGGCCCGCCGCGGCGGCCAGGCCAAGCGCGAGCGCCGTGCCCGAAGGGGCGTCCACCTTGCGACGGTGGTGCATCTCGACCACCTCGATGTCGTAGTCGGCGTCGAGCGTCCGCGCGACCTGCTCGACCAACGCCGTCAGCAGGGTCACGCCGAGGCTCATGTTCGGCGCCAAGACCACGGCCGTGTGCCGGGCAGCGCGGCTGACCGCCTCTTGCTGCTCAGGGTCCAGGCCGGTCGTGCCGATCACATGGACCGACTGGGCTTGTGCCGCCAGCTCGGCATGGGCGACCGAGACGGCGGGCGCGGTGAAGTCGATCACCGCTGCCGAATGGGCGAACAGCAAGACCGGGTCGTCGCCGATGGCGAGGTCGAGCGCGCCGAGACCGGCCAGCTCGCCCAGGTCGCGGCCGAGCATGGGCGAGCCCGGCGCCTCGGTGCCGCCGGCCAGCTCGGCCCCCTCGGTCTCCTGGACGCAGCGCGCGATCATCCGGCCCATGCGGCCGGCGCAGCCGACCACACCGATCTTCATGGCGTCCATGGCTCCTCCCTCGGATTTGCTGCCGCCGGTGTAGCACGGCTTGCCAAGCCGGCAAAGCGGGCGCTAACTCTGAGGTTATGACCGGAAAAACGGAACCCCCGGCGGCCGACGGCTTCAAGACCCTGTGGCCGACGATCTTCCTCCAACGCAGCCTGCCCGGCCACGAGGCCGCCAACCGCGTGCTGCTGCAGACGGTCATGGCGCAGGACGCTGCGCAGGCGGACATGACCACCGACTACCTCTCCGGAAACCTCTTCACCCTGGAGGATCCGGCTCTCCAGTGGCTCAAAGGCTGCGTCAACAAGACGGTGATCGACTACTTCCGCCACCTGGGCATGGACTACCCGATCAACTGGAGCCTTCAGGCCTGGGCCAATATCAACCGTCTGGGCGACTATCACGACGCCCACAACCACCCGCGCGCCTATTTGAGCGGCACCTACTACGTCCGCGTGCCCGAACCCGGCGGCGAGATCGGCACGCGCAAGGACCTCAGGCCCGGCTGCATCACCTTCTACGACCCGCGCGGCGCGGTGAACATGACCGCGATCAAGCGCGACCCCTACGTCGAAGCGGAGTACACCCTGCGCCCGACCGCCGGCACGATTCTCTTGTGGCCGGCCTTCCTCTATCACTTCGTGCACCCGAACCTCTCGAAGGAGCCCAGGGTCAGCATTTCCTTCAACATGGTCCTGAAGTGGTCCGAGGATTACCTGCCGACGCAGGGATGATCGGTATCATGATCGGGCAGCAGCGCAGAACCTACGGAGCGGCCTCATGACGAACGGAGGGAGCCACGAGTACACCGAGCAGTTCGTCGCCGGTCTCGAGTGGATCTGGGGCGAAGGTTTTCTCTCGCCGGGCGGACCCGAGGAGGTGGCGGCCATCCTCGATGGCCTCGACCTCGGCGGCGCCGAGGTTCTCGACATCGGCTGCGGCCTCGGTGGGGTCGATCTCTTGCTGGTGCGCGCGCACCGTGCGGCCCGGGTCACCGGCATTGACGTCGAGCGCCCTCTGGTCGACCGGGCGAAGCGGACGGTCGCGGCGGCAGGTTTGACCGGGCGCATAGACCTCCTGCTGGTCGCGCCGGGACCATTTCCCTTTGCAGATGCCAGTTTCGACGTCGTGTTCAGCAAGGACTCGATCGTTCACATACCAGACAAGGCCGCACTCTATGGCGAAGTGCTGCGGGTCCTGCGGCCGGGCGGCGTCTTCGCCGCGAGCGACTGGCTGGCCGGCAGCGGCACGCCCTATTCCGCGCCCATGCGGGTTTGGCTCGACATCGTCGGCATCACCTTCGACATGGAGACGCCCGAGAACACCGCCGCTGCGCTCGAGGCCGCGGGCTTCGTCGAAGTCGAACTGCGGGACCGCAACGACTGGTACCGCCGGGCCGTGCGCGAAGAGCTGGCGCTGGTCTCGGGGGAAAGCCTGGATCGGCTCGCCAAGGTGGTGGGACGAGAGGCCGCAGAACACCGCCTGGCCAGTTCCACGGCCAAGCTGGAGGTGGTCGATCGCGGCGAGTTGCGCCCCGTTCACATGCGCGGCCGCAAGCCTATTCGGTGAGGTCTTCCCAGAACTCCTTGACCCGGGTGAAGAAGCCTTCGGATTCGGGGCTGGTCTTCTTGCGCGTTCCGGCGCTCTCGAACTCGCGCAGCAGCTCCTGCTGGCGCTTGGTCAGGTTGACCGGGGTCTCGACGCCGACCTGAATGTACATGTCGCCGCGGGCGTGCGAGCGCAGCACGCTCATGCCCTTGCCCTTGAGCCGGAACTGCTGGCCGGTCTGAGCGCCGGCGGGGATGTTGACGCGGGCCCGGCCGCCGTCGATCGACGGCACCTCGATGCTGCCGCCCAGCGCCGCCGTGGTCATCGGGATCGGCACCTGACAATGGATATTGGCGCCGTCACGCTGGAACAGGCGGTGCGGCGTTAGGGTGAGGAAGATGTAGAGATCCCCCGGCGTCGCCCCGCGCAGTCCCGCCTCGCCCTCGCCGGCCAGGCGGATCCGCGTGCCGTCTTCGACGCCGGCGGGAATGTTCACCTGCAGAGTCTTGGTCTTCTGCACCCGGCCCGCGCCGTGACAGGACCGGCATGGCTTCTCGATCACGCGCCCCGCGCCCTGGCAGCTGGGACAGGTGCGTTCGATC
The DNA here is from genome assembly GCA_947258885.1 of uncultured Kiloniellales bacterium. Lineage (GTDB taxonomy): Bacteria > Pseudomonadota > Alphaproteobacteria > Kiloniellales > JAKSDN01 > CAMYKD01. Next base: position 30,585 of record CAMYKD010000002.1, on the reverse strand, counting down.
GTGAAGAAGCCTTGCTGGGCGCGGACCCGTCCGCGTCCCTGGCAGCTCGAGCAGGTCACCGGCGAGGAGCCGTGCTCGGCGCCGCTGCCCTCGCAGTCCTCGCAGAGAACGCTGGTTGGCACGCGGATCTCCGCCGTCTTGCCGGTGAAAGCGTCCTCGAGCGAGACGTCCATGTCGTAGCGGAGATCGGAGCCGCGCGACGGCGCCCGGCCGCGCCGGCCGCCGGTGAACTCGCCGAACATCTCGTCGAAGATGTCGGCGAAGCCGCTGGCGAAATTGAAGTCGAAGCCCCCCGGCCCCCGGGCGCCCGGCCCGGCCTCGAAGGCCGCGTGCCCGAATCGGTCGTAGGCGGCGCGGCGCTCGTCGTTCTTGAGGACTTCGTAAGCTTCGCTGATTTCCTTGAAGCGCTGCTCGGACGCGGCATCTCCCGGATTGCGGTCCGGATGGTATTGCTTGGCGAGCGTCCGGTAGGCTTTCTTCAGCTCGGCAGCGCTGGCGTTCCGTCCAACCCCGAGCGCTTCGTAGTAGTCCTGCTTGGCCATGCGCGCTCAGCTGTGCCTAGCTCGGGATTGCGAGGTTGCGGGAAGAGACAGACGGGCCGGACAACTTGGTGAAACTCATCTGGCGTACCCCTAAGCCATCCGGTCCCGTCGTGGTCAATCGATCCGGTCAGGCGGTCTTGCCCTTCTGGTCGTCGTCGACCTCTTCGAAGTCGGCATCGACCACCCGCTCGTCGCCCCCTGCCGGCCCGGCCGAGCCGTCACCGGCATCCGCTCCGTCGCCGGCACCGGCCTGCGCGTCGTCACCGCTGGATTGGTACATGGCTTCGCCCAGCTTCATGGAGGCTTGGCCGAGGGTCTCGGTCTTGGCCTTGATCTCGTCCAGGTCGTCCCCCTGGATCGCGGTCTTGAGGGCCTCGGCGGCTTCCTCGACCGGCTTGCGGTCGGACTCGCTGAGCTTATCGCCGCCTTCGCTGAGTGTCTTCTCCGAGGCATGGATCAGCGCCTCGGCCTGGTTCTTGGCCTCGACCAGCTCGCGGCGCTTCTTGTCCTCCTCGGCGTGCTCCTCGGCGTCCTTGACCATGCGCTCGATATCTTCGTCCTTCAGACCGCCGGAGGCCTGAATGCGAATGGCCTGCTCCTTGTTGGTCGCCTTGTCCTTGGCCGAAACGTTGACGATGCCGTTGGCGTCGATGTCGAAGGTGACCTCGATCTGCGGCACGCCGCGCGGCGCCGAAGGGATGCCGACCAGGTCGAACTGGCCGAGCAGCTTGTTGTCCGCGGCCATCTCGCGCTCGCCCTGGAACACCCTGATGGTCACCGCCTGCTGGTTGTCCTCGGCGGTCGAGAAGACCTGGCTCTTCTTGGTGGGGATCGTGGTATTGCGGTCGATCAGCTTGGTGAACACGCCGCCCAGGGTCTCGATGCCGAGCGAAAGCGGCGTCACGTCGAGCAGAAGCACGTCCTTGACGTCGCCCTTCAGCACGCCGGCCTGAATTGCCGCGCCCATGGCGACGACCTCGTCGGGGTTGACGCCGCGGTGCGGCTCCTTGCCGAAGAAGCTTTTCACCGTTTCGAAGATCTTGGGCATACGGGTCATGCCGCCGACCAGGATCACCTCGTCGATCTCCCCGGCTGAGAGGCCGGCATCCTTGATGGCCGACTTGACCGGACCCATAGTCCGATCCACCAGGCTATCGACCAGCGCCTCGAGCTTGGCCCGCGTCAGCTTCATGTTGAGGTGCTTCGGGCCGCTCTGGTCGGCCGTGATGAACGGCAGGTTGACCTCGGTCGCCTGGGCCGAGGACAGCTCGATCTTGGCCTTTTCCGCACCCTCTTTCAGGCGCTGCAAGGCCAAGCGATCAGTGCGCAGGTCTATGCCCTGCTCCTTTTTGAACTCTTCGGCCAGATAGTCGATGATTCGTTTGTCGAAGTCCTCTCCGCCCAGGAAGGTGTCGCCGTTGGTCGACTTCACCTCGAACACGCCGTCGCCGATCTCGAGGACCGATATGTCGAAGGTGCCGCCGCCCAGGTCATAGACAGCGATCGTGCCGCTGCCCTTCCTCTCGAGCCCGTAGGCGAGCGCCGCGGCGGTCGGCTCGTTGATGATGCGCAGCACCTCGAGGCCGGCGATCTTGCCTGCGTCCTTGGTCGCCTGGCGTTGGGAGTCGTTGAAGTAGGCCGGCACGGTGATGACCGCCTGGGTGACCGTCTCGCCCAGGTAGGCCTCGGCATCCTCCTTCATCTTCTGCAGGATGAAAGCCGAGATCTGGCTGGGGCTGTATTTCTTGTCGTGGGCCTCGACCCAGGCATCGTTGTTGTCGGCCTTGATGATCTTGTAGGGGACCAGGTCGAGGTCCTTCTTGGTCATCGGGTCGTCGAAACCGCGGCCGATCAGCCGCTTGATCGCGAAGAGGGTATTCTCCGGGTTGGTCACTGCCTGGCGCTTGGCCGGCTGGCCGACCAGCCGCTCGCCCGAATCGCTGAACGCCACCATGGAGGGCGTGGTGCGCATGCCCTCGGCATTCTCGATGACCTTGGCGTCCTTGCCGTCCATGACCGCGACACAGGAGTTGGTCGTGCCGAGGTCGATACCGATCACTTTGCTCATCTCTGTCCTCTTTTTCCAGCAGACCCAGGGCGGCCTTGGTTCAAAGCACCGCCTCCGGCCCCCAACAGATGAAGTTCAACAAACCGTGAGGCTCGCGGGGATATATAGGGAGTCCAGGCCGCCCTGCAAGGCGCGAAAGCGCGGCATTGCGGCCTTTCGGTTGGTTCCGGGCACCACCTGCAGCGGCTCATCTTGCGCCAGGCACGGCTTGGCGGCAGAGTGCCCCTGCCGGCCTTTCGCCGGCCAAAGCCAGCTCTACGATCCGAAGGAGGGCACCCTGCCCCAGGACGGCATCTATCGCGCGATCTTGACGGTCCTCGTGGTCTCCGCGGTTGCCGGCGCGGCCGCAGTGCTGGCCGGGGAGTACGTTTTCTATTCCGGAGCGATGACCCGGACCGGGACCGGCACCGTGCTGATCTGCGGCGCGCTGTATTTCTTCTTTCGCTGGCTCGGCCTGCGGGAAGCGGGGCGCCGCGACCGGGACCCGCCCGGCCCGGGACGTTCGGAGCGGCCGGACGACGAGCAGGAGGACCGGTCCGGGTGATCGTTTCGGTCAGCTACAGGACCGACATACCGGCCTTCTACGGCGCCTGGTTCCTCGAACGGCTGCGCCGGGGATCCTGCCGCGTGGTCAATCCATACGGCGGGCGGGACTACGAGGTCGCGCTGACGGCCGAGGCGGCCGACGGCTTCGTTTTCTGGACTCGCAACGTGAAGCCCTTCCTCGCCGCGCTCGAGGAAACGGCCGCGCGCGGATTTCCCTTCGTCGTGCAATACACGATCACCGGCTATCCGCGCGAGATCGAGCCCTCGGTCATGCCCGCGGAACAGGCGGTCGCGCTTGCGCGGGCGCTGTCCGTGCGCTACGGGCGCCGGGCCGTGGTCTGGCGCTACGATCCGGTCTTCCTGACCTCCCTGACCTCGCCGGACTGGCATTTGCTGCGCTTCGCCGAGCTCGCCGCGGCGCTCGCCGGCGCGACCGACGAGGTCGTGCTGTCCTTCGCCCAGATCTACGCCAAGACCAGGGCCAACAGCGACAAGGCCGCTCGACGCCACGGCTTCACCTGGTCAGATCCCGAGCCGCAGGCGAAGGCGGCACTGCTCGGAGAACTGGCGGCGATCGCCCTGGACCGGCGCATCAGGCCCACGCTGTGCAGCCAGCCGGAGCTGCCCGGCCACGGCTTGGAACCGGCCGCCTGCATCGACAGTGCGCGCCTCTCCGACGTCGCCGACCGGCCGATCGCGGCCAAGGTCAAGGGCAATCGGCCGGGCTGCCTCTGCGCCGAATCACGGGACATCGGCGCCTACGACACCTGCCCGCACGGCTGCATCTACTGCTATGCGGTGTCCAGCCGCGACGCCGCCAAACGCTTTCTTTCCGCCCATGACCCGGCGGCGGGGTCTCTGGCGCGGCCGAAGATCAGCTAGGCGCCGAGAGCCATTTGTGCCGGCACTGCCGGCAATACCGCGAGCGCCTGCGCCAAAGGAGCGGTATTCCCGTAAGGCTCGTTACCAGAACCCCGACCAGCAGGGAGGCGGGCCGAAAGACATCGCCGGACCCGCATTCCGGACACAGATCAACTCCGCCTTCGTCCAGGATTTCGTCCCGCTCGCCGAGCAGCGCTCGCGCAGCGTCCACTTCGCTTTCCGGAACCTGCACCCGGATGCCGCCCACCGCTCGCGTCAAGTACCATGCCGCAAAGACAACGTGTCGGTCGGGCAGATGGGCCAAAATCCCATTCTGCTCGAGCACCGATCGCCCGACCTCCGCTTCGGGAAGGCTATCGTAGGTCTTGACGGTCACCAGAGTGGTGATGGCCCGGAACTCCTCGGCCATTCGGTTTCGGTGAATGGGTCCTCCGCGACGCCGCTTGTCGGCCGAGTGGCTGTGCCGCGACCCTCAGACCGAGGTATCGATGCGTCCGCCCGGCTCGGTCGATTCGGGCGGCTGTTCGGCCGTGCTCTCGGCCTCCGACTCCTGGCCCTCGGTCGAGGCCTTGGCCGGTCCGCCCCTGGACACGCCGACCCGGGCCGGGCGCAGCAGCCGGTCGTGCAGCAGGTAGCCGGGCTGGACCACCTGGACTACCGTGCCGTTCGGCTGGCTTTCGTCCGGAACCTCGAACATGGCCTCATGGCGGTGCGGGTCGAGACGCTCGCCGATCGGATCGAGCTTGACCACATGGTGCCGCTCGAGGACCGTGTTCAGCTCTTTCTCGGTTAACTTGACGCCTGCCAGCAGGGTCTCGAGCCGTTGGTCGCCCGCGTTGTCGTCTTCGGGCACGCTTTCTACGGCGCGGCTCAGGTTGTCGGCGACGGCGAGCAGGTCCCGAAGCATCGGCGCGGCAGCGTACTTGACGACATCGGCGCGCTCGCGCTGCGCGCGGCGGCGCAGGTTCTCGGTTTCCGCGAGCGCCCGCAGAAGCTGGTCCTTGAGCTCGGCTACCTCGCCCTCGAGCTCTGCGATGCGTTCTTCGGCCGGCGTCTCGGTGCCTGGCGCTTCGGCCGTGGCTTCGCCGGATGCCTCCTGCAGCTCGGCGGCGTCCGGGGCGGCCTTCGGTTCAACATTGCCGGTCTTGGGTTTGGCCTTCGACATGCTCCAGAAAAGCTCCTGCTCCAAACCTAATCCATTAGGCGCCCGATCACCTTGGCCGTGTAGTCGACCATGGGAATGATCCGGGCGTAGTCGATCCTCGTGGGGCCAATTACTCCGATGGCGCCGACCAACTGCTGGCGCTTACCGCGGTAGGGCGCGACGATCATCGAGCAACCAGCCAGGCCGAACAGCTCGTTCTCGGCACCAATGAAGATCTGGACCCCCTCGGCCGTTTCCGCAAGGTCGAGCAGGTTCAAAAGCGCCTTCTTGGCTTCTAACGCACCGAACAGCTGGCGAATTCGCTCCAGATCCTCGATCGCATTGATGTCCTCGAGCAATTGGGCCTGGCCACGGATGATCAGCGCGCCGCTGTCGCCTTCTCCGCCCCAGGTGGCGAGTCCTTGCTCGACCACCTTGCTGGTCAACTCGTCCAGCTCGGCGCGCTGATCCTGCAGCTCCATGCCGATATCCGAGGTCGCCTCGGACAGTGTCCGGCCAACGAGACGGGACGACAGGTAGTTGCTCGCCTCGACAAGCGAGGAGGCCGGCATGCCGACGGGTACGTCGATGATCCGGTTCTCGACCACGCCGGTCGCCGTCACCATGACCACCATGGCCCGGCCCGGCCCGAGAGAGACGAACTCGATGTGCTTCAGCTCCGCTTCAGCCTTGGGCGCGACCACCAAGCCGGCACAATGCGATAGGTTCGAAAGCATGGAGGTCGCCTGTTCGAAAACCTGCGGCAGGCTCTTGCCGGCTGCCGAGCACTGGCTTTCGATGCGGCGCTCTTCCTCGTCGGTCAGATTGCCGTGCTCGAGCAGCCCGTGGACGAAGAGCCGCAAACCCAGGTCCGTCGGCAGCCGCCCCGCCGAGGTGTGCGGCGCCAACAGCAGACCCAGATCCTCCAGATCGGCCATGACGTTACGGATCGTGGCCGGTGACAGGTCCAGACCAAGCCGGCGTGACAGCGTGCGCGAGCCGATCGGCGCGCCGGTTTCCACGTAGGCGTCGATGATGTGACGAAGGATCTCGCGCGACCGCTGGCTCAGATCCCGCAGCGTCTCCTGCAGCATCGGGTCGTCGGAAATCGGCCTCAGCTCATGCCTCATGGTCATCCTCGTCTCCCTGCTTCTGCAATGTAGTAAGGCCCCCGGACAGCGTCAACGCGCGTTGCCGCCGGCCGGGACCCGCTTTGGATCCGCTCCCGGTGGACGCCCGGCCAGCGGTGCGCTAGTACTAGCTTGCCGGGCGGCAAGCCGGTCGCGCGGAGCGTGACCGTCCATAGACTGCAGACGACTGGACCCCTATGCGTCCCTCAGACCGTGCCGATGACGAACTGCGTCCGATCACTCTGGAGATAGACGTCAACAAGCATGCCGAGGGGTCTTGCCTGGCACGGTTCGGCGACACCCATGTACTCTGCACCGCCTCGATCGAAGACCGGGTGCCGCCCTTCCTGCGCAAAAGCGGACGGGGCTGGGTGACCGCCGAGTATGGCATGCTGCCGCGCGCCACCAACAGCCGCACAGACCGGGAAGCGGTGCGCGGCAAGCAAACCGGCCGCACCCTGGAGATTCAACGGCTGATCGGCCGGTCGCTCAGGGCGGTGACCGACGATCGCGGATTCGGCGAGCGTTCGATCCGCATCGACTGCGATGTCCTGCAGGCCGACGGCGGTACCCGGACCGCAGCTATCACGGGCAGTTACGTCGCCCTCCATCTGGCCTTCGGTTACATGGCGGAGATCGGCGCAATCGAGTCGGTGCCGCTCAGCGACCAGGTGGCGGCCGTATCCTGCGGGCTGTATCAGGGTGTGGCCGTGCTCGACCTGGATTACGAGGAGGATTCCAATGTCCAGGCGGATGCGAATTTCGTGCTGACCGGACAGGGGGGAATCGTCGAGATCCAGACCACGGCCGAGCACGAAGCCTTCAGCCGCGCCGAGTTCGACCAGCTGATGAACCTTGCCGAACAGGGCGCGCGCGAGCTGTCCGCCCTTCAGCGCCGGGTGCTGGGGCTTTGAGGCGCCGGAGGCTGCGCCAACAAGGCGATTAAGAGCTTCTTAGGTTCAACTAATTATCCTGCCAATCATACGTTGATTTCTACGTGGAGGAATCCACGCCCCGTGGTGTGTCGCAAGGCGCGGGGCGGGATCGCAGGGGGCATCTTTGCCGCAGGCAGCAACGCCGAGCATCGAAGAACGGGTCTACGCCGGCCGCATCGCCACACTGATCCGCCAGCAACCCTTGGCGGTCCTTGCCAACTTGATCAACTCCGGGTTGCTGGCGCTTCTCTTGGGCGAGGTCTGGCCGACAGCCTGGCTGTCCGCCTGGGTCGCCGGCGTATGGCTCGTGACCGCGCTGCGCGGTGCCGTGTGGTTGCGATATCGGCGCGCTTCGGCCGAGTCCGCCCGAGCAAGGACTCCCGGCCGCCTGCTGACGGGGATCGCGCTGGCATCCGGGGCGATCTGGGGCTTGCCAGCGGTGGTCTTCTTCCCGGAGGCCCCACTTGCCCTGCAGGGCTTCATCGTGTTCGTGTTGGGTGGCATGTCGGCTGGTGCGGTCGCGACCCTGGCCAGTCATTTGCCGGCCTTCCATTGTTTCATCGTTCCGGCCCTGGTGCCCCTGGTCGGCCGGTTTCTGTTCGAGGGCGAGGTGCTCTATATCGCCATGGGGCTGATGGGAGGGGTCTATCTCGTGGTCCTAGTAGCCACGGGCCTCAATCTGAACCGTACCCTGACCCGCGCGCTGACCCTTCAGATCGAGAAGTCCGACCTGGTGGATGATCTGACGGAGGCGCGGGCCAAGGCAGAGGCCGCCAACGTCGCCAAATCCGCCTTTCTCGCGACGGTCAGTCACGAGCTGCGCACGCCTTTGAATGCCGTAATCGGCTTTGCCCAGCTCCTGGAAGCCGAGGTCCACGGGCCGCTTGGACATGGCAAGTACCGTGAATACCTCGGGCACATGAGTGGCAGTGGCGTCCACCTGCTGAACCTGATCGACGAGCTGCTCGACCTGTCGCGGGCGGAAGCCGGGCACCTCTTGATCCGGGACGAGGTCGTCGTCGACCTGTCCGCCGAACTGACCCACTGCGTCGCCCTCATGGCGGCCCGCGCCGAGCTTAGCGGTGTCCGCGTGGAAACGCTCCTGCCGGGGAACTTGCCGCGCCTTCGCGCCGACCCGCAGCGCCTGCGGCAAATCATCCTCAATGTCCTGTCGAATGCCGTCAAGTTCACGCCGAAAGACGGGCTGGTCGAACTTACGGCCACACGCGAACCAACCGGCAAACTGGCTCTCACGGTTCGGGACTCCGGCATCGGCATGTCCGAGGGCGACTTGGCGGTCGCTCTGGAATTCTTCGGGCGCGCCGACAATGCGCGCTCCCGCGCGACCGAAGGCGCCGGCATTGGCCTGCCGCTGACCGCCCTGTTGTTGGAGATGCATGGGGGCGAGCTGGAAATCGACAGCCGGCCGGACGGCGGTACCTTGGTGAACTTGCGCTTCCCGCCCGAACGCGTCATAGAGGATGTGGAGCCTGCGCCGCCTGCCGAGGCACCCGTGCAGGAAGACTTGTACGGGTCGAGCCCGGCCGCCTGATCGATCTGTGCGGCTTCGCACACGAGCCCGAAGATTTGAGGAGCGCCATGGGGCGGGCATTGAGCAACGGACGCCTCGTGATCGCCAGCCACAACCCGGGAAAGTTGCGCGAGATCGCTGAACTTCTCAGGCCGCACGGCATAGAACCCGTCCCGGCCCGGGATTTCGGCCTGAGTGAGCCCGAGGAAAACGGCCGCAGCTTCGCCGAAAACGCCGCCATCAAGGCGCTGTCCGCGGCCTTGGGGGCCGGACTGCCGGCCCTGGCCGACGATTCCGGGCTGGTGGTCCCGGCCCTCGGCGGCAGTCCGGGCATCCAATCCGCGCGCTGGGCCGGCCCGGACAAGTCATTCGAGCGGGCCATGGAGCGGGTCGAGCGCGCGCTTTCCGGCAACGACGACCGGAGCGCCCATTTCGTCTGTGCGCTCTGCCTGGCCTGGCCCGACGGGCACCACGAGACCTTCGAGGGCCGGATCGACGGCCGCCTGGTATGGCCGCCGCGCGGCCGGCAGGGCTTCGGCTACGACCCGATTTTCGAGCCGGAGGGCCACGGTCTCACCTTCGGCGAGATGGACCCCGCCCGGAAACACGCCATGAGCCACCGGGCACGGGCTTTCGCAAAACTGCTCGCCGAAGCCGTCGAAGGGCCCTGAGATGCCGAGCCAGGCCGGTCATTCCGCTGTCGAAACCAAGGTATCGGAGCGCGATCTCGGCGTCTATGTGCACTGGCCCTTCTGCCTTTCCAAGTGCCCGTACTGTGACTTCAACAGTCACGTCCGGGACAGCGTCGATCAGCGGCGTTGGCAGAACGCCTTGCTCGGCGAGCTGGATCATTTCGCTTCCGAAACCGCGGGCCGGCCGGTGACGAGCGTGTTCTTCGGCGGCGGCACGCCCTCGCTGATGGCGCCGCAAGTGGTGGCGGCTTTGCTCGAACGGATCGACTCGCGCTGGTGTTTGGGTCCGGCCGCCGAGATCACGCTCGAGGCCAACCCGACCTCGGCGGAGGCGGCCCGATTTGCCGACTTCCGCGCCGCCGGCGTAAACCGTCTATCGCTTGGGGTTCAGGCCCTGGACGACAGCGCGCTGGCGTTTCTCGGGCGGCGTCACAGCGCCGCCGAAGCGCTCGATGCCGTCGCTCTTGCGAGGCGTCATTTTCCCCGCTTTTCCTTCGATCTGATCTATGCTCGGCCGGGGCAGACCTTGGCGGCCTGGCGGCGCGAGCTGGCGCGGGCGCTCGAGGAGGACGCCGAACACCTCTCGCTCTACCAGCTCACCATCGAGGAGGGCACGGCCTTCCACGCTGCTTGGCGGCGCGGTGAACTGGTCCCGCCCGAAGCGGCGCAGGCCGCGGACCACTTCGAGGCGACCCAGGAGGTCATGGCCGCCGCGGGACTGCCCGGCTATGAGATTTCCAATCATGCCCGTCTCGGCGCCGAGTCGCGCCATAATCTGACCTACTGGCGCTATGGAGACTACCTCGGCATCGGCCCGGGCGCCCACGGGCGCCTGACCCTCGGGTCCATGAAGGTCGCGACCCGGCAACACCGGGCGCCGGAGGCTTGGCTGGCGATGGCCGAGCGCAGCGGCCATGGGACCCGTGTCCGCAACGAGCTGGGCCGGCCGGAGCGCCTCGTAGAGCTCACCATGATGGGGCTGCGCCTGGCCGAGGGCGTCGCCCGCGCCACCTTCCGGCGCGAGTTGGCGGCCGATCCCGAGGAGGTCTTTGCGAAGGAGCAGCTGGGCGCTCTTTGTCAGGCCGGTTATCTGGAGTTGGATGCGGCGCGGCTGCGCGCCACAGCGGCCGGCCGGCAGCGCCTGGATGCCGTGCTGGGCCGCCTCCTGTCCGACGGGCCACGCGGCCTTAGTTGATCAGCTCCTCGAAGCTTTGCGGCGCCGGATCGAGCACCACCAGGCCGTCTTTCGTCATTTCCAGGACCGCCAAACCCCTCTGGATCTCACCGTTCGGCAGGAACCTGAAGATGCCGTCCATTCCGGCAAACCCGCTGGCCTGCGTGAGCGCCGCCCGACTGAAATCCGGCGCCCGTCCCGTTTCCGACGCATTCCGGGTGAGCACCGCGGCCAGAGCCGTGGCGTCGTAGGCCAGGGACGCGATCCTGATCGGCTCGCTTCGGTAGGTCGCTTGGTAGCGTTCCTTGAAACCCTGCCACATCTCCGGCGGCGGCGCGGCGAACCAGCCACCCTGCAGGGTTACTTCCGATCCCAGGCGCGAATCGGCCCAAAAGGCGGTTCCGAGAAACTGTATTTCGTCGGGATCGACGTCGTAGTAAGCCAGCAATGGCGCAAGGGTCATGAGGTTCTTGCCGCCGACGGGCACCAGCACGGCATCGAAATCGGGGCTGCCGACGGTATCGACGTTCTCCAAGTCCTCGATCTGGCGCTTGGCGTCCTCGTCGTTGCGGTGCTCGAGTGTCTTTCTCAGGTCCAAGAGCTCCTCGTGCCGTTGTTCGTAGTTGGCGAGCGCACGCACTTGAGGCGACGGGTCCTCGAGGGGATCGTAGATGGCGATGCCGGTCAATTCGTCACCGTTCTTATCGATGACGGCCTGCATGGCCGAGAGCACCGTCCACCCGTAGGGCGATTCGGGCGCCAGGACCGCATAGCGCCGCAGGCCCTGGAGGCTGGAGTAGTCGAGCACCCGCTGGATCTGGCTGCGCGGCGAGAGTCCCATGACATAGACGCCGTTGCCCGCTACCGAGGCGTCGTTCGAGAAGGCCAGGACGTTCACGCCGCGCGGCCGTGCTTCCATCGCCACCGCCTGCACGGAAGTCGCGAACAGGGGGCCGAGGATAATGCTGGCACCGGCCTGCAGGGCCGAGCGCGCCGCCCTGCGGGCGCCGTCGGGCGTTCCGGCGGTATCACGGACGATCAGCACGAACTGGTCGCCGGCTATCTCGAAGATCGCAAGCTGCGCCGCGTTCAACATGGCCTGGCCGACCTTGGCGTTTGGTCCGCTCAGCGGCAGCAACAGCCCGACATAGGGTGTCGCCGGCGTTGCCGGGCGAAGCGGTCCAACAAAATCCGGCCCCCAGGCTCCGTCGCTCGAAAGCACGCCCGGCGGGAAGATGCTTGTGTCGCCTTGCGTGCCGGGCGGGCCTTTCTGTACCGTGGGGGTCTCACAGGCCGTGAGTAACAGCACGGCCGCCAGCGCCGCGCCGGTGACTCCGCGCGCCGTTGCGGTGATCCGTCGGGACAGGAATGTCAACGAAGCCACGTTCAACCTCATCTCTGTCGGGGCGCGCCGAGCCTAACGACGCTGCCACGGGAAGTAAACCGACCAAGCTGCGCCCCGGCCTGCATATCGTCGCCACGCCGATCGGCAATTTGGCCGACATCTCGCTACGAGCCCTCGACGCCCTCTCGGCGGCGGACACGGTCGCCTGCGAAGACACCCGCGTCACCCGAAAGCTGCTGAACGCCTACGGCCTGAACCGGGCGCTGACCGCCTACCATGAGCACAACGCGGACCGTATGCGGCCGCGGCTGATTAAACGCATGAAAGATGGCGAATCGGTGGCATTGGTGTCGGACGCCGGGACACCGCTGGTTTCCGACCCAGGCTACAAGCTTGCCCGTGCCGCGATCGCCGAAGGCTTGACAGTGACCTCCCTGCCCGGTGCCTCGGCGCCGCTCGCGGCGCTCGTCGTTTCCGGCTTACCGAGCGACCGCTTTCTCTATGCGGGGTTCCTGCCGCCCAAGCGCGCTGCGCGCCGTAAGGCCCTGGAGAACTTGGCCGGTGTTCCGGCAACCCTGATATTCCTCGAATCGGCCCGGCGTCTGGCAGCGGCCCTCGAGGACATGGCGGCGATTCTCGGTGCGCGGCCTGCCGCGGTGGTCCGCGAGCTTACCAAGCTGTTCGAGGAAGCACGGCGAGGCGACCTGCCGGAACTGGCCGCGCACTACCGCTCGGCTGGTCCGCCCAAAGGTGAAATCGTGGTTGTCGCCGGGCCACCCGATGCCGCTACGACCGAGATAGCGGATCTCGACGGGCAGCTGGCGGTGGCGCTGGAGCATGCCAGCCTGCGTGATGCCGCGGCCATGGTCGCCGCCGCGACCGGCTTACCGCGCCGGGAGGTCTACGCGCGCGCCCTGGCGATCGGCGGTCGGGACCGCGGCAAGGCATGAGCCTGGAGCGACGTCGGCGCGCTTGGCTGCGCGGCCGCAGGGCCGAGGGCCTAGCCGCTTTTTGGCTGCGCCTGAAGGGCTATCGTGTCCTCGCCCGGGATTACCGCGCGGGCGTCGGCGAGATCGACCTGATCGCCCGGCGGGGGCGGGTCCTGGCGCTGGTCGAGGTCAAGGCACGCGGCGGTTTGGCAGAGGCCGCAGAGGCGCTCGGCGGGCGCCAGCAGGAACGAATCGCCCGGGCCGCAAAAGCCTTCTTGCAGCGGCACCCGAGTCTCGGCAAGCTCGACCTGCGGTTCGACGCCATCCTTATCGCTCCGGGCCGCTGGCCGCGCCACATTACGGACGTCTGGCGCGAGGAATTGCGATTCTGAGTCCGACTGGGGTATGGGAAGGGACGAGCGACCATCCCGCAACACCGAGGAGTCCACGCCATGTCCACATTCAGCCGCGGTTGCGCTCTCGTGCTGACGCTGGCCGTCACGATTGGGCTCGGTCAGTTCGTTTCGTCCTGCGCACCGGTTGTTCTAGTCGGTGCCGGCGCAACCGCCGGCGTAGCTGCGACACAGGAGCGCGGAGCAAAGGGCGCCTTGACCGACACCCGCATCCGAGCCGATATCAACCACCTCTGGTTCCAGAAAAGCACGGAGCTGTACAGCAGCGTCAATCTTCAAGTTCAGGAGGCGCGCGTGCTCTTGAGCGGCACGGTCGCCGACCCGCAGACCCGGGTCGACGCAGTGCGTCTGGTCTGGCAGGTGGAGGGCGTGAAAGAGGTCATCAACGAGATCGAGATCAAGGACGACTCTTCGCTCTCCGACTGGTTCACAGACGTCAAGATTGGCACCGAGCTGAAGAACAAGCTGCGGTTCGACGAAGCCGTTTCCTCGACAAACTATTCCGTCGAGGTGGTCAACCAGAGTGTCTATCTGATCGGCGTGGCGCAGGACCAGGCCGAGTTGGACCGGGTCATAGCCCACGCCAAGGACGTTCAATATGTCCGCCGCGTCGTCAACTATGTCCGCCTCAAGGACGACCCGGCCCGCAAGTCATGACCCGATCGCCGGCCGACCGACGGCCCGGGCTCGAGGCCCGGCTGCGCCGGATCGGCGGCCAACCGGACGCCGATATCGACCTCGCCGGGGCCGCCTTGCTGCTCGCTGCGCTCGACCGGCCGGGCCTGCCGATCGAGCGCTACAGGGACCACGTGGGCTTGCTGCAGCTCGACACCGCACGCATCGGCGCCACGGCCTCCGCGGCCCGGTCCCTCGAATCGCGGATCGACACCTTGAGAGCCGTCATCGTCGAACAATACGGGTATCACGGCGACCGCCTGACTTACGATGACCAGCAGAACGCCAACCTGATGCGCGTGATCGACCGGCGCAAGGGGCTCCCGGTCGCGCTCGGCATCCTTTATATCGCGGCCGCACGGCACCAGGGCTGGTCGATCGCCGGGTTGAATTTCCCGGGCCATTTTCTGTTGTCCCTGGAGCTGGGCGGCCAGCGCGCAGTCATCGATCCCTTCGGCACCGGCGAGACGCTCGAGTCCTCGGCCTTGCGCGGGCGGCTCAAGGCGATTGCCGGCCCCGACGCCGAACTCAGGCCGGCCCACTACGCGGCGACCGGCAACCGGAACATCCTCTTGCGTCTGCAGAATAACATTAAAGGCCGCCTGTTGCAGAGCGGTCGGGTTCGGCAGGCGCTGGAGGTAATCGGGACCATGTTGATGATCGCGCCGCGCGAGGCGTCGCTGTGGCATGAGGCGGGCGCGCTTCACGCCCGCCTTGGCAACTTGCGGGCCGCGGCGCTGTCGCTGGAGCATTTCCTCGACTTGGGCGCCGGACCCGAGAGCCTGCACCAGGCGGCAACGCTCCTTCAGCAGGTGAAATCCCGGCTCAATTGACAGAGCACGGGGCCAAAGCGCACCGAACCCGCTATAGTGGCGCAATTCGCACAGGCAGCCCGAAGGTCCAGCCATGAGCCTCGCCGTCGCAATCCAGATGGACCCGATCGAATCGATCGACATCGATGCCGACAGCACCTTCGTCCTGGCGCTGGAGGCGCAACGCCGGGGACACGCTCTGTTCCACTACCTGCCTCAGGAGCTGAGCTTCCGCGAGGGCCGGGTCTACGCCCGGGCCAAGCCGTTCGAGGTGCGGCGCGAACGCGGCAACCACGCCACGCTGGGTCAGGCGGAGCCGATCGATCTGGCGACGCTCGATGTCGTGCTGATGCGCCAGGATCCGCCCTTCGACATGGCCTACATCACCGCCACCCACCTGCTCGAGCACGTCCACCCGAGAACCCTGGTGGTCAACGACCCTGTCCATGTGCGCAACGCGCCGGAGAAGCTCTTTGCGACCCACTTCGGCCCGCTCATGCCGCCGACGCTGATCAGTAGCGACCGGGCCGAGATCCTCGATTTCCGGGCGGAGCACAAGGACATTATCGTCAAGCCGCTGTTCGGCAACGGCGGCGCCGGCGTGTTCCACATCGATCCGGCAGACGAGAACCTCAACGCGCTGCTCGAGATGTTCACCGAACTCTACCGGGAGCCGATCATGGTCCAGCTCTACCTGCCGGAGGTGCGCGAGGGCGACAAGCGCGTCATCCTGATCGACGGGCGCGCGGCCGGCGCCATCAACCGGGTGCCGCCGCCGGGCGAGGCGCGCGCCAACATGCACGCCGGCGCCCGTCCGGAGCGGGCCGGCCTGGACCGGCGCGACCAGGAGATCTGCGAGGCGATCGGACCGGTCCTCGCGGAACGGGGGCTGATCTTCGTCGGCATCGACGTGATCGGCGGCTACCTGACCGAGATCAACGTCACCTCGCCGACCGGCATCCAAGAGATCAACCGCTTCGACGAGGTGTCGCTCGAATCCGACATATGGGATGCCATAGAGGCTCGTTTCGCCGCCCGCCAAGCGGGGGCTTGAGGCTAGCGAAATGCTGTTTGTCTTCCGGTTACCAGCAAGCAACCCTGGTCCGGATCAAAGGCGGAGGCGACATGCACCCGAAGACAAGCCGATGAAACATCTCTTGACCGTGGCAGCCACTTTGCTCGGGCTCGCTTCCGCAGGTGGAAAGGCCCTGGCAGCGGGCGAACTGCACATTTTCAACTGGGGTAACTACACGAGCCCCGAATTGATCGAGAAATTCGAAAATGCTCACGACGTCAAGGTGACGATCGACAGTTACGATTCCAACGAGACCATGCTGGCAAAGGTGAAGGCCGGCGGCACCGGCTACGACATCGTCGTGCCCGGCGATTACATGGTCCAGGCCATGATCGAGGAAGGTCTGCTGGCCGAAACCAAGCCGTATCAGATGGAGAACTTCAAACACGTCGACACGCGCTGGAAGGACGTCTATTGGGACCCAGGGCGCACGTACTCCGTGCCGTGGCAGTGGGGCTCGACGTCCTTTTCGGTAAACACTGCGACCTATGACGGCGACATCGACACACTAGCGATCCTGTTCGATCCGCCCGATGTTCTCAAGGGCCGGATAAACATGCTGAACGACATCAATGACGTCATCAATGCCGGCCTGCGCTACCTCGGTCACCCACGCTGCAACAAGAACAAGGAGCAACTCGGAGAACTCAGCCAACTGCTGCTGAACGCCAGGCAGTACTGGCGGAGCATGGACTACAGAACCACCGAATGGCTCAAGTCCGGCCAAGTGGACGCGTCGCAGATCTGGAACGGCATGGCCATGCGGGCACGCAGGGAGGTGCCGACCTTGAAGTACGCCTACCCGCGCGAGGGATTCACCGGCTGGATGGACAACGTTGCGGTCTTGAGGGATGCAGCAAACCTGGAGAACGCCAAGCTCTTCCAGAACTTCATCATGGCGCCGGAGAACGCGGCCCTGATATCCAATTTCGCGCGCTACGCCAATGGCATCGCGGGCAGCCGAAGATTCATGACCCCGGAGATAATGGAGGCGCCGGAGATCGTCATGCCGACCGACGCACCCGCGCCGGAGTTCGTGCCGCCCTGCGACAAGGAGGTCGTGGGCCTGTACAACAAGATCTGGAGCAATTTGAAGAAGTGACCGGGCCCGGAGGGGACCGCAAGCTAGGCGGCCGCTCGGTGCCGTCCAGCTCGCCCTCGTCGACGTGGTCTGCTACTGCGGGTGTTCAGCGCCGGCCGCCGGATTGACTTGGAATGAGGCTGTGCGATGAAGACCATATACACCGACGACCACCGACTGCAGAACGGCAAGGCGGAACTGATCGACGGCAAGCTGCTGCCCTGCTTCGAAATGCCCCGGCGCGCCGAGATCGTGATCGCGCGGGTGCGCGAGGTCGGCCTCGGCGAGGTGCTGCCGCCCGAGACCTTCGGCCGCGCGCCGCTCGAGCGGGTGCACAAGAAGAGCTTCTTGGATTTCCTGGAGGGCGCCTGGGCGGCCT
Organism: uncultured Kiloniellales bacterium; assembly: GCA_947258885.1. Taxonomy (GTDB): domain Bacteria; phylum Pseudomonadota; class Alphaproteobacteria; order Kiloniellales; family JAKSDN01; genus CAMYKD01. Next base: position 13,232 of record CAMYKD010000002.1, on the reverse strand, counting down.
GGACCGCGGCCGGCCGCGATTGGGACGCCCTGCCTCTTGTCTGGCAGGTACGCGGCCTGCGCGCCGACCGCGAACCGGACTCGATCGACGGCAAGCTCAGCTACTTCTCCTTCGACGCCGGCACACCGATCACCGCCGGCACCTGGCAAGCGGCGAGCGCCGCCGCCGATGTCGCGCTGACCGGCCAGAAGCTGGTCGGCCAGGGCGAGCGGGCGGTTTTCTCGCTCTGCCGCCCGCCCGGTCACCACGCCGCCCGCGACTACTACGGCGGCTACTGCTTCCTGAACAACGCGGCCATCGCGGCCCAGGCCTTCCGCGAGTCCGGCGCCGCCAAGGTCGCGACCCTCGACGTCGACTACCACCACGGCAACGGCACGCAGACGATCTTCTACGACCGTCCGGACGTGCTGTTCTGCTCGCTGCACGGCCATCCCTCGCAGGAATTCCCCTTCTTCCTGGGCTACGAGGACGAGACGGGCGAGGGCGAGGGCGCGGGCTTCAACGTCAACTACCCGCTCCACTGGGGCAGCGGCTGGGACACCTGGTCGGGAGCGCTGGACGACGCCTGCCGGCGGATCGGCGCCTATGGCCCCGAGGCGCTCGTCGTTTCGCTCGGCGTCGACACCTTCAAGGACGACCCCATCTCGCAGTTCACGCTGGACAGCCCGAACTACCTCGAGGTCGGGCAAAGAATAGCAGCACTCGGCCTGCCCACGCTCTTCGTCATGGAGGGCGGCTACGCCGTCGAGGAGATCGGCGTCAATGCCGTCAACGTGTTGATGGGCTTCGAGGAGGCGAACTGACGCGAAGCGCCCTCGCGCCCGGCATATGGATCGCCGTTCAGCGCAATGCGGCGACCGTATCCGCGGTCATCCTGGCGTTCGGGAGTCCGTGGCAAGGGCGCGCGACCTGGGCCCGCGCCGCCGCACTCATTTCTTCCCGAAGTTCGCAAGGTACTCCAGCAGTTCCCGCACCGTGACGCGTTTTCGATTGCCTCCCCGCTTTTTTCCCTTTCCGGAGCCCGAGGGTCCCGAGGGAGCTGAGGGGGCTGAGGGGGCTGAGGGGGCCGAAACGGCAGACGGGTCGCTTCCGTCACCGCCACCTTTGCCACCCTTGGGGTTGGTTGGAACCTCGTCGCCGATAACGACGCCGGCCTCCGCGGTCGAGGTCAGCGTAAGCAGCACGGGTGCCGCGTATGCGGCCGACACGCCGAGGCCGAGCCGGGTCAACGCCTCGCGGCGGCCGATATCAACGTCTACGGCGCGGTTCCCGCCCTTCTTGAATCGATGGGCCATGCCATCCTCCTGTTACGTCCACAGAGGGATGTCCCTTATTCGGGGTCCGGGCCTCTGTGGTCCAGACTGCCGATCAGCGCTCCGTGGTCCCTTGAGGTCTTTCACCGGGACCAAACTGACTCTCCGAAGTGGTCTCGGAGCGCTCGATACTTGGACTTCCCCCATGTATTACGTTTTGCGTATTTGACCCAATTCTGTCACAGGCCGTCTTAACAACCCGTTAACGGGATGGCTCCGCCGCCCGGCAGATCGTGCTTCCGGCGCATTTCCGAGTGGAATTACCCGCAAAGGGGTTTTGACTTCGCGACGCCTGCTGCCTGCCGCTGCGCCCGAGGCCTCAGGCCTTCAGTCGGCCGAATCGCGCCGGTTGATCGGATAGCGCCCCGCCTCGCCGAGGAAAGGCTGCACCAGCATACGGTCGAGCCACAGGTCGCGGGGGGCGCGAAATTGCTCGATGCCGATAGTCATGGCCGCATGCCCGGCGGCGGGCTGGGCGCGGTAGGTGCCCAGCAGCCGGTCCCACCAGGGCAGGTTGAAGCCGAAGTTGCTATTCGTCTCGCGCGGCACAATCGAATGGTGCACCCGGTGCATGTCCGGCGTGACGATCACCCAGCGCAATACCCGGTCGAGCGCCTCGGGGAGACGGAGGTTGGCGTGGTTGAACATGGCCGTGCCATTCAGCAACACCTCGAAGATCAGCACGGCGAGCGCCGGAGCGCCGAGCGCCGTCACGACGGCCAGCTTCAATCCCATGGACAGCAGGATCTCGATCGGGTGAAACCGCGCGCCGGTCGTCACGTCGAAATCGAGATCTGCGTGGTGCATGCGGTGCAGCCGCCAGAGCGCCGGGACCGCATGGAACATCACGTGCTGCAGATAGATCACGAAATCGAGCAGCAGGACGGCGAGCGCCAAGGACAGCCAGGTGGGCAGGACCAGGTTGTTCAACAGTCCCCAGCCCCGCTCTTCGCCCAACAACGCCAGTCCCACAGCGGCGGTCGGGAAGAGGACTCTCAAAAGCAAGGTGTTGACGGCCACGATGCCTAGATTGCTCGGCCAGCGGATCCAGCGGGAAACGGTTCGACCGCGCCGTGGCATGAGGGCCTCCCAGACGGCCATGACCGCGAAGACCCCGAGGAAAATTCCCAGCCGGATCTCGGGCTCGACCGCAAGAATGTCCTTCGTCATGGTCCGCTTTTTCAAGGCGTCGTTACGCACGGACCTTGGCAGGAGTCTCGGGCATGTCAATCGAAACACGAGGCGCGGCACCCCGGTTGGGGCGATGGCTTGGCGTTTGCGGAAGTCCTCGCCTCAGGGCCGCCGCACCGTTAGATTGCAAATTGGCCCATGCGGGCGTAACCTCGGGTCACGAACAGCGAACAAAGAGGGAACATGGTTGCGCGGGTCAGCACCGTGGCCTTCCAGGGCATCGAGGTCGTCGATGTCGACGTCCAGGTTCAGATCGCCGGCGGCGGCCTGCCAAGCTTCACCGTGGTCGGCCTGCCCGACAAGGCGGTGGCCGAGAGCCGCGAGCGGGTGCGCGCCGCCTTGGGCGCCCTCGGCCTTGCGCTGCCGCCGCGGCGCATTACGGTCAACCTGGCCCCCGCCGACCTGCTGAAGGAGGGCAGCCACTTCGACCTGCCGATCGCGCTCGGCCTGCTCACCGCCATGGCGGTCCTGCCGGGCGACGAGCTCGTCGGCTATATCGCGCTCGGCGAGCTTGGCCTGGACGGCGGCCTGGCGCCGGTCGCCGGCGTGCTGCCCAGCGCACTCCACGCCGCGGCCTCGGAGCGCGGCCTGATCTGCCCGGCGGCCCAGGGCGGCGAGGCGGCCTGGGCCGCCGGTGTCGAGGTGCTGGCGCCCGCCACACTGCTGGCCCTGGTCAACCACTTCAAGGGCACCCAGGTGCTGACCCCGCCGGAGCCGGCGCTGGCGGAGGCCGGCGGCGAGGATCCGGACCTCAAGGACATCAAGGGCCAGGAGACGGCCAAGAGGGCGCTCGAGGTGACCGCGGCCGGCGGCCACAACCTGCTGATGATCGGTCCGCCGGGCGCCGGCAAGTCGATGCTGGCCCAGCGCCTGGCCGGCCTGCTGCCGCCGCTCGCGCCTTCCGAGGCTCTGGAGGTCTCGATGATCCATTCGGTGGCCGGGTTGCTCGAGGGCGGGCGGCTGCTGCGCCGGCGGCCGTTCCGCGACCCGCACCACTCGGCCTCCCTGGTCGCGCTGATCGGCGGCGGTAACCGGGCTCGGCCGGGCGAGATCTCGCTGTCGCATCTCGGCGTGCTGTTCCTCGACGAGTTGCCCGAGTTCGCGCGCGCCACGCTGGAGGCCCTGCGCCAACCCATGGAGTCCGGCCGGGTCGCGATCGCGAGAGCCAACGCCCACGTCACCTACCCCTCGAGGGTCCAGCTGGTCGCCGCCATGAACCCCTGCCGCTGCGGCTACCTGGACGATCCGGCGCTGGCCTGCAGCCGGGCGCCCAGATGCGCGCGGGACTACCAATCGAAGATCTCGGGGCCGCTGTTCGACCGCATCGACCTGCACGTCGAGGTGCCGTCGGTCTCGGCCGCCGACCTCTCCTTGCCACCGCCCGCCGAAGGCTCGCCCGAGATCGCGGAACGGGTCGCCGCCGCCCGCGCCCGCCAGCACGCCCGCTACGCGGACATGCCGCAAGCGGGCCGCCCGCGCTCCAACGCCGAGGCCGACGGCCAGCTCTTGGAGGAGATCGCCGCCCCGGACCCCGAGGGTCGGCGCCTTCTGGCCGAGGCGACGGATAGAATGCGTCTTTCGGCGCGTGGCTACCACCGCGTCCTGCGCGTCGCCCGCACCCTCGCCGACCTGGACGCCTGCGAAAACGTGCGCCGAATACATGTGGCGGAGGCCTTGAGCTACCGCAGGATCGCGCCGGGACGGGGGTGAGGTCGCCTCGTACCGGCCTCTCCGACCGGCGGTTCCGTCTCCAAACGCCAGTTCAATTGGAAATTCCCGGCGTAACCGGGGTACGCTCTCAGAAATGCCTCGCCATCGTCCGGGCCCGGCCGGGGGGGGGGAGGCGCGCATAGGCAGGAGGGAACCATGAGGACGATCGTGATCGTGTGTGTGCTGGCCCTGGCCGCGACGGGCTTGGGCGCGGGCTTTGCCGCCGCCGGCAGCGGGACCTTCACCGCCAAGCTGGGGCGAAGCGAGGCCTTCGTATCGGCGGACGCCGGCGGACTGGCCATGCTTCAGCTCAGCGGCGATGGCCGGGAGCTGCGATACGAGGTCACCGTCAAGAACGTCAAGCTCGTTACCCAGGCCCATATCCATCTCGCTCCGGACGCGCTGAAGCAAGAGGGCTTTCCCCACCGGTTCGAGAGCCCGTCAAAAGGCCGCCACCACGGACCCATCGTGGCTTTTCTCTTGGACTTCACCCGCAAGGGCATCACGGTCGACGGCGTACTGGCCAAGGGAGGGATTCGCGGCTCCGACCTGGTGGGACCGCTGCGGGGGCAACCCTTGAGCCTCCTGATCCAGTTCATGGAAAAGGGCGATGCCTATGTCGCCCTTCACGTCCTGCAACCGATCGGTCCGGGCCAGGTGTTCTGCTGTCCCGACGGATTGCGTGGCCCCATCCGGGCCGCGCCCTAGCAGCCGCGCCTCCGGTGGCTGCGCGCCGGCAAGGACGGTCGCGGGCCCGCCGAGATCGTGGCCGTGCTGATGTTCCGAGGCGGCGGCCTTCGCGCGTGGAACGGGAGACGCGGAAATGCCCCGAATTATCGACCTGACGCTGCCTATCGAAGAGCATTTCCGCTGGGCCGTCGAGCGCCGGCTGACGGCGGATCTCGCGAAGGGCGACGGCTTCCAGGTAACCTGGCTGGGACTGCCGGTGCATGCCTTCACCCACATCGACGCGCCGCGCCACATGGTGCCGGACGGCCCGACGACGAGCGAGGTCGGCCTGGAGCGGGTCATCGGCGAGGCGGCGGTCCTCGACCTCTCAGGACTTGCGCCGAACACTGCGGTCGGGCCAGACCTGCTGGAGGGAATGGGCATGGAGGTTCGTCCCGGCGATATCGTCCTGCTGAAGACCTGCTGGGACCGGGTGTGCTCGCACCACAGCCCCGAGTTCTGGACGACGGCCCCCTACATGACGCGCGAGGCCTGCACTTGGCTCCTCGAAAAGGGCATCAAGGCGCTCGGCGTCGACTTCCCGCAGGACTACCCGATCCGCGGGCTTCTGAGCGGCGAGACCGCGCCGATCTCGGACTTCGTGACCCACGACGTGCTGCTGAGAGGCGGCGTGATCCTGATCGAGTACCTCTGCAATCTCGCGGCGCTCGAGACGGAGCGGACCATGCTCTTCGCGTTGCCTCTCAAGCTGCCTGAGGCCGACGGCGCGCCGGCCCGGGTAATCGCCTGGGAGCCGGACTGAGCCACATGAGCACCCGCCTCGATCAGGTGCCGGTCCGGCGCTCTTCGTCCTCCGGGTCCGTTTCGCCCCGAGCCTGCCCGTTGCCGGACCTGGCATAGGGAAACAGGGCCTCCCGGCCCAGCCACTGAGACCTCATCTGGCGCCAGACTGTCAAGGACTCGGTCTGCCTGATCTTCCGCCAAGCCATCCCGACCTCGGCGGCGTTCTGTTCCGACGGGTCCCTGGCATAGGCCCGCACCGCCAGCTTCGCGGCGGCCCAAAGTTCTCTGTGTTGCACTGCAGCCTCCCTCGGCGATCGCGTTCGATCTTCCGAGGACTATAGCCCCGCAACACCGTTAATAGAAATGACAAAATTAAGACAACTTTAAGCAGCGGCAGTGAACTGGCCGTCTGGGTGTCGGGAGCGTGCGGTCAGTGGAACGCCTCGCCGGGCTCCATTCCCAATCGTTTCAGGATCATCGCCGCCGGGCAGAAGCCGGTAAAGGCGGACTGCAGCATGTTGGCGCCGACGAAGGCGGTCAGCCACAGCCAAGCGGGGTGATGGATCTGGCTCAAGGCCAAGCTGATCAAAATGACGGTGCCTGCGAAGGCGAGCACGGCGCGGTCGATGGACATGACTTTGAGTCCTCGGATGTGCAGATCTCGAACGCTTGGCGCTAGGAAACGCCACGTTTTGTTCTCGGTCATTGACCTGGATCAAGGGACGCGCGTGGAGACGCCGGCGTCCGCTATTTCTCCGGCGGCTTGATCATGCGGCCCAGATCCTTGCCGGCAAAGAGGTGCAGGTGAAAGTGCATGACCTCCTGGTGCGCGTCGGGGCCGGTGTTGGCGAGGATCCGATAGCCGGGCTGAACCAGGCCCAGATCGCGGGCGATCTTGCCGGCGGCGCGGATGAAGCCGCCGATCTCGGCTTCGGAGGCATTCCGGGAAAAGTCGTCGAAGGAGCTATAGGCGCCCTTTGGCACGACCAGGACATGGGTCGGAGTCTGCGGCTCGATGTCCTTGAACGCCAGTACGTGCTCGTCCTCGTAAACCTTGTCGCAGGGAATCTCGCCGCGAAGGATCTTCGCGAAGACATTGTTCTCGTCATAGGCCATGGTTGTCTTCCTCACTGCTTCTTGCGCAAGGCCTTTTCCGTCAGGCCGGAGACGCCCTTTCGCTCGGCCAGCGCCCGCCAGACCCGCTCCGGCTTGACGTCGCAGGCGGCCCAGAGCACCAGCAGGTGATAGAGCAGATCGGCGCTCTCGGCGGTCAGCTTCTTCTTCTTGCCGCGCACGGCCTCGATCAGGGCCTCGACCGCCTCCTCGCCGACCTTCTGGGCGATCTTCGGGACGCCCCTCTCGAACAGCTTGGCGGTATGGGAGCTTTCCGGGTCGGCCCCGCGGCGGCTCTCGATCACCTCGTAGAGCTCGTCCAGCACACTACCCGTCAGCTCGTGCTCGCCCATGTCCGCCGCCTCTCCGCTGTCCTCGCGTCGCGCTCCCGTAACAGGAATCGACCGCCCTGTCACCCGGCCGACCGCACCGGGACCCCGGCCCGTGCCAGGTGCGCCTTGGCCTCGGCAATCGAATAGGTGCCGAAGTGGAAGATCGAGGCGGCGAGCAGCGCCGAGGCGTGGCCGTCACGCACGCCCTCGACTAGGTGGTCGAGGGTACCGACCCCGCCCGAGGCGATGACCGGGACGGGCACCGCGTCGACGATGCGCCGGGTCAGCTCGATGTCGTAACCCTGCTTGGTGCCGTCGCGGTCCATCGAGGTCAGCAGGATCTCGCCGGCGCCGTAGTCGGTCATGCGCCGGGACCAGTCGATGGCGTCGAGGCCGGTCGGCGTGCGACCGCCGTGAACGAAAACCTCGAAACGCCCCGGTTCGGCGCGCTTGGCGTCGACGGCGACCACGATGCATTGCGTGCCGAACTTCTCGGCCGCCTCGCGCACGAAATCCGGGTTGTCGACCGCCGCGGTGTTGATCGAGACCTTGTCGGCGCCGGCCAGCAGCAGGCGGCGGATGTCCTCGGTCGTGCGCACGCCGCCGCCCACGGTGAGCGGCATGAAGCAGACCTCGGCCGTGCGGGCGACCACGTCGAGAATGATGTCGCGCTTCTCGTGGCTGGCGGTGATGTCGAGGAAGCAGAGCTCGTCGGCGCCGGCGGCGTCGTAGACCCGGGCCTGCTCAACCGGGTCGCCGGCGTCGCGCAAGTCGACGAAGTTGACGCCCTTGACCACGCGGCCGTCCTTGACGTCGAGGCAGGGGATGATCCGCGCCTTCAGCATCCGGCGGCCTCCTTCGCGCCGACCAGGGCGAGCGCGCTCTTCGGATCGACGCGCCCGTCGTAGAGCGCGCGACCGCAGATCACCCCTTCGATACCGCGGTCCTCGATCGCCAGCAGGGCCGCGATGTCGTCGAGCGAGGAGACCCCGCCCGAGGCGATGACCGGGATCGAGACGGCCTCGGCCAGCGCCGCCGTTGCGGCGACGTTGACGCCCTGGAGCGCGCCGTCGCGTTCTATGTCGGTATAGACCAGGGCGGCGACGCCGGCGTCCTCGAAGCGGCGCGCCAGGTCGTGCGCCTCGAGGTCGCTCTGCTCGGCCCAGCCCTCGACCGCGACCCGGCCGCCGCGCGCGTCGATACCAACCACGACGCGCCCGGCAAAGCGCCGGCAAGCCTCGCGCACGAGGTCCGGGTCCTTGACCGCAGCGGTGCCGAGAATGACCCGGGCCACTCCGGCCTCGAGCCATGCCTCGATCGTCGCCATGTCGCGGATGCCGCCGCCGAGCTGCACCGGCAGGTCGATCGCCGCGAGGATCGCGTCGACCGCCGCGCGGTTGACCGGCCGGCCCTCGAACGCGCCGTTGAGGTCGACCAAGTGCAGCCACCGGAACCCCGCTTCGGCGAAGGCCCGGGCCTGGGCCGCCGGATCCGGGTTGAAGACCTTCGCGGTGTCCATCTCGCCCCGCAGCAGGCGTACGGCCGTGCCGTCCTTTAGATCGATGGCAGGGAAGACGATCACCTTTCGGTCCCCATATCAGTCCTCGCCCGGAACCGTGGCACCGTTGCCGACCAGGTCCTTGAAATAGAAGTAGCCGGTGATCCAGCGCCCGTCGACCCAGGCATAATGCGGATGCGTGCCCCAGCGCTGGTAGCCGCGCCTCTTGTAGACCTGTATCGCGGCCTCCTGGGTCTCGCGGACGTCCAGGTTGAGCACCCGGAGGTCGGCCGCGCGCGCCGCGGCCTCAACCGATTCGACCAGGCGCTGCGCGAGGCCGTGGCCCCGCGCCCAGGGGGCGAGGAAGAAGGTGGTCAACTGACCGGTCAGCGCCTGGGCCTCGTTGTTCTTCGGCGGCCGCTGGAGTTGGGCCGAGCCGGCGATGGTGCCGTCCACGCGAGCGACGTGGATCTCGCGCTCGGGGACCAGCAGCACGCCCTTCCAGTAGGTTTCCATGACATGGCGCGGCGGCGGCTTCAGCCAGCCGAAACCGCCGCCGTCCGAAATTGCCGCGTCGGCGGCGTCGCAGAGATCGTGGAGATCACCGGCATTGAATTCGGTGAGCTGCTCGACGGCGGTCTGCGGTTCGAAGTCGCCCGGTTCGCCCATCAGGGTCTCCAGTTCAGAAAATTGGCCAAGAGACGCAGGCCCGCGGCCTGACTCTTCTCGGGATGGAACTGCGTTCCGACCAGGTTGTCCCGGCCGATCACCGCGGTGATCGGGCCGCCGTAATCGGTCGTGGCCAGGACATGCTCCGGGTTCGCGGCGGTGAACCGGTAGCTGTGCACGAAATAGGCGTGCGCGCCCCGCTCCAGGCCGCTCAGCACCGGATGGCCGCTCTGCACGTCCTCGAGCTCGTTCCAGCCCATGTGCGGCACCTTGAGCGAGGGATCACCCGGTTCCAGCGCCACGACCTCGCCCCGGATCCAGCCCAGGCCAGGGTGCACGCCGTGCTCGCGGCCGACAGTCGCCATGAGCTGCATGCCGACGCAGATCCCCAGAAAGGGCCGGCCGGCGTCCAGCGTCGCCGCCGCGAGGGCCTCGATCATGCCCGGCAGGGCGTCCAGCCCCCGGCGACAGTCGCCGAAGGCACCCACGCCCGGCAGCACGATGCGCTCTGCCCGGGCGACCGTCTCGGGGTCCGAGGTCACGGCGACCTCCGCCGCGAGGCCGGTCTCGGCCGCCGCGCGCTCGAGCGCCTTGGCCGCCGATCGCAGGTTGCCCGACCCGTAGTCGACGATCGCGACGATCATGCCTCGAACAGGACCGCCATGGCTAGAGCGCCCCCTTGGTCGAGGGGACGGCGCCGGCCTGACGCGGGTCGATCTCTATGGCCCGGCGCAGGGCCCTGGCCAGGCCCTTGTAGCAGGACTCGACGATGTGGTGCGCGTTCACGCCGTAGAGGGTTTCGACGTGGAGCGTCAGGCCGGCGTGCTGCGCGAAGGCCTGGAACCACTCCTTGAACAGCTCGGTGTCCATTTGGCCCAGCTTGTCGCGGCTGACGTCGACCCGCCAGATCAGGTAGGGCCGGTTGGAGGCGTCCAGCGCCACCCGCGTGAGCGTCTCGTCCATGGGGACCAACGCCTCGCCGTAGCGCGCGATGCCCGTTCGCTCGCCGAGCGCTTGGGCCACCGCCTGGCCCAGCGCGATGCCCGTGTCCTCCGTCGTATGATGGAAATCGATGTGCAGGTCCCCCTCGGCCTTCAGCGTGATGTCGATCAGGCTGTGGCGAGAGAGCTGCTCGAGCATGTGGTCGAGAAAGCCGATGCCGGTCTCGACGTCGTACTGGCCGGTGCCATCAAGCCGGACGGCCGCGGTGATCCGCGTTTCCTTGGTGTTCCGTTCGATGCTGGCCTCGCGCATGGGGGGCTTCCTCTACTGCCGGTGCAATCCCTCTGGCGTGATTTGCGCGCCCTTGTAGCAGGAAGCGCCCGGGCTTGCCAGGGGCGGCAAGCGCCCGGGACGCAATTGTCTTGAACCGCCGGGTCGTTTGGCCCATCTCTCTGACCATGTCCGAAAGAGATCCCGCACAATGGCGCGGTACCACGATCCTGTCCGTGCGCAAGGGCGATCAGATCGTGATCGCCGGCGACGGCCAGGTCAGTCTCGGCCAAACCGTGATCAAGTCGAACGCCCGCAAGGTACGACGCCTGGGCAAGGGCGACGTGATCGCCGGGTTCGCCGGGGCCACAGCCGACGCCTTCGCCCTCTTCGAGCGCCTCGAGGCCAAGCTCGAGACCCATCCCGGCCAGCTGACCCGCGCCTGCGTGGAGCTGGCCAAGGACTGGCGCACCGACCGCTACCTGCGCCGCCTCGAGGCCATGATGGCCGTGGCTGATTCCGGGACCTCGCTGGTGCTGACCGGCACCGGCGACGTGCTGGAGCCGGAAGACGGCCTGATCGGCATCGGTTCGGGCGGATCCTATGCCCTGGCCGCGGCCCGGGCGCTGATCGAGATCGACGGCCTCGACGCCGAGGCCATCGCCCGCAAATCCCTGAACATTGCCGCCGGAATCTGTGTCTACACCAATGAAACCATCGTCGTCGAAAGCCTCGCTGCCCAGTGAGCAACGGGGCGTCCGCAGCCCGAGCGACTCGGGCGCGTTCAGCCCCCGCGAGATCGTCTCCGAGCTCGACCGCTATATCATCGGGCAGACCGACGCCAAGCGCGCGGTCGCCGTGGCGCTCAGGAACCGCTGGCGGCGCCAGCAGCTGCCCGAGGAGCTGCGCGAGGAGGTGCTGCCCAAGAACATCCTGATGATCGGCCCGACCGGCGTCGGCAAGACCGAAATCGCCCGGCGCCTGGCCCGCCTCGCGCAGGCCCCCTTCATCAAGATCGAGGCGACCAAGTTCACCGAGGTCGGCTATGTCGGCCGCGACGTCGAGCAGATCGTCCGCGATCTGGTCGAGATCTCGCTCAACATGACCCGCGATCGTCTGCGCAAGGAGGTCAAGGCCAAGGCGGAGCTGGCTGCCGAGGAGCGCCTGATCGACGCCCTGGTCGGCGAGGGCGCGCGCGACGACACGCGCATCGCCTTCCGCCGGCGCCTGCGCAACGGCGAGCTGGACGACAAGGAGGTCGAGCTCGAGCTGGCCGACACGGCGGGCCTCAGCCTGCCGACCATGGACATCCCGGGCATGCCCGGCGCCAGCATGGGCATGATCAATCTGAACGATATGCTCGGCAAGGCCTTCGGCGGACGCACCAAGAAGCGGCGCATGCCCGTCGCCGAGGCGGTCCAGGTGCTGACCGGCGAGGAAAGCGACAAGCTGCTCGACCAGGAGACCGTGACCGCGGAGGCGCTGGCCGCGGTCGAGCAGAACGGCATCGTGTTCCTCGACGAGCTGGACAAGATCACGGCGCGCTCCGAGCGCATCGGCGCCGACGTCAGCCGCGAGGGCGTGCAGCGCGATCTGCTGCCGCTGATCGAGGGCACGACGGTCGCCACCAAGCACGGCTCGATCAAGACCGACTTCATCCTGTTCGTCGCCTCGGGCGCGTTCCACATGGCCAAGCCGTCGGACCTGCTGCCCGAGCTCCAGGGCCGCCTGCCGATCCGCGTCGAGCTGAACGCGCTGACGCGCGACGACTTCCGGCGCATCCTGACCGAGCCCGAGAACAGCCTGATCCGGCAGTACCGGGCCCTGATGGGCACCGAGGAGGTCACCCTCGAGTTCACCGAGGAGGCAATCGACGCGCTCGCCGACCTCGCGGCCGAGATCAACTCGAGCGTCGAGAACATCGGCGCCAGGCGCCTGCACACCGTGCTGGAGAAGTTGCTCGACGAGATCTCCTTCACCGCCACCGACCGCGGCGGCGAGACGATAACGATCGACGCCGAGATGGTTCAAGAGCGTGTCGCGGAGCTCGCCAAGAACGCGGACCTGACGAAGTTTATTCTCTAGGTCACGGAGGCCTCGTCCAACACCGCCAGCATCCGCTCGACCGTCTCGGGCGGCAGGTCGTGGACCCGCTCGGCCAGGCGGTTGGCGAGCTCCGTGGCCTCGGGCGAGAGGCCCGCGGTGTCGACCGTGACCCGCGGGTGGGAGAGGTCCGCCAGGCGCTGCAGCGCCTCCGCCTCGTCCCAGATGATCCCGAGATACTGGCAGACCCCGTGCACGAAGCGCCGATTGGGCCGGCCGCGCCGGCCGTGCTCCAGCGCCGAGAGATAGGCCGGCGAGATGCCGAGCCCGGCCGCCATGTCCTTGGCGGCGAGGCCGCGCTCGGCGCGCAGGGCGCGCAGTTTCTGGCCGAAGGGGGTCACGGCACGGTCAGGTCCCGCTTGTCGTGCCAGTCCGCGATCGACTCGTCCGGATACTCGGCGAAATGCTTGTCGTTCGGCCCCTCGGGCGCCTCGACCCAGGGCGCCTTCGAGCCGAGCATGATGTGGACCCGCTCGGGCGGCACCGGCAGGGCCGTGTCGACCGCCGAGGCGAAGGGGTGGACGAGCGCGGGCCAGCGGGGGTCGAAAGCCCAGAGCGCGCTGCCGCAGCGCTTGCAGAAGTGGCGTCGCGCCTGGCTTGGCGGCTCGCCTTCGCGCA
>CAMYKD010000001.1 GCA_947258885.1 uncultured Kiloniellales bacterium | reverse complement strand
GCCGCGGCGCCCAAGGCCGGCTATCAGCTGGAAAACACGGATCCCGGCGAATCCCAGCTGCAGATGGCGAAGAAATGCGAGCTTTCGTTCGACGATTTCGGCGTCCTTCAGGACCACTGCCGGGAGCGCGGCATCGAGTTCCTGTCCACGCCCTTCGACCACGACAGCGTCGATTTCCTGGACCGTGCCGGGGTTCCCGCGATCAAGGTGGCGTCGGGCGAAGTCACGAATTTTCCCCTGCTGCGCCGGGTCGCGGCGACCGGAAAGCCGGTGATCCTGTCGACCGGCATGTCTCGTCTGTCGGAAGTCGAAGCGGCCGTCGCGGAGCTTCGCGGTGCCGGCTGCCGAGAACTGGCCGTGCTCCACTGCGTCTCCGACTATCCGACCGATCCGGCGGACGCCAATCTGCGCGCCATGGCCGCGATGTCGGATACTCCGACCATACGCTCGGTCTCGCGGTGGCCCTGGCCAGCGTCGCCTTGGGCGCCTCAATCCTGGAAAAGCATTTCACCCTGGACAAAGGCCTGCCCGGCCCCGACCACGTCGCGTCGCTGGACCCCGAGCAACTGAACGAACTGGTCCAGGGCATCCGCTGCGTCGAAGCCGCCCTCGGCGACGGCGTCAAGGCGCCCAGCGACGCGGAGCTCGACACCCTTGCGGTGGCCCGCCGGAGCCTGTTCCTGAACCGGGACGTGGCCGCCGGCCAGCCGGTCGAGCCCGAGGCTCTTGTCGCGCTGCGGCCGGCCGGCGGCGTTTCGCCCGACGAGTTGACACAGGTCGGTGGCCGCAAGGCGGCGCGGGGCCTGAAGGCCGGCGACATGCTGCATTGGCAAGACCTCGCATGAGACGGATCTGCGTCGTCACCGTCGCCCGCTCGGACTACGGCATTCTCCGGCCATTGCTGCGGCGGATCGACGAGGCGCCCGACCTGGAGCTGTCGCTGGTGGCCGCCGGAACGCATCTGGCGCCGGAGTTCGGCAACACCATAGAAGAGATCCGCGGCGACGGCTTCGAGATCGCGCTCACGGTCGACCTCTCCTTGGCCTCCGACCGGCCGGGCGGCATCGCCCGCTCGATGGGCCTGGGCACCATCGGTTTCGCCCAGGCTTACGAACAGCTCCGGCCGGATCTCCTCGTGGTCCTCGGGGACCGCTTCGAGATGCAGGCCGCCGCGTTGGCCGCGGTGCCGTTCCTGATCCCCATCGCGCACATCGCGGGCGGCGCGCTCAGCGGCGGCGCGATCGACGACGCCTTCCGCCACGCGATCACGAAGTTGAGCAACCTGCACTTCGTGGAGACCGAGGACTACGCCCGGCGGGTCGTTCAGATGGGCGAAGAGCCGTGGCGCGTGCATTGCACCGGCGCCCTGGGGCTCGACAATCTAAACGAGATCGAGCGCCTGTCCCTGGACGACCTCGATCGCCGCTTCGACCTCGAGCTGGAGGCCGGCGAGCCGCCGCTGCTCGTCACCTTCCATCCGGTGACGCGCGAATACAAGGAGACCCGGCGCTACATGGAGGCCCTCCTGGCGGCGCTGGAGGACTGCGGCCGTCCGCTCGTGTTCACCTATCCGAACGCCGACACCAATGGCCGGGTCATCATCGAGATGATCGAGCGGTTTCTGCGGGACTGCCCGCGCGCGCGCTGCGTACCGCATTTCGGAACCGTGGGGTACTTCCGCCTGATGTCGCAGGCCGCTGCGATGGTCGGCAACTCCTCGAGCGGCATCGTCGAGGCGGCGTCCTTCAAACTGCCGGTGGTCAATATCGGCACCCGGCAGCTGGGCCGGCTGGCACCCGAAAACGTCGTCGCCACGGGCTACGGGCGCGACGACATCCTCGAAGGCATTCACAGGGTCACGAGCCCAGATTTCCGTAACGGTCTGAAGACTCTCGTTAATCCTTATGGCGATGGCCACGCGGCCGAACGCATGGTCGAGGTCCTTCGGACCGTCGCGCTGGACGAGGCGCGGCTGATCCAAAAGACATTCCATGACCTGGACCAGGGTCGCGTCTGAGCGACCCGGTAGCGGGTCAGGCACTGCGCATCTGTTCTCGCTCGGGCTTCCCTGCCTCCCCTTCGAGACGCGCTTCCAGCGCCTCGGCGATTGCCAGATCGAACTCGTCGTCGATGTCGATCGAGCGCTCGCGGGGCATGACGTAGCCGAGCGTGTCCGGCCCGACGAAGCTGTCCAGCACCATGATCCAGTCCGTGCGCGCGACGTAGACCGCGCCGTTTATCGCATAGGCCTGGGGCAGGTCCTGGCGGCGCGAGGCCTGCCGGTACTCGGGCAGGACCGGCCGGAGCCTGAGCCGCTCGTCCAGCCCGTGCATCCAGAACGGCGGCTTGTCCGCGGCACAGATCGAAACGCAGGCCGGCGCCCCGCGGCGCACGCAGAGCTCGACGGCGCCGTCGACGTCTTCGGGCGCGCGCAGCGGCGAGGTCGGTTGCAGCAGGACGAGCAGGTCGTAGCGCTCGGGCAAAGCCCGCAACGCGTGCCGCACCACGTCGATCGACCGCGCCTCGTCGCCCGCCAGCCCGGCCGGGCGCAGGAAGGGGACGTCGCAGCCGGCCAGGAGGGCCGCCTGGACGATCTCGGGGTCGTCGGACGACAGGACGACACGGTCGACCGTTTCGGCGCGTTGGCCCGCCTGCACCGCGCGGGCGACCAGGGACCGGCCGCCGACCTCCCTGAGGTTCTTGCGCGGCAGTCCTGCCGAGCCGCCGCGCGCCGTGACCAGCGCCAGGACGGACAGCCCGTCGATCATGCGCCGAGCGCCTCTCGGAGCGCCGCGACGACCCGGTCCTGCTCATCGAGAGCGAGGCCGCAGGAACAGGGCAGCGAGAGGATCTCGCGGTGCAGCCGCTCGGCGACCGCGCCGCCCAGGCAGGGCGCGCCGCTGTGGGCCGGGCTGAGGTGCAGGGGCTGCCAGAACGCCCGGGTCTCGATCCCGGCGCGGGCGAGGCGGGCCCGAACCTCCCGGCTGCCGAGCCCCGCGACCTCTTCGTCCAGCCGGATGCTGTACAGCCAGAAGGCGCTCTCCGCCCAGTCTGCTTCGGGCATGACCTGCACGCCGGGCAACCCGGCCAGGGCCTCGCGATAGCGCGCCGCGATGCGCCGCTTGGCGGCGAGCAGGGCGTCCAGGCGTTCGAGCTGGGCGCAGCCCATGGCCGCCTGGATATTGGTCAGGCGGTAGTTGTAGCCGACCGTGGCGTGGACGCCTTCGAGTGCATCGTCCCGGGCCGTGGTGGTCAGGTAGCGCGCCTGCTCGGCCAGGGCGGGGTCGTCGGTCACCAGCATGCCGCCCCCGCCCGTGGTCATCAGCTTGTTGCCGTTGAAGCTGAAACAGGCGATCTGTCCGAGCCGCCCCACCGGCTGTCCGCGATAGCCCGCGCCGAGGCTCTCGGCGGCGTCCTCGACGACCGGCAGTCCGTAGCGTTCTGCCACGGCCAGGATCGGCGTCAGGTCGACCGGATGGCCCAGCACATGGACCGGCAGAAGCGCGCCGATGCGCCGGCCGGTCGCGCGGTTGCACAGTCCGCTCCCGGTCCAAAAGCACTGGCGCTCGAGAAAATGCACGACCCGGGCCGGGTCCATCTGCCAGGTCTCCGGCTCGGCGTCCACGAAGACCGGCCAGGCCCCGGCGTAGCGCACGGCATTGGCCGGCGCGATGAAGGTGAAGCTGGGCATGACCACCTCGTCCTCCGGGCGCAGGCCCACCGTCCGCAGAGCCACGTGCAGCGCCGCGGTGCCGTTCGTCGTCGCCACGGCGTGCGCCGCGCCCAGCCGGGCGGCGAACTCGGCCTCGAAGCGCTCGACGAAGGCGCCGACCGAGGAGACCCAGCCGCTGTCCAGGCAGTCCTTTACGTAGCGCCACTCGTTGCCGGCGATCTCGGGAACGCTCAGCGGTATGGCCGCCCGGGGCGCGGTGTCCCCTGGGGCGTCCCCAGGGGCGTCCCGCGGCTCGGCCTGGGCCGCCTGTCCCGCCGCGCCGGCGCCCGGGGTCATTGCGCCGCCGTCCCGACCGGCCGGAACACCCGTTCCCGGTACCAGTCGTAGGTCTTGCGCAACCCCTCGAGCAGCGGCACCCGCGCCTCATAGCCGGTGATCGCCGCGGTCCGCGACATGTCGGGGCAGCGCCGCGCGGGCGATCCCGGCGTATCCGGCCCGGCTTCCATGGCGATCCTGCGGCCCACGGCCGCCGCGACCAACTCGGCCAGTTGGCCGATCGCCACCTCCTCGGCGTGGTTGCCGACGTTGTAGACGCCGCCCAGCGCATCCTCGGCCAACGCCAGCCGAACGATCAGCTCGACCGCGTCGCTGACATAGCAGAAGGCGCGCCGGTGCCGCATCGAATAGACCGTCATGGTGCCGCCGTCGGGGGTCCGCTCCGCCCGCTGGAGCAGCTCGGGAACGACGTGCGCCATGCCCATGCGCGGCCCATAGACGTTATAGGGCCGGACGATGGTGACCGGCAGCCCGGCGTGGTGGCAGAGCGCCTCGCCGTAGAGCTTGGACAGGAGATAGGAGGCGCGCGACTGCGCCAGGTCGGGCAGCGCCACGGGCGCGTCCTCGGGCGTCGGCACCGGCAGATCCAGATGGTGCAGGGAGCCGGCGTGCACTTCGCTGGTCGAAGCGAAGACGAGCCGCCGAAGGCGTTTCTGGCGCGCCGCGAAGTCCAGCATGGCGAGCAGCAGCTCGACATTGCGGCGAAGCACCGCCAGCGGCTGTTTCACCACATTGGCGACCCCGACGATGGCCGCGAGATGGAACACCAGGTCGTAGTCCTCCGCCAAGTCCTTCAGGCTGCCGGGCGCGAGCAGGTCGCGCTCCAGGCACCGCACGGCCGGAAGCTCCGCCAGGGTGGCCAGATCGGGATCCGGCCGGCCGCGCGAAAAGTCGTCGATCAGATCGATCCGCGCGCCCTCGCCGAGCAGGCGCCGGGCCAGGTGCGCACCGATGAAGCCGGCCCCGCCGGTGATCAGGATATGCACGGTCAATCCCCTCCTCGGCCGACGCTGGCCATTGGACAGCCGAGCGCGCGCAGGTCCTCGACCTGCTCGGGCGCCAGCACGTTGTTGGCGTCGAGCACGGCCGGACGCGCGCCGTTCAGCCAGTCGCGCAGCTCGAGCCGCCGATAGTCCTCGTGGGCCACGGCAAACACCACGGCGTCGAGGCCGCCCGGATCGGGCAGCGCCTGCGGAACCTCCAGACCGAGCTCGGGCCAGTCCCGGACCATGGGATCGTGCAGCAGGACGCGCGCGCCCCGCCGCCCGGCCTCGGCCACGAAGACCGCGGCCGGCGTCGCGCGCGTGTCGGCCACGTCGGGGCGGTAGCTGACGCCCAACAGCAGCACGCGCCTGCCCTCGAGCGAGCCGCCCAGCAGGCCCTGCAGGGCGTCGACGCTGACCCGCGGCATGGCCCGGTTGACTTCGACGGCCATGCGGCAGAACGGAAAATCGAGGTCGTCCCGGTCGAATATCTGGCGCGCGGCGGCAAGAGCGAGCAGCGGATCCTTCGGCAGGCAGTAGCCGCCGACGCCGAAACCCGGCTGCCGGATGTTGCTGTGCGTCGGGCGCTGGCGGACCGCCTCGACGATCTCGAAGAGATCGACGCCGACCGCTTCGGCGAAGCGGCCCCATTCCTCGATCAATGCGATGTTGACGGCGCGGTAGCTGTTCTCGAGCACCTTGGCCGTTTCCGAGGCGGTGGTCGAGGACAGGCGCCGGAGCGGATAGGCCGCGACGTTGACGATGCGGCTCAGGAAGTCCCGGCAGGCCTCGGCCGCCGCCGGGCTGTGGCCGGCATAGACCCGCCAGTAGTTGACGATCGAGTCCAGGTACCGGGTGCCCGGCATGACGCGCTCGTAGGAGTGGGCGAGCAGCAAATCCTCGGCGCCAAGGCCCCGGGCGCCGAACGCCGCGGCCAGTTCGGGCGCCGCCACCCTTTCGCAGGTCCCCGGCGGTACGGTAGTCTCCACGATCACCAGAGCGCCCGGCATCATATGCTCGCCGACCGTTCTGATGGCCCGGCGGAAGCCGTCGAGCTCCAGCCGCGGCGTGGCGGCGCCCGGGCCGGCGGCCGTCGGATCGAGGTCGAGATTGACGTCCACCAGGATAACCCCGCCCAGCCCATAGGCGGCCGGATCGCTCGTCGCCACGAGGTTGCCGGTCTCGTGGGCGGCCGCGACGGCCCCGCCCAGGGCGCGGTCGCCGGTCGCGAAGGGGAAGCGCCCGGCGTTCAGGCTGTCGATCGCCGCGCGTCCCCGGCCGGTGTCCAGATCGACCCCGAGCACGTTGAAGAAGGGCCGGCCCGCGCCGTCGCGCGCCCGGGCGACGGCGGCGGCCATCGCGGCGCCGACGAAGCCCAGGCCCTGGATGCAGACGACCGGCCGCTCGACCGCCGGCCGGTCCCATCCGGGCGGCGCAAAATCCGCGAAGTCCCGCGGCGGCCGTGGGCGGCAAGGCGGCGAGGGCCGAAGCATGGGCGCGCGCGCTTTCAAGGTCTCACCTTGCCGGCGCCGAGGTCCTGCTGGACCCGCTCGTAGTCGTCGATCCGGCCGATGTCCAACCAGTATTCGTGGATCGGAAAACTGATCACGTTGCGGCCCTGGGCGACCATCCGGTCGATCAGATCGGTCATGTCGTAGCGCCGGTTCTCCGGAATCTCGCGGCACAGGCCGGGCTCCACCAGATAGATCCCGGCGTTGACGAAGAATCCGACCTCGGGCTTTTCGCGCAGCTCCCGGACCTTGGGGCCGTCGCACTCGACGACGCCGTAGGGCACCTCCATGGCATAGCGCCGCACACCCATGGTGAGCTCGGCCCCGTGCTCCAGATGGTAATCGAGCATGGCCCGGTAGTTCACCGTGGTCAGGACGTCCCCGTTTATGACGAGCAGCGGCTGGTCGCCGTCCGTCTCGAGCCGCCTGAGCGCGCCGGCCGTACCCAGCGGCTCGCTTTCGTGGCTGTAGCGCACCACTGCGCCGAAGGAGCTGCCGTCGCCGAAGTGCTGCTTGATCTTGTCGGCCCGATAGTGGGTCGCGATGCTGATGCTGTGGATGCCCGCCTGACCGAGCTGCTCGACCGTGCGCTGAAGCAGGGGCCGGCCGCCCACCGGGAGCATCGGCTTGGGCGTGCTTTCGGTCAGTGGCCGCAACCGCGTGCCCAGGCCGCCGGCCATGATGACCGCCCGCAAGGGCAGGTCCGGCTGGCGCACGAAGCGGCTCAGCAGGGCCAGTCCGGTCAGGCGGTCCCCGTCGTCGAGCAGCGGCACGTGCCGGATCACGTGCCCGCCCATCAGCCGCAGCAGCTGGACCGCACTGGTGCCGAAGGGCGCGGTGATCGGCGCGGCCTGGGGGCCATCCGGCTTGCGGTGCAGCAGTTCTTCGACGGTCTCCTCCATGCCTGCGCCCGCCATCAGGGCCCGGCGGATGTCGCCGTCGGTGACCGTCGCCAGCAGCCGACCCTCGTCGTCCACCACCAGCGCCACGCCCTCGGCGCCGCGGTCGATCCGGGCAATCACCTGCTTGACCGTCATGTTCGGGGTGACGCAGAAGGGCGCGGTGTCGGTGACATAGACCTCGCCGGGACCGTCGGCAGTCCAGCGGTCCGGGGCCGGCCCCACGGTCTTCGATGGGGCGGCATCCGAACGGTCTGGCCGGATCTCGGACATGCCCGGCACGTCACGCGGCCGTCAGCCGCCGGTCGACCTCGTCGAACAAGGCAAGGAGCTTGTCCCTCAGAGCACCGGCGAGGACGCGGAATTCTTCGATCGCGATCCGGCGATAGCGTTGCCGGTCCCCGGGGTCCGCGATCCGGCGGTCGTACCAGTTGGTGCAGCCGATGCAGATCGAGAGGGTGCCGCTCAGATAGGCCGTGACGACGAGCTTGGCCGGGTTGTCCGGGCGCACGGCCTCGAAAATCTCGTGGATCCAGTCGATGCCCGGCTCGGACTCCTCGGCCGCGCGGTCCAGGATCCGCTCGATGGAACGGAAGACTTCCTCGGCCTCCGCGCGGCTGTCCTGCTCGCCCCAGGTCCGGCGAAGGTGGTCCAGGGTATAACGGCGCAGCCCCTTGGCGATCGCGGCCTGGAGCGCCGTGCGGTCCAGCGGCGCGGCGCCGAGCTCGACGGCCCGGGCCACCTTGGGGACCGCGCCGGCGATCCGCGCGCCGTCGCTGCAGTTGTAGGCCCGCACGCCGCGATGGGCCTGCAGGGCGCCCTCCAGCACCTTGCGCGACCAGTTGAAGATCGTTTCGCCGGTCACCTCGCCGCCGAAGTTGCCGGCGAAGCGCCGGTTCGGCTTCGCCACTTCGGCCCGCAGCCCGGCGCCGTACACCGATCCCTCGGCGTGAAAGCGCCCCTCGACCTTGGAGCCCATGTCGAGGCCGAAGAGGTACAACTCGCGAAAGCCGAGCCGAATGCCGGCGATCAGCGCCGAATTGGCGACGGTCGGTCCGGCTGGCTGCAGCACCTCGAGTCCGCTGTGGAACAACGTGGTCGAGCTGACCCGTTCGCGGAAGAACAGGACCGCGCGGTCGAACATCTCGACCATGCCGGGCTGGACCGTGAGGGACGCAAGCAGCGTGATGCCGCCCAGGTCATGGTCCTTGGCCGTCGCGGCCATGATCTCCACGTTGCCCTCGCCGTTTTCCAGCTCGACATGGAAGTCGGGGCGGAGTCCCCGATGCAGGAGGACGCGCAGTCCCGAACCGATCGAGATCAGGACCGCCCGGTCGGCGTGGTCCGCGATGAAGTCCAGGTCGCCCTCGACCGAGGGGCCGGAGCCGACGATGAACAACGGCTCGTCCCGCCGCCGGTGATAATCGCAAAGAATTTCCACGGAACCGCGGCTCAGGTTCGCAACCGCGTTGCGTGTCATGATCAGCTCGTCCTCGAAGAACCCGAGACCGCTCAGCGTCAGGAACAACTCGTGCTGCACGCGCTCCTTGGCCTGTTCCAGGACTGCCGAGGGGTAGTGGGTATAGAGGTAGATGCCGTCGAGCAGCGCCGGGTTGTTGGCGCGCAGAGTCTGGCGTCCGCGCGAGGCGATGGTCGAGGAGTCCTGCTCGACGATGACGACGACCTGCCGCCCTTCCTCGGCCGCGCTTTCATAGATCGCGTGCCAATCGGTGAGGTAGAGCGAGTGATACAGGAACTCCAGGTTCGGCTCGATCAACACCGCGACCCGGGCGCCGGTCCGCTCGATCAGAGGGCCGACATGCAGACCGAGACCAATGCCGAAGACCACGAGGACGTGGCTTTCGGGCGGGCAGTTGGCGCTGTCGTAGGAGACAGCCTGCTCGGCGAGACGATCGGTGACCGCGGTGCAGAAATCGCCGCAGGCGCCCTCCAAACGCTCGGGTTCGGGTTCATTGATCGCATGGCGCAGAGGCTTGGCGAAATACCCCTCCAGCTGCGCGCTCGTGGCGGCCAGCGCGTCGCCGTCGTAAAAGCCCTGGCCGCGAAAGGCCATGTCGATCCGCCCATCCGGGCCGACCGTCAACTCCGAATTGGGCGCGGTCACGGCCGCCAGACGGCCATAGAGATTCGGGGCCCAGCGCTTGAATGCAGCCAGATTGGCTTGGAAAAGGTCCGGGACCGGGTTCGCTTCGGTGGCGTCCGCCACTACCATCGTCATGCAGCCCTGTTAAAATTCGCCGATCCCCCGCCGACGCGCCGATCTGGATGCGGCCGAAGGTCGCCGCGCAGGCGGGGCCCGGAAAAGGCCGTCGATATGATCTAATTCGACTAGTTTATTAGCGGTATTGTGATTAACCACTCCTTAATATGCATGCACATATTTTCTAAGTAGTCTTTTAACTTGAACGGGCGATTGCGTCATGCCACTCAAGCTCAGCGTCGGTAAGGGCGAGAAGCTCATCGTCAACGGCGCAGTCATCAGGAACGACGGCGACGGCACCAGTCTTCTTTTCGAGAATCAGGCGCACATCCTTCGCCAGAAAGACATTCTGACCCAGGACTCCGCGACCACCCCGGCGGCCCGGGTTTACCTGGCCATGCAGTGCGCCTACCTGTTTCCGAAGAACGTGGCCGAGCATCTCGAAGACTTCCGGGGCCTGCTGGGCGACTACCTTGCGGCCGCGCCGAGCGCCCAGCCGATTGCCGACGAGATTCGCGGGATGGTCGAAGAGGGTCAGCTTTACGGCGCGCTGAAGGCCTGCGGTCATCTGCTCCAGCACGAACGCGAGGTGCTCTCTCATGTCCAATGAGGGCGCGGTCAGGACCTACGATCGCGTCGGGAACAACGGCGGCGCGCCGCGGCAGACCGAAGGCCGCGCCCTGCTCGAGGCGGCACGGCGCTTGGCGGAGGCCCAGAAGTGCCCCGACGACAGGAAGGGTCTGCGCGAGGCCGCGCGGATCAACTGGCGCCTCTGGACGATCTTTCAGGCGGAATTGAGCGCGCCGGAGTGTCCGCTGCCGGTCGAGATCCGCACGAACATGCTCAATTTGTGCAATTTCGTCGACAAACGCACGGTCGCCATCCTGTCGCAGCCGAAGCCGCAGATGGTCGATGTCCTGATCAATGTGAACCGGCAGATCGCCGCCGGTCTTCTGGCCCGCCCCGACCAACAGCAGGACGATGACGATGGGCAGGGACAAACGGATTCGCAAGCGCGGCAGACGTCAGACGGCTTCTCGATCTGACATATCGCCGTCCGGAACTGTGGAGCGGAGGCTCGCCTCCGACTGTCCCCGCGGTGCCGGCACATCCCTTGCGAACACCGGTCCCGGGACCACGCCATCCCTGTCCGCCCGCAGCCCTGGCCGGGGTCTCGTCGGCCGGCACCTCGGAAAGGCAGGACCGGCGAAACGCGTGGGGTCGACCTGGCCGTGCACCTGAACGTCCTCAACGATATCGGGATCGCCCTGGACGGCGGGCCAAGCCCCCTGCTCGATCACGTCAGGTGCGACTATGGCGCGTGCGAGGTCGACGCCCTGCCGGCGACCAAACTCAATATCGCGGTCCAGTTCGTCGACGAGACCACGAGCCCCCGGGACTGCGTAGAGGTCCGCGGTCCGGTGTCCTACGACGATCGCGGCGTGCTTCTGCGCGACTCCCTGTACCGCGTGTTCCGGATCGACTTCGGTTCGGCGCGCGCCCGTACCTGGCGGGCGACCTGTGACGTCGATTTCGATCCGCACCTTTTCGATACCATCCTGGAACATATGATTCACTTCCAGCTGCTGAAACGCGGCAAGACCTTCTGTCACGCCGCGGCCTTTCGCAGCGGCGGGACGGTGGCGCTCTGCGCAGGCTCGCGCGGGATCGGAAAGGCCAACCTGCTGCTTCATGCCCTCCAGGGCGGGGCCACCTTTATCGCCGACGATTGGGCCGTCGTGCACGGTGGCGGCACCGTCCAGGGCCTGCCTAAACGCCTCGATCTGCTGTACCGGGATATCGAGGCGTTTCCCGATTTGCTCGCGGCCCTGCCCGAGGAGGCGGCCGCGTTGGCGGATTTCGTCGGCCGCGCCGCCGGCGGCGACTTCGAGCTCAACCAGAAGGTGGCGCAGGTTCTCGAGAGCCGGGCCAGCATGCGAGTTCCGGCCACGCGACTCTTCGGCCAGGCGGTGGACCCCGACCCCGGCCCGATCGATCAGGTCTATCTCCTGCAACGCCGCCGGGACGACGACGGTCCGGTCAAGTTCGAGGCCATCGATCACGACGCGCTGGTCACTTGCCTGGCCGCGATCCTGGAGTTCGAGCAAAGCGACTTCCTGCTCGCCTACTCGGTCTTCCGGGCGCGTACGGGACGCCGCGTCGAACTGTTCGATCTGGCGCGTTCCGGTGGCGAGGCGGTGCTGACCAGCGCCCTCGCCGACGTTCCCTCCACCCACCGGGTCACGATACCCGCGTCCTGCCCTCCGCACGAGGTCTACGCGGCCGTCGCCAACCATCTGGGCAAGCCCGGCCGCGCAGAGCGGGACCCGAAGACCGGTTCTTCATCGGCGGCCGCCTGACACCGAGGGTCGTTCCGCGGCAATCGGCACAATTTGCCCCAAGCGGAATGTTCTACCCGATCGGGCGCGGCGAATTTGCCCAGGCCCCACCCCCGGATCGCCTCTTTCCGAAAAATAATTATTATTATCAGATAGTTAGAGTGAGCAATCGGCATGGCGCGCAAATTGCTCGTCGGTGTCGTGAACAACGGCGCAACAACAAGGTCGGCGACGACAGGCATGGATACTCCCCCGCTCGATCCGGCAGGACTCCCGCCGATACAGCTTCGCATCGCCCTGGGCGGCGAAGCCGGCGGGCTGTTCGATACGCTGCTGCGGGATGCGCGGGACCGGCCGGACCCGATCGACCCCGAGCCGGGAACTCGGGACGATCCCGCCGACACCGAGCCCCCCGATCCCGCGGTCGACGAGCCACCGGGCCTGGATCCCCAGGATTACGAACATGGGAGCCAAGCCATGGCCGAACGGCCGGGCTATCGGGACGAAGCGAACGCAGAGGCGCCCCGTGCGCGCCCGGGCCAAGCCGCCGAGAGCACCCGCGACCGAAGCGCGGCGGAGACAAAGACCGCCCGCGCTGCCGCCGCCCCCGAGCGCCAGGGCTCGACGGCGGAGGAAACCGGCGGACAGACCCGGGCCGACTCGCGGGCCGGGCAGCGCGCGGCGCAGCTGGCGGCTTCCGTCCCGGGGCGGGGGGCCGGCCCGACGCAGCGGATCGCCCCGGCGCAAGGGACCGGCCCGACGCAAGGAACCGGCCCGACGCAAGGAACCGGCCCGACGCAGGGGACCGGCCCGGCGCTGGGGACCGGCTCGGGCCTGCGCTCGGCCGTGAGCCCGCCGCCCGTGTTCTTGCCGCCCCAGGGCGCCCTTAGCGGACAGACGGCGCTTGCCGCCCAGACCACCGCCGACGGGACGATCGGATCGGCGGCCGGACAGAACAAGACGATTCCGAAGGGGAACGCCGGCGGCATCGTCAAGAAAGCCGCCGCAGGTACCCGGAACGGGTCGACCCGCGCCACGGCCGCCGTCGTCGGCACGCCCGCCAAGTCCTTCGGCCTTCCCGCCACCGGCGGCGTAAACGCCTCCGGCGCGAGCCCCGTCGCCGTCCCTGGCGGTCAGCCGCCTGGCAGCCCGTTCCTTGCGGCCCCCGCTTTGACCCAGTCCGCGCCGACCATCCCCGGCTCCGGCCTCGCGACCGCGCGGCCGATGGCGGGGTCCCACGGCGTCGCCCAACAAGTCGCCATCCGGATCTACAAGGCCGCCGAAGCCGGACAGGAGCGGATCAACATCAGGCTGCATCCGGCCGAGCTCGGCCGCATCGAGGTCAGAATGGAATGGGCGGAGGACGGTGTGCTGCGCGCCACGATCTCGGCCGAGAAGAGCGAGACCCTCGACCTGTTGCAGCGCGATTCACGGGCTCTCGACCGGGCCCTGCAGGAGGCCGGCATCCGGACCAATTCCGGCAGCCTCAGTTTCGATCTCCGCGGCCATGCCGAGGGCGGCGAAAGGTTCGCGGAGCCCGGCAGCGACCACCTCGGCCGGTCCGGCTCGGACGGCGCGGACCCGGAATCCGTCGACGACGCCGGAGAGACGGCCCCGCGCCGCGCCGCGCACGACGGCGTCCTGGACCTGAGCATCTAGATCGAAGGAGACGCCCAGATGGACATAAACAATGTCGGTTTTGCCAACTCGTCCGGAGCCGCCGTCGGCGGTGGGGTCGACCTGGCCAGTACCTTCAACAACTTCCTGCTGCTGCTGACGACGCAGCTGCAGAATCAGGACCCTCTTTCGCCGCTGGATACGAACCAGTTCACGGAACAGCTCGTTCAGTTCACCAACGTCGAGCAGGCGATCAAGACCAACAGCAAGCTGGACCAGTTGATCGCGCTGCAGGGCGCCAACCAACTGACCGCGGCCCTCGACTACATCGGCAAGACCGTCGAGGTCGACAGCGTCGTGCTCGACCTGAACGAAGGGGCCGCCACGATGACCTACAACCTGGCGTCCGATGCCGAGGAAACGACGATCGAGATCATCGACGAGAGCGGCGAGACGGTCCGCACCTTGACGGTCGACGGCACGGCCGGCCCTCACGAAGTGACCTGGGACGGCAAGGACGACGCCGGCGCCGACCTGCCGGATGGCCTCTACGGCTTCGTCGTGAAGGCGTTGGACGGCGAGGGCCGCAAGATTCCCTTGCGCCAGGGCACCATCGGACGGGTGACCGCGATTGAGGTGATCGACGGCGATGTGACGGTTTCCATCGGCCGGCTGCAGGTGTCGGTCGGCCGCATCACGGCCATCCGCGAAGACGCCGCCGAGGCGGCGGCCTAGGGACGCAGCCCCGCTTCGCCGGGGAAACAGCCGGAGCACGAAGATCCGGCATCGACAATGACAGACCGGGCCACGGGCCAGAACGCCCCGGTCCAGGCCAAGGGACAGGAGAAAGCAGCATGAGTATCACGGGCGCGTTGTTTTCCGGGGTGTCGGGTCTGGCCGCGCAGGGCCAGGCCCTGGGCGTGATCTCAGACAACATCTCGAACGTCAGCACCATCGGATACAAAGGCGTCAGCGCGAGCTTCGCGACGCTGGTGACCGTATCCGCCTCGGAAAACGCCTACACGCCGGGCGGCGTACGCGCCCGCCCGCTGCAGCACGTCGACCAGCAGGGCCTGTTGCAGTCGACGACCTCGCTTACCGACATCGCGATGGCCGGCGCCGGCCTTTTCGTGGTCAACGAGGCGGCCGTGCCCGGATCGGGGAGCGATTACCTCTTCACGCGCGCCGGCTCCTTCCGGCCGGATGCGGACGGCAATCTGGTGAACACCGCCGGCTACTATCTCCAGGGCTGGCCGCTCGACAGCACCGGGGCGCTGCCCGCCAACACGACCGTGTTATCGAGCCTGGAGACGGTCAACATCGCCAACCTGGCCAGCACCGCCGTCCCGACCACCATGGCCGAGCTCGGGATGAACCTGCCCTCGACCGCCGCCAACGGCGATACCCACAGCGTCACCGTGCAGGTCTTCGACTCCCTCGGCAACGCCCACGACCTGCAGGTCGACTTCGTCTACAACGACACCACCGTGCCGCCGCAGTGGGACATCGCCGTACAGGACCCGACCTTGAGCTCGACCGGCGCGGCGAGCGGCACCGTCGCCCCGGCGGTCCGCTCCATCACCTTCAACGGCGACGGCACGCCGGCCACGATCACCTTTCCACCGGTCGACATAACCTGGACGGCAACCACCGCCAACCCCAGCTCGATCGCGTTCGACCTCGGGACCCTGGGCCTGTCCGACGGTGTCACCCAGTTCGCCGGCGAGTTCGCGATCACTTTCATCGATCAGGACGGCACGCAGTTCGGCGCCTTCACCCACGTGAGCATCGGCGAGGACGGGATCGTCACGGCCCACTTCGACAACGGCCAGCTGTTCGACATCTACCAGCTGCCGGTCGCGATGTTCCCCAATTTCAACGGGTTGGAGCCGCGCGACGGCAACGCCTACCGGGAGACCCGCGGGGCCGGCAACCTGCTCCTGGTGCAGGCCAACACGGGCGGCGCGGGCAACGTCGCATCCTCGGCCCTCGAGAGCTCGACCGTCGACCTGGCGACGGAGTTCACCAACATGATCGTCACGCAGCGCGCCTACTCGGCCAGTGCCAAGATTATCACGACGGCAGACGAAATGTTGGAGGAGTTAATCCGGATCAGCCGGTAAAGGAATAATCGGCTTCAGCTTGTATCCCGGCCCGGTTCGTGGGCTCGTTCCGGGCCGGACCGGATTCTCCGGCGAGTAATAAGTTAATGAGAACATTACTATATTTAAACTTTGCTTAACTTAGCGGTTTAGCGATTTGTAAAGGCGCTGCGAGTAACCTTCCCGTGCACTATTGCTCTGGGAAGGTATGGAGTTTGGTTGGATGGCACTAGAGAGCCCAGGTAGGCCGAACAACGTGATCGGACCGGCAGGTAAGCCGCTTTCCGTTGACGACCTTCCGCCTCCAGATACCGAGCGCTGGGTAATCCGGCGCAAGGCCGAGGTGGTCGCCGCAGTGCGCGCAGGTCTCATCAGCCTGGAGGAAGCCTGCGAGCGCTACCGCCTGTCCGTGGAGGAGTTCCTTTCCTGGCAGCGGTTGATCGACAGACATGGAATGCGCGGCCTCAGGACCACGCGCCTGCAGCAGTACCGACGCACCGCCCCCACCGGCGATCTCTTGATGGGCGAACCAGCGGGCAGCAGCACTTCCTGAAGAATCCGTTCCTGTCGCAAACAATCGGGCAGACACGCGGCCCCGCTCGGACCCCGGACCAGGGAACCTAGCGGGGCCGCACCTATTTCCGGGACACCGAAATCCCGGGTCGAGGGTCCCGACCCGGACACAAACCGCCCGCGCGACCGAGCCGGAGCCCGAGTCCGAACCCAGCACGGCGATCTGCAGCGTGCATGAATTGATATTTAGACTAGGCATTTCTTGCCTACATTAACCGCAAGTTTACCGAACACATTTAGATTATTGCAACGAGACGGGAACAAACGACGCCTGCCCCCAGGGGGCACAGTTGTCGAACCCCACCCCAACGGCGGCATACCAGGACGGTCGAGCGTGAACACCTTCATCGAAACCCTCCGCAACCTCGGCCCGGTCCGCCTCGCGGCCATGGCGATGGTCGCCGCGGGCATCCTGGCTTTCTTCGTTTTCCTGACCAGCCGGCTGGCGAGCCCGGAGATGTCCTTGCTCTACGCCGAACTGGACGGCCAGGACAGCGGCCAGATCGTCGCGCGGCTGGAACAGCTGAAAGTGCCCTACCGCCTGACCGGCGACGGCAGCCAGATCTTCGTGCCGGAAGACCAGGTGGCGCGCCTGCGCGTGGCCATGGCCGAGGACGGCCTGCCCAGCGGCGGCTCGATCGGCTACGAGATCTTCGACCGTTCCGAAGGCCTGGGGACCACGAACTTCGTCCAGAACATCAATCACCTGCGCGCCTTGGAAGGCGAGCTGGCCCGCACCATCCGTTCGATCAAGCTGGTCAAGCATGCGCGGGTACACCTCGTCCTGCCGCGGCGCGAGCTGTTCAGCCGCAACAAGCAGAACCCCAGCGCGTCGATCGTCCTGACCATGCGCGGCAGCCGCAGGCTCGACCGCACCCAGGTCCTGGCCGTCCAACACATGGTCGCCGCCGCGGTTCCGGGCCTGCAGCCCAACCTGGTCTCGATCGTCGACGACAAGGGGACCCTGCTGGCGCGGGGCGCCGACGAGGAGGGCCTGCAGGGCGTCGCCAGCACCGCCGAGGAGATGCAGGTCGGCTATGAAACGCGCCTGGCCCGCACGATAGAGGAGCTCGTCGAACGCTCGCTGGGTCCGGGCAACGTGCGCGCCGAGGTCTCGGCCGACATGGATTTCGACCGGGTGACCGAAAACGCCGAGATCTATGACCCGGACGGCCAAGTGGTGCGCTCCACCCAAACCGTCGAAGAGAGCTCCAACGCACGCGACGGCCAAGTGCCGCCGCCGGTCACCGTCGGCAACAATCTGCCCGACGCCGGATTGCCGCAGCTGGGCGACGGCACGTCGAGCAGCAACCGGACCTCCCGGGTGGAGGAAACGGTCAACTACGAGATCACGCGCACGGTGAAGACCCACGTGCGCGAGTCGGGCCTGGTGCGGCGACTGTCGGTGGCGGTCCTGGTCAACGGCAGCACGACCTCTGGAACGGATGGCGAGCCGGTCTATCAGCCGCGCAGCGAGGAGGAGATGAACCAGATCACCGCCCTGGTGCGCTCGGCCGTCGGCCTGAACGAGGAGCGCGGCGACACCCTGGAGATCGTCAACCTGCGCTTCGCCGACCTGGAACAACCGCTGGAGAACGTTGCCGACCCAAGCCTGCTGGGACTCGGCAAGGTCGAGTTGATGCGCATCGCCGAGATCCTGGTCCTCGGCGTCGTGGGAATTCTGGTGCTCCTGCTGGTGGTGCGACCGGTGGTCAGCCGCCTGCTCGAGGCCGTCCCGGCCGCAAGGGACGGCGGCGGCCTGTTACCCGATATGGGCGGTGGGCGGCCGGCGCTGGCCGGGCCGGGCGCAGCGGCCGGGGCCGAGCTGCCCAGCGGCGCCGTGCCGGCATTGGCCGCGACGCCCGGCGCCGCAGACGCCTTGGCGCAGCCGGGGGGCACGGAGGTAGAGGCGATGATCGACTTGAACAAGGTCGAGGGCCGGGTGCGCGCCTCTTCCATCCACAAGATCGGCGAGATCGTCGAGAAGCACCCGGAAGAGGCCGTGGCCATCGTACGCAGTTGGCTTTACCAGGAAGATTGAGAGAGGCCCTGAACGACCATGCGCGTGCGCGAGGACTACCGCACAATGTCGGGCGCCGAAAAGGCGGCCCTCCTGATGATGTCCGTGGGCGAGGACAACGCCGCGCGTATGTTCTCGATCATGGACGACGAGGAGATCAAGGAGCTCTCCCAGACCATGGCGAACCTTGGCAACGTCAGCTCGCAGCTCATCGAGCGGCTGTTTGTCGACTTCGCCGATCAGATCTCCAGTACCGGTTCGGTCGTCGGCAACTACGACAGCACCGAACGCCTGCTGATGAAGGTGCTGGAACGGGAAAAGGTCGAATCGATCATGGACGAGATCCGTGGTCCCGCCGGCCGCACCATGTGGGACAAGCTGGGCAACGTGAACGAGGTGGTGCTGTCCAGCTACCTCAAGAACGAATACCCGCAGACCGTGGCCGTGGTGCTTTCCAAGGTCAAACCGGAGCACGCCGCGAGGGTTCTGGCTCTGCTGCCCGAACCCTTCGCGATGGAAGTGGTCATGCGGATGCTGCGCATGGAGGCGGTTCAGAAGGAGGTCCTGGACGATGTCGAGCGCACGCTCCGGACCGAGTTCATGTCGAACCTCGCCCGCACCAGCCGTCGCGACTCGCACGAACTGATGGCCGATATCTTCAATCACCTGGACCGCTCGGCCGAGAACCGGTTCATCACCGCCCTGGAGGAACGCAACCGCGACTCCGCCGAACGCATCAAGGCCCTGATGTTCACCTTCGAGGATTTGGGCAAGCTCGATCCGGGCGCCATCCAGACCCTGTTGCGCGGCGCCGAGAAGGATAAGTTGGCGCTCGCCCTCAAGGGTGCCTCGGAAGCCGTGCGCGACCTGTTCTACTCCAACATGTCCGAGCGCGCCGCCAAGATGATGCGCGAGGACATGCAGGCCATGGGGCCGGTGCGGCTGCGGGACGTCGACGAGGCCCAGATGTACATGGTCCAGGTCGCCAAGGACCTGGCCGCGCGCAACGAGATCATCATCGCCGACAGCAAGGGCGAAGACGAGCTCGTGTACTGAGAGGCGCGCCATGGCCCAGGTGCAGAAATTTCTCTTCGAGAAGACGTTCGACGCGGACTGCCGGGACACGGCAACGGCGAAGGAAAAGATGCCGCCACCCAGATTCAGCGAGAAAGACTTGGCCGAGGCCAGGAGCGAAGGCTTCGCCGCCGGCCAGGCCGCCGGAAGCGAGGAGGCCAGGCGCGCGACCGACCACGCCGCGGCCGAGGCGCTCAGCGCGCTCGCCGGGCACTTCGAGACGGCCGCCGCGCAACTCGCCGAGGCGAACGACAAGCGCGTTCGCCGGGCCATCGAGATCGCGGTCCTTGTGTTGCGCAAAATGTTTCCGGAACTTTCCAGGCGCAACGCCCTGATCGAGACCGAAGCGTTGATCGGACAGTGTCTGGCGCAACTGCCCGACGAACCGCGCGTCGTGATCCGCGTCGCCGACGCGCTGCTCGATCCCCTCAACGAGCAGATCGCGGCCCTGGCCGAAAAGGCGGGGTTCGAGGGCAAGATGGTGTTGCTTGCCGAGGAAAGCCTGTCGGCCAGCGATGTCCGTGTGGAATGGGCCGACGGCGGGGCGGAAAGGGACACGGAATGTCTCTGGGCCGAGATCGAACAGGTGTTGGAACGCGCCCTCGACTCGGCCCCGTCCGACTCGGCGCCGCGGAACGAGGTTCCGGCGACGGAGACCTCCACTCCCGCGACCGAAACGGTGGCGCCCGGGGATGCAAAGGACGCCGAGTTGGCGTCGGCCGTGCCGACCTGATGCAGACAAACAAACCTGGAGCCCTGTCATGAGCGAAGAACAAGATCTGGACTTGGCCGACTTGAGCAGCGAGGTGGCGCCGGAGCCGACCGAAGACCTGGACGAATTGGACCTCGCCGGCCAAGCCCAGCCGCCAACCAACGCCAAGGAGCTGGAGGCCGTCTACGACATTCCCGTCCAGGTCTCGGCGGTTCTCGGCAAGGCGAACATGCAGGTCAGCCAGCTCCTCAAACTGGGCCGCGGGGCCGTCGTCGAACTCGACCGCAAGGTCGGCGAGGCGATCGATATCTACGTCAACAACCGTCTGGTCGCCCGCGGCGAGGTTGTCGTGGTCGAGGACCGGCTCGGCGTGACCATGACCGAGATCATCAAGATGGACCGTTCCTAGGGAGCCGTATCCAGCGGATTTCGCGTGAAGACCGAGAGGACCATGGCAAGCATCGGCGGCACGGGAGCTCGGCGGACACGCGGCGCGCGAGGCGTGCGATCGCGTGTGCCCGCCACGCCGAACCGGGCGGCAAGCCTCGACCTCGCCACCCTGATCGGCGTGATCGGCGGGTTCGCGATGATCGGCCTGGCCATGTTCCTGGGCGGATCGGCCGGCAACTTCGTCAACCTGCCCGGCATCCTGATCGTACTCGGCGGCACGTTCCTGGTGACGACGATCTCCTTCACCCTCGAGGAGGTCGCGCGAGCCCAGAGCGTCATGCTGCGCGCCGTCTTCTATCGCGGCGAGCGACCCCATGACGCCGCGCTCCAGATGCTCGACCTGGCCGAACAATCGCGCCGCAAGGGCGTGCTGACCCTACAAAAGAGATTTCCCGCCCTGAGCCAGCACGCGTTCCTGCACCGTGCCATCGGGATGGTCGTGGACGGCCTGCCCGGCGAGGAACTCGAACGAATCCTCAACGGCGAGGTAACGGGCGCCGCCCAGCGACACCTGCGTTCGGCCGGCGTGCTGCGCCGCGCCGGCGAGGTGGCCCCGGCCATGGGGCTGATCGGCACCCTGGTCGGCTTGGTCCAGATGTTGGGCAGCCTCGAGGATCCGTCCTCGATCGGTCCGGCCATGGCCGTGGCGCTGTTGACCACGTTCTACGGCGCCGTGCTGGCGAACATGTTCTTCAACCCGCTGGCCGGCAAGCTGGAACGCAACTCGCAGTTCGAGACCATGGTCAACCGGATCTACGCCATCGGGGCCGTGTCGATCAGCCGCCGGGAGAATCCGAGGCGGCTCGAGATGATGCTCAACACCGTTCTGCCGCCCGCCCAGCGGGTGAGCTATTTCGACTGACCAGAGGAATTCGGAGACGTTCCATGCGGCTTCTCATCGTAGGCACACTAGACGGTCACATCACCACCGCCGGCAAGATCGCCCTGGAACGCGGCGCCAAAGTCGCCCACGCGCCGGACATCGAGGCCGCACTGACGGCGCTCCGTTCCGGACAGGGCTCGGACCTGATCATGGCCGATGTGGCGCTCGACATCGGCCAGCTGATCTCCCAACTGCAATCCGAAAGGATCGCCGTGCCGGTCGTGGCCTGCGGCATCGGGGCCGATACCGAGCTGGCGGTGAAAGCGATCCGCGCCGGCGCCAAGGAGTACGTGCCGCTGCCGCCCGACGCCGAGCTCATCGCCGCCGTGCTGGCGGCCGTGACCGAGGAGACCGACACCTTCATCACGCACGATCCGGCGATGGCCGAGGTGCTCAAGCTCGCCAGGCAGATCGCACCCTCGACCGCCAGCGTGCTGATAACCGGCGAGTCGGGCACCGGCAAGGAGGTGATGGCGCGCTACCTCCACAGCAAATCCAAGCGATCCCGCAGGCCCTTCGTGTCGGTCAATTGCGCGGCGATCCCGGACAACCTGCTCGAATCGGAACTGTTCGGCCACGAAAAAGGCGCCTTCACGGGCGCCGTGGCCCGGCGCATCGGCAAGTTCGAAGAAGCCCACGGCGGAACCCTGCTGCTCGACGAGATCTCGGAAATGGACCCGCGCCTGCAGGCCAAGCTGCTACGCGCGATTCAGGAACTGGAGATCGACCGGGTCGGCGGCACCCAGCCCATCAAGGTCGACATTCGCCTCCTGACCACGTCGAACCGGGACCTCGAGGTCGAGGTGGGAAAGGGCCGCTTTCGCGAGGACCTGTATTTTCGCCTGAACGTCGTGAACATCGCCCTGCTGCCCTTGCGCCAACGCCCAAAGGACATCGAGGTCCTGGCCAAGCACTTCGTCAAGAAGTACGCCGAGGCCAACGCCGTGGCGCAGCCCGCGCTCGATCCCGGGGCCTGGGCCGTGCTGACCGGTCATTATTGGCGCGGCAACGTGCGCGAGCTGGAAAACACCATGCATCGGGCCGTTCTGCTGGCGTCCGACGATCGGATCACGGCGGACTCGATTCTGCTGACCGGCGAACGTCTGGGCGGGCATCCGGCGGCCCAGGACGCCGACGGCGGCGCCGATACCGGCACTGCGAAACGCGCCCCGGGCGCCGCGCCCGGCGGCCTGCGGAACCTCGTCGGTCGGACCGTGGCGGACGTGGAGCGCGACCTCATCCTCGACACGCTTCAGCATTGCCTGGGCAACAGGACCCACGCGGCAAACATCCTCGGCATCTCGATCCGCACCCTGCGCAACAAGCTCAAGCTGTATAGCCAGGACGGCATTCAGATACCGTCGCCGCGCGAGAGCGAGCGGGCGCCGGCCTGAGCGCCGAGCGCGAGTCTCAGGGCGGGCGGAACCGACAGATGGCCGAGACCGGCACCCAGGACCAGACCGACGCACTCGCCGGAGGCGCGGGGTTCGATCGCCTGGGCGAAATCCTGAAGCGCGGCGACATCGCGCTCGCGCTGGGCATCGTCTGCATTCTCGTAGTCCTGATCCTGCCGATGCCGAGCTGGATGCTCGACATCGCCCTGGCCATGTCCATAACCCTCTCGGTCCTGATTCTGATGACCGTCCTGTTCATCAACAGGGCGCTGGATTTCAGCTCCTTCCCGACGATCCTGTTGATCGCCACGATGCTGAGATTGTCGCTCAATCTGGCGTCCACGCGCCTGATTCTGGCCCAGGGCCACGAGGGTCCGGACGCCGCCGGAAAGGTCATCCAGGCCTTCGGCAACTTCGTGATGAGCGGCAATTTCGTCATCGGGATCATCGTCTTCGGCATCCTTGTGATCGTGAACTTCGTCGTCATCACCAAGGGCTCGGGACGCATCGCCGAGGTCTCGGCCAGGTTCAGCCTGGATGCCATGCCCGGCAAGCAGATGGCGATCGACGCCGACCTCTCGGCCGGCCTGATCGACGAGCACGAGGCGCGCGCCCGCCGCAAGTCGCTCGAGGACGAGAGCAACTTCTACGGCGCCATGGACGGCGCCGCGAAGTTCGTGCGCGGCGATGCCATTGCCGGACTTCTGATCACCTTCATCAATATCGTCGGCGGTATCGTCATCGGCGTGGCCCAGATGGACCTGAGCCTGAGCGAGGCCAGCCACAGCTATACGGTGCTCACCGTGGGCGACGGCCTGGTCACCCAGATCCCGGCAATCATCGTTTCGACCGCGGCCGGCCTGCTGGTGTCCAAGTCGGCCGCCGTCGGCTCCACCGACAAGGCCCTGTTCGGGCAGCTCGGCGCCTATCCGAGGGCGCTCGGCCTGTCGTCCTTCCTGATGCTGGCGCTGGCCCTGCTGCCGGGGATCCCGTTCCTGCCCTTCGTCCTGCTCTCGGCCACCGCCGGCGGCCTGGCCTGGGCCAGCGCCCGGCGCAACGAGGCCAAGACGGCCGCCGAGGCGGAGGCGGCGTTGGCCGGCGAGCCGGTCAAGCCCGCCGAGGAGCCGATCGCCAACGCGCTGCTGATCGACCACGTGCGGCTCGAGCTGGGCTACGGCCTGCTCAACCTGATCAACGACCAGGGCGGCCAGAGGATCACCGACCAGATCAAGGCGCTGCGCCGCCAGCTGGCCCAGGATATGGGCTTCGTCCTGCCCTCGGTCAGGATCCAGGACAACCTCCAGCTCGCGGCCAATACCTATGTCATCCGCATCAAGGAGATCGAGTCCGGGCGCGGCGACCTGCGTCCGAACATGCTGCTGGTCATGGACCCCAGGGGCGAGGCGATCGGCCTGCCCGGCGAGCAGACGGTCGAGCCCACCTTCGGTCTGCCGGCCATGTGGGTGGACGAGTCGGTGCGCGAAGAGGCGTTGTTCAGAGGCTACACCGTGGTCGATCCGCAGACCGTCATCACGACGCACCTGACCGAGATCGTAAAGGACAACATGGCCGAGCTTCTGTCCTATGCCGAGGCCCAGAAGCTGCTGGACGAACTGAACCAGGAACAACAGAAACTGATCGCCGACATGATCCCGGGCCAGATCTCGTTGGGCGGCGTGCAGCGGGTGCTCCAGAACCTGCTGGCCGAACGGGTCTCGATCCGCGACCTGTCGACCATTCTGGAGGGAATCTCCGAAGCCTGCGGCTACACCCGCAACGTGACCGCCATCACCGAGCACGTGCGTTCGCGTCTGGCCCGCCAGATCTCCTATGGCGAGGTCAACGCCGAGGGGTTCATCCCGCTGGTGACGCTCTCGGCGAAGTGGGAGCAGACCTTCGCCGAGGCCCTGGTGGGCGAGGGCGACGAGCGCCAGCTCTCCATGGCGCCCTCGGCCCTCCAGGGTTTCATCGCCGAGATTCGCGACACCTTCGAGCGCCAAGCCGTCATGGGCGAGAGCCCCGCCTTGCTCTCCTCGCCCGGGATTCGGCCCTACGTGCGCTCGATCGTCGAGCGGTTCCGGCCGACGACCGTAGTGATGTCACAGAACGAAATCCATCCCAAGGTGAAGATCAAAACCCTCGGTCAGATCTGACCGGGTTCATGTGGGAGACGACCAGCAACCATGCGGCTCAAGAGTTTCATAGCGACCAGCATACCGGAGGCCATGAAACTGGTGCGCGAACACCTAGGCCCCGAGGCGGTGATCATTTCCACCCAGCACGACGGCGGCGACGGCAAGGTCAAGGTCACCGCGGCGCTCGAGGACAGCCCGCTCGACGAGCTCGCCTTGGCCGGTCCCGCCGAGGCACTCGACTCGATCGACGAGCTGAGCGAGGGACTGGATTACCACCGGGTGCCCGCCGGGCTGGCCGACCGCCTTCTCGGCGCCGCCGCGCATTTGGCGACCGCCGACGGCATCATGGCCTTGGCCGGCGCGCTCGATGCGGTGCTCGCCTTCGCCGCGCCTCCGGAAAGCCAGAGCGGCCGGCCCCTCATGCTGGCCGGCCCGCCCGGGGCCGGAAAGACCGCCACGGCGGCAAAGATCTGCGCCCGGGCGCGGCTGGCGGAACGTCACAGCACTCTTATCACCATGGACACGGCGAAAGCGGGCGGGCTGGCCCAGGTCAGCACCTTCGCCGAGGCGCTCGGCGCCGGTCTCGGCCAGGCGTCGGACCCGGAGGCCCTTCGCGAGTTGGTGCAGGCTTGCCCCGGCAAGAACCTGGTGGTCATCGACACGGTCGGCTGCAACCCCTTGGACAATGCCGAACGGACCCGGCTGGCCGATGCCGCCAGGACCGTCGGCGCCGACCTGGTCCTCGTCCTGGCCGCGGGCGGGGACGTCCTGGAGGTGGCGGAATGCGCCCTGGCTTTCGCGGAAGCGGGCGCCGGCAGGCTGATCGCCACCAAGCTGGACACGACCCGTCGACTGGGCGGGGTGCTCAGCGCGGCCGATGCCGGACGTCTCGCCTTGGCCGCCGCCGGCGTGTCGCCGAACATCGGCGACGGCCTGACGGCAATCAACCCGGTTTCGCTCGCCCGCCTGATCCTGCCGGGCGCGGCGCGGGAGACGGCCCCCACACCCCTAGCAATGGGTATTCAGCGATGAGTCAAATAGTCGGCTTGCCGGCCCAGCCGCCCGCGTCCGAGGTCCTTCTGGATCACCAGATCTGCCCCAACATGATCGCCATCGCCTCCGGCAAGGGCGGCGTCGGCAAGACCTGGCTGGCCATCACCTTGAGCCACGCGCTGGCGCGCGCCGGACACAAGGCCTTGCTGTTCGACGGCGACCTGGGCCTGGCCAACGTGGATATCCAGCTCGGCCTGGCCCCGGCCTACGATCTGGGCGGCGTACTGACCGGCCGCTACAGCCTCGCCCGCGCCGCCACGGAGTATGACGAGGGCCGGTTCGACATCATCGCAGGACGATCGGGCTCAGGTAGCCTGGCGAGCCTGCCGGCCGGAAAACTGGCCATGCTGACCAACGAACTGGCGGGAGTCTCGGCGGGCTACCGCCGGGTCATCCTGGACCTTGGCGCCGGCATCGAGCGGACCGTACGCCAGCTGGCGGCCCGGGCCGCCACCTGCCTGGTCGTGACCACGGATGAGCCGACCTCGATGACCGACGCCTATGCCTTCATCAAGCTGACCCTGATGCAAAGCCCGAGGGCCGACCTGAGGATCGTGGTCAACATGGCCGAATCCGAAGGCGAGGGCGAGCGCACCTATGCGACCCTGGGCAAGGCCTGCGAAACCTTCCTCAAGACGACCCCGCCGCTGGCTGGAATCATTCGGCGCGACGGCAAGGTGAAGGATTCGATCCGAAACCAGACGCCGATCCTGACCCGCCATCCCAATGCGGCGGCTGCGCGGAGCGTGGAGCGGCTGGCGCAACGGCTCGTGGAGGCGGTGTGAGCGACGTCGTCCCGCCCTCGCTGGGATTGAACGCCTCGGCGGCCCAGGCCGCCCCGGCGGGCGTTCCCGGGACGGTCGCCAATCCGCCACCGGCCGCGGCCCAGCTGCCCGGCGGCGCCATCTTGCACGGCACGGTGATCCGCCTGGACGGCCACAACCGCGCCCTGGTGCGCACCGATCTGGGTACGCTCGTGGTCTCGACCCATGCCCAGCTCGCCGTCGGCAATCAGGTTACGCTGCAGGTTCGCACCGCCGGATCGCGGTTGCACATCGTGATCATGCAGGTCGACGGCCAGCCGGCCCACGCCCAGCCCGCCCCCGCCCAGCCGGCCCACGCCCAGCCAGCCACCACGGGGCAGGCAGGCGGTCCGGGGGTGGCTGCCGGCCTGGGCGGCGCGGCGGATGTCCTGACACTCGGCCAGAGCCTCCAGGCCGTGCTCCAGTCCCTGCCGGCACAAAGCGCCGCCACGGGGGGGACGGGCTTCCCCGGTCTGGCCCTCGTCCAGGGCGGCCGGCTGACGCTGCGGGTGCTCCGGGTCGAGGCGCCCGCCGTGCCGCAACCGGGCCGGCCGCCTGGCCTGCCAGGAGGCAACGTCGCGGCGCCGACAGGTGCCGCCGGGAGCGGTGCGGGCCAGACAATCCCGGGCCTGGTCGCGGGGCTGACGAGAGCGGGCGAGCCCGTGGTGGATACCGCGCTGGGCACCCTCGTCCTCGGCCTGAAAGCCCCCCTGCCGAGCGGCACGCGGCTGCTGCTGGAGTTGCTGAGCGTGAGCCCGTTACGAAGCCAGACCATGGCGGGCGGCGCCGCGCGGTCTGCCGCCCTGGCCTTCGGCTGGCCCGCTCTGGACGAGGCGCTGGAGCTTCTGGAGAAACCGGGCGGGACGACGGCACCCTCCCCGACCGCGGCGCCAAGGGTGCCCCAGCCGGGCCCGCGCCTGGCCTCGACGATCCTGTATTTTCTCCAGGCGTTGAGCGGCGGCGACCTGCGCGGCTGGCTCGGCGGACAAGCGGCCGGGGCGCTCGAGCGGGCCGGGCGCGGCGACCTCTTGGCACGCCTGAACTTGGATCTGGTCCAGCTCGGGCGACTGAGCGAGACCGCCGGCAGCGAATGGCGTTTCCTGCCCATCCCGCTCCTCGACGGAACCCAGGTCCACCAACTCCGCCTGTTTCTGCGCCGCCGACGGACGGCGCGAGGCGGCGGCGACGCGGAGGAAGGCGACGGCGCGACCCGGTTCATACTCGATGTCGAGTTGTCGCGGATCGGAGACATGCAATTGGATGGGCTGGTCCGGGACCGGCGTTTCGACCTGATCCTGCGCACCCGTCATCCACTGACCGATGAAATGCGCCGGGACATCGCCGAGATCTTCGACGATGCCAACGGCGCCGCGGGCCACCAGGGACAAATCAGCTTCCAGGCGTCCGGCGACTGGTCCTTCGTTCCGCTGGAAAGCAGCGGCGAAGCCGGGGCCGGGCTCCTGGCCTGATACCAATGTCACTGATCTTGGTCCTTGGTATCATACCTTCGGCGTCAATCGCCGCCGGCGCGGTTGCGGCGATAGATGCTCACCCCGAGTTCATCGAGATTCATTCGCTCGCGTCGGCCGCGCTGGGTGGATTCCTGTAGGTCCTGATTCTTCAGCGCCAGCTCGTATTTCTTGAGCTCGCTGAACGCCTCCGCCACGTCCTCGCGGGCGGCCTCGGTTTCAGTCCCGAGATTGGCAATGGTCTCGCAGAGTTTCTTGCGCCGGTCGAGGGCCGCGGCGACGAAGGCCGGAAAGACCGAACCCGCTTCGTCGGACTGGCCGGCCGCCTCGCGTTCGGCCTCGATATCCCGGTCGAGAGCGTTCAAATCTTCCGTGAGCTTGTCCCTGAAAGCCTGGAGGTCGGCCAGCTTCCGCTGTTTTTCGTCGAGCACCCAGCGGTGCACCCGGACCATGCTGTCCAGTGCCGTCACGCCGCTCTCACGTCATGCTTCGGCTCCGCGCCGCTCGCCCCGGTGGAGCTTGCCGCCGAGTCCGGATTGTCCGGCACCGACAGGCCGAGGATTTCCGCCAGTTCGGTATAGGCGGTTTCGAAATCGCTGCGCTCGGCGCGATCCTGGGCCAGAAAGGCCTCGATCCGCGGGTAGTACCGGATCGCCTCGTCGATGGCCTGATCGCTTCCCGGTTTGTAGGCGCCGATGCGGATCAGCTCGGCCATGTTCTCATAGGTCGACAACAGCCCGCGTGCCCGGTTCACGACCTCGTTCTCCGCCCGGCTATTGCAGTCCGGCATGGTGCGGGAAACACTGCGCAAGACGTTCACCGCCGGAAAGCGGTTGCGCTCGGCGATCGAACGCTCGAGAACGACGTGGCCGTCCAGGATCCCGCGCACCGCGTCGGCGACCGGCTCGTTGTGATCGTCTCCTTCCACCAGGACGGAGAAGAGCCCGGTGATCGATCCGCGATCCACGCCCGGCCCCGCGCGCTCGAGAAGCCGGGGGAGTTCGGCGAAAACCGAGGGGGTATAGCCCTTGGCGGCCGGCGGCTCGCCCGCGGACAGCCCGATCTCGCGCAGCGACATGGCGAAACGGGTGATCGAATCCATCAGGCAGAGCACGTCCTCGCCCTGGTCGCGGAAGAACTCGGCCAGCGCCATGGTCAGATAGGCGGCCTGGCGGCGCATGAGCGGCGGTTCATCGGAGGTTGCGACCACAACCACGGAACGGGCCAGACCCTCTGGCCCCAAGTCGTCTTCCAGCCACTCCTGAACCTCGCGGCCACGTTCGCCGATCAGTCCGATAACGTTGACGTTCGAGGCGGTGTAGCGCGCGAGCATGGACAACAGAATGGACTTGCCGACGCCGGACCCCGAGAAGATCCCCATGCGCTGACCGCGGCAGCAGGTCAGGAACGTGTTGATGGCCCTGACGCCGAGGTCCATCTTGCCGCCGACCCGCCGACGTCGGTGCGCCGGCGGCGGCGCGCCGTGCAAGCGATGGGCCGCGCGCCCCAAGGGCAACGGCCCCTTGCCGTCCAGCGGCTGGCCGAGCGCGTTCACGACCCGGCCGAGCCAGGCCTCGGTCGGCCGGATCACGGGATCCGAGTCCGCCAGCTCCGCCTTGCAGCCAAGGCCGATACCATCGACCGTCCCGAACGGCATCAGGAGGGCACGTCCCTGCCGAAAGCCGATCACCTCGCTGACCACGCGCCGGCCGTCGCGCGCCACCAGATTGCAGCGCGAGCCGACCGAAAGGACTCGATCCAAGCCGGCCACCTCGACGAGCAGGCCCAGGACGCCGGCGACGCGCCCATAAAGCCGATACTCGCGGAGTTGCTGCAGCTCCTCGATCAGACTTCCAGTGGTAGTACCCAACTGTGAAAACCCGCCCATCGTGGCAATAACAGCCCCTTCCGACCGAGACGCAGTATGGGCTGGCCGGTTTAAGGATAGGTAAAGCCTGATTAAACACACTTGGCATTTCCAGTAAGCATTTGTTAATAACAAGCGCGCAAAATGGTTAACGAGAACGATTTTGCGACAGAGGCCTTAGATCGGGGGTTAAACGATGCGCGTGCTCCTTGTCGAAGACGACTCCGCGACCGCTCAGAGCATCGAAATGATGCTGCGGTCAGAGAGTTACGTCTGTGACACCACGGATATGGGCGAGGACGGCCTAGAGATCGGCAAGCTCTACGACTACGACATCATCATACTGGATTTGATGCTGCCGGACATCGACGGCTATGAGGTGCTGCGC
Organism: uncultured Kiloniellales bacterium; assembly: GCA_947258885.1. Lineage (GTDB taxonomy): Bacteria > Pseudomonadota > Alphaproteobacteria > Kiloniellales > JAKSDN01 > CAMYKD01. Next base: position 34,520 of record CAMYKD010000001.1, on the reverse strand, counting down.
CGATTGCGCGCCGCACGGGTCCAGACCCCGATCTTGATTCTGTCGGGTCTTTCCGGCCTGGACGACAAAATCAAGGGTCTGGGCGTCGGTGCCGACGACTACCTGACCAAGCCCTTCGACAAGCGCGAACTGATCGCGCGCATCCAGGCCATCGTGCGCCGTTCGAAGGGCCATTCGGACTCGGTCATCGAGACCGGCAAGCTGACGGTGAACCTGGATACGCGGACCGTCGAGGTCGGCGGCCAGCCCCTGCACCTGACCGGCAAGGAATACGGTATTCTGGAGCTGCTCTCGCTGCGCAAGGGCACGACCCTGACCAAAGAAATGTTCCTGAACCACCTCTACGGCGGCATGGACGAGCCCGAGCTCAAGATCATAGACGTCTTCGTCTGCAAGCTGCGCAAGAAGCTGGCATCGGCCACCGGCGGCGACAACTACATCGAGACCGTCTGGGGCCGCGGCTATGTGCTGCGCGACCCGGTCAAGCGGGCCGACGACCCGGACCTGGACACCAAGCAGGCAGCCAGCGCCTGAGGCTGCGCCGCTGGTTGCCCGGCTCAGATCCGGGGGAACGGTCCGGCACGCCCCTGGCGCGCCGGATTTGTTTTGGTGTCCGGCGACCGCTGCGAGCCCGCGGCAGGCAAATCAATAGCTTTGGTACACCTAGCCGACCGCAGTCGCCATGGCATCACCCACATCCCCGGCCAGGCCGTAAACGCCGCGGTGCCCGGGGATGAGCTTGAAGTCGTCGGAAATGCCCAACACGGTCTCGGCACCGCCGAGATAGAGGAATCCGTCGGGCGGCATGAGTTTGGCAATTCGCGCCAGAACCTTGGCCTTCGTAGTTTGATCGAGATAAATCAACACATTGCGGCAGAATACGACGTCGCACCGGCCGATCGCCGAGGGGTCGTCCAGCAGGTTGAAGGGCTTGAACGTCACCATCCTTCGGATCGCATCTTCGATTTGCCAGCGGTCGCCATCCTGCTTGAAATACTTGACCATCAAATTGATCGGCAGCCCGCGCTGGACCTCGAACTGCGAATATCTGCCCTCCTTGCCCTTGACCAGCATCTCCCGCGAGATATCGGTGGCGAGGATCTCTATCTTCCAGCCGGCCAGCCGGGCCTCGTTCTCCTTGAGGATCATGGCCAGCGAGTAGGGTTCCTGGCCGCTCGAGCAGGCGGCACACCACACCTTGATCGATTTTCGGCTCCCTCGATGTTCGAGCAAGTGCGGAAGAACCAGATCGCGGAACTGGTCGAACGGTTTGCTGTCGCGAAAGAAGAACGACTCGTTGGTCGTCATCGCCTCGGTGACGTCTGCCAGCAGATTCTCATCCTTGCCGAGGCGAATGGCCTGCGCGAGTTCGTCGAAGCCCTTGAAATTGTACTGCCGGGCGACGGGGTTGAGACGGCTTTCCAGCAGATAGGCCTTGTCCTGGCCGAGCAGGAGGCCCGAGCGTTCCTTGAGCAAGCGGGCGATCATCTCGAAGTCGTTGACATTCATGCCGCCGACCTCATCACGAGCTTGCGAACGTAGGGCGTGATTTCGCCGAGCGGCAACACGGCGGAGCAAAGACCCGCCGTTGCGACGGCGCCCGGCATGCCCCAGACGACACTGGTCCCTTCGTCTTGGGCGATCACGGTGCCGCCCGCCTCGGTGATCGTTTCGGCGCCGAGCCGGCCGTCGGTTCCCATCCCCGTGAGCACGACCGCCAGCAACCTGGGGCCAAAAACCTTGGAGAGACTCCGGAACATCGGGTCGGCGGACGGCCGGCAGTAGTTTTCCGGCGGATCCTCGGTCAGGCGTATTACGTTCCGGTCGCCGTCGCGCACGACCTCCATGTGATAGCCGCCAGGCGCCACATAAACCGTACCGCCCGTCACCGGTTCGCCGTTCCGGCCTTCCCGGCACGGCATCTTCGAGACCCGGCCGATGTGTTCGGCTAGCAACGCGGTGAAGGTGGCCGGCATGTGCTGAGTGATCAGGATCGGCTGCTTGATGCCGTCAGGCAGACTGCCGAAGAACTCCAGCAAGGCCGGAGGGCCGCCGGTGGAGCTGGCAATGGCGATCGCGTGAGGCGGCAAGATCGGCGCCGGACGAAGCTTTATCTCCCGCGCCGCGGCGGCGCGCACAGGGGCCGCCGGGACCCTGGCCAAGCCGGCGGCCGGCGGCCGTCCGGAGCCGCCGGCGCTGCCTTGGCGTTTGGCCGAGCAAAGCGCCTTGATCTTCTCGGTGAGCTCGCGCTTGAATTCGCCGGTCGAACTGAGCCCCCCGGTCGAGCTGGGCTTCGTGACATAGTCGGCCGCGCCGGCCGCCAAGGCCCGCAGGCTGATCTCCGCGTTCTTGCGGGTCAGGGTCGAGGCCATGATGACCCGGGTGTCCGGCTTGAGCTCAATCATCCGCGGCAAAGCCGTCATGCCGTCCATGACCGGCATCTCGATGTCGAGGATGACGGCGTCGAAGTCCTCGCGCGCCAGGGTCTTGAGGGCGAGTTCGCCGTTGGGAACCGACGCGGCCACGGCGATCGACGGATCCGACTCCAACAAGCGCGTCAACAGTCCACGGATGACCGCCGAGTCATCTACGACCATCACCCTGTATGGTGCTCCTGGCGCCATCTAGGCTCCTTTCCCCCAACGAGAGACGGAGGTCAAATAAGGCCGACCTGCGAGAACTTGGACTGTATGATTTCGCTATCGAACGGCTTCATGATGTATTCGTTGGCGCCGGCGCCGATAGCTTCCTGGATGTGCGCCATGTCGTTCTCGGTCGTGCAGAATACGACGATGGGTTTGTCGCCGCCGGCCATCACGCGCAGATCCTTCAGGAACTCGATGCCGTTCTTCACAGGCATGTTCCAATCGAGCAGAACCGCGTCCGGCATGCTTTTTTGGCAGGCTTCCAACGCCTTCTGACCGTCTTCGGCCTCTTCGATCTGGAAGTCGAGACCTTCCAAGATCTTCCTTGCAACCATCCGAACGACTTTCGAGTCGTCAACGACCAGACAGGACTTCATCGGGGCACCTCAGATCCATCCGTGCTCAACGTTTCGGCCGACGGCCGAGTCGGGTTCATGACAAGAAACACCTCAAGCCACGGCCGAACGGCCGTAATCCAGCAATCTGTCGACATCGAGAACGACCAGCAGCTTGGCGTCGAGGCGGTAAATACCAGCAGAGTACTCGCGGAACTGCGGATCCAAGGTTGGTGGATTGCTGTCGAAATCCGACGTGGCCAGCGCCAGCACCTCGCCCACCGAGTCGACCATGAGACTGTAGAGATCCTGACCGTGCTCCACGACGATGCTCATCACACTGCCCCCAGCCTCGCGCCGGTTCAGACCGAGGCGTCGCCTCACGTCGATCACCGTCACGACCCGTCCGCGCAGATTGAGCGAACCGGCGATCTCAGGGGGCGCCAAGGGGATGCGGGTAATCCGGTGGGCGGCGAGGACGTCCTGGACCTGCAACACCGAAATGCCGAACAGTTGATTGGCGATCACGAAGGTCACGAAGTCCTGTGTTTCCGCATAGCCGTCGACGCCACTGGCCTGCCCGGAAATCTCGGTCGACGCGTTCATGCGGCACCTCGCACATGGGAAAGGGTCTCTTGGAGCGCGTCGAGCAGGGCGTCCCGGTCAGCCTTGGCGACATAGTCGTCGAAGCCGGCCGAACGGCCGCGGGCCAGATCCTGCGGGCTGGTGTGGGACGACAGTGCCAAGAGCGGCGTCTGGCTCCAGCGGGAGTTGGCCTTGATCTCCTGGGCGAAATCGAATCCGTCCATGTCGGGCATCTCGATGTCCGAAACAATCACGTCGTAGTCCATCCCCGCCTCGCAGAGCTCCAGGGCCTGGTCGGCGCCCTCCACGGCAGTCACCTCATAGCCGGCCACGGTGAGGAGCGGCGCCAGGAGGTTCCGGAAGAACGGGCTGTCGTCGATCAGTAGGATCCGGCGTCCGCCCGGCAGCCCCGCGGCCTGCTGCGTGCGGTCGCCGCCGAACCAGTCCTGGAACGCCTTGGTCAGGTAATAGCCGGCATCGATGATGTCGGTCGCTTGCCCGCCGACGATCGCGCTGCCCAGAAATCCGGTTCGGTTGCTCGTCAGCTCGACGTCCATTCGGTCCTCGACGATGTCGACGATTTCCCGGACCACGAGGCCCATGGAGCGCCCGCCGTCGGCGAAAACCAGGACCGGCTGACGGCCCTCCGTAGCCAGCTCGACCCCCTCGCCCATTTGCACGAGCGGCATGAGTTGGCCACGGTACTGGACCACGTGCTGGCTGTTGGACCGCTCGACCTTGGCGAGGTCGATCTCTTCCAGGCGCGCCACCAGGGAAAGCGGTACGGCCTTCGGCGTGTCGCCACTGGCCCGGAACACGAGCATGGCCATCTTGGTTCGACCCTGGCTGCTCCTGCGCTCCGCTTCGGCTTGCAGACTGTCCTCGGCAACGGTGATCTCGCCGGTCGCGGCGGCGATGCCGTTCGGGTCCAGGATCATGACAACGCTGCCGTCGCCCAGAATGGTGTTGCCCGAGAAGAGCGCTATGTCGCGCAGGATCGGCGCCACCGGCTTGACCACGATTTCCTCGGTATCGAAGACCCGGTCCACGATGATGCCGAAACTGTAGGCCCCGACCTGGGCGACCACGATGAAGCCGTGGACGCTCTGCCCGGTCTCGACGCCGACTTGGTCCCGCTCGACAATCTCCAGGTTCAGGAGTTCGCGCAGGTTGACCAGCGGCAACAGCCGGTTGCGCAGGCGCAGGACCGGCGTGCCGTTGATCCGTTCGATCGTGTGCTCGGAGTTCGACGAGGCGCGCACGAGTTCGACCACCGAGAGCTGCGGGATGGCGAAGCGCTCGCCGCCGCACTCGACGACCAGGGCCGAGACGATCGCCAGGGTCAAGGGGATCTTGATCAGACACTTGGTGCCGCGGCCTTCGACCGAGGACAGATCGATGGTGCCACCGATCTTCTCGATGTTGTTCCGGACCACGTCCATGCCGACACCGCGGCCCGACACCGCCGTGACCTGTTTGGCGGTCGAGACGCCGGCCTTGAAGATGTAGCGCATGATCTGCTTGTCGCTCATGGACTCCAGCTCGCTCTCGGTGGCGAGCCCGTCCCTGATCACCTTCTGCTTGATCTTGTCCATCGCGAGACCGCGGCCGTCGTCGGTGATCTCGATGATGATGTGGCCGCCTTCATGGAAGGCATTGAGCAAGACGGTCCCGGTTTCCGACTTGCCCGCGGCGACGCGCTCGTCCGGCATCTCCAGGCCATGATCCGCCGAATTGCGCACCATGTGGGTGAGCGGGTCCTTGATCAACTCCAGGACCTGGCGATCGAGTTCCGTATCGGCGCCCTTCATCACCAGGTTCATCTTCTTACCCAGTTCGTGCGACAGGTCGCGAATGATGCGCGGCAACTTGGCCCAGGCGTTGCCGATCGGCTGCATGCGGGTCTTCATGACCCCTTCCTGCAGCTCGGAGACAACGTGATTGAGCCGCTGCAGAGGCGCCTGAAAATCGCTTTCCTTCTGGGTCCGGAGGATCTGCAGACACTGGTTGCGCGTCAGCACCAGCTCCGAGACCATGGTCATCAGGTTCTCGAGCAGGTCGACATGAACCCGGATCGATTGATGGGCCACGGCCGACTCCTTCGGCGCCCCGTCCTCGGCCGAGGCCGGTTTCGCCGGCTGCGGTTGGGCCTTGGGCTTGGGGGCCGCGGGCTCCGGCGCGGCGGCGGGGGTCTCGGCGGGCGCTTCCTGGACGGCGTCTCCCTCGTCGCTCGATGCCGCCTGGGCGTCCTCCTCGGCGGCCGAGGGCTCCGCGACCGCACTGTCCGTGGCCGCGTCCTCGGCCGCGCCCGCGAGCTGCTCGACGGCGGCAACCTCGGCTTCTTGCGGTTTGGGATCGTCGCCGCTGGCCAGGGCGTTGAGGCGGCCGATCAGACCGCTGTCGTCGCCTTCCGGCTCGGACTCGCTTTCCTCGAGCACCATCAGGATCATCCGGATCTGGTCGAGGCACTCCAGGATCAAGGACACGGCCACCGGCGTGACCTCGAGCTCGCCGTCGCGCACCTTGCCCAGGACGTTCTCGCCGGCATGGGCGACCGCTTCGAGACGCGGCAGGCCGAGAAATCCGCAGGTACCCTTGATGGTATGCATCAAGCGGAAGATATTGCTGAGGAGGTCCGGATCGTTCGGATTCTGTTCGAGCTTGACCAACTCCACGTCCAGAACCGCGAGGCTCTCGTTGGTTTCGGTCAGGAATTCGTTTAACAGATCATCCATGGAATGCGTTCCCTGTCCGGCGACGGACGTGAGCAATGTCCTGGGCGGAAGGCGGGTTAACCAAACCTCAATCCCTTCGGACAGTGACAAAAACAATTTAATAAGGCGTTACTCTTAGCCTATCCTACGCAGAGTAATGATATTTTTAGCCTAGATATACTGGCCGATATCGTCTGCGGCGAAAGGCCTGGAGTTGAGATCACGTGTCGTTTGCGCTAGATCGGATGGCCGCGCACCCGGGGCGCGCTCGATAGAGTCCCCCTAAGGCGCGCCGCATCATATGAAGATCGAGCCCCACGGCACAGACCGATGAGCCAAACCGTCCAACCACCGGCCCCCATGGTGCCCCTGCCGCCCGAGACCGTCGGGCAGCCGCGCCGGCCCGCGCGGCGGGGGATCAGACCGGGCGCATTGACCTGGGTGGCCGTCGGGATTGCCGCCTTCTTCGCAATTCCGGTGCTCAGCGTCCTGGCCAACCTGGCGCTGCCCAGCGCGGGCACTTGGCAGCACCTGGTCGCAACGGTCCTGCCCCAGTACATCTTGAACACCTGCCTGCTGGCACTCGGCGTGGGCCTGGGGGTTCCGGTCATCGGCGCCGGCTGCGCCTGGCTGGTAACCATGTGCCGTTTTCCAGGCCGCAATCTTTTCGAGTGGGCTTTGATCCTTCCGCTCGCGGTCCCGGCCTACGTCATGGCCTATACCTATACCGACTTTCTGCAGTTCGCCGGCCCGGTGCAAAGCCTGCTGCGCGAGGCTGCCGGCTGGGCGCCGCGCGGCTATTGGTTTCCAGAGATCCGGTCGCTCGGCGGCGCCATAGCGATGTTGATCCTGGTGCTCTACCCCTACGTCTATCTACTCTCCCGCGCGGCTTTCCTCGAGCAGTCGGTCTGTGCGCTCGAGGTCAGCCGCACGCTGGGCTGCAGCCCCTGGGGCAGCTTTTTCCGGGTTGCCCTGCCGCTCGCCAGGCCGGCGATTGCCGCCGGTACGGCGCTGGCCCTCATGGAGACCCTGGCCGATTACGGCACCGTGTCCTTCTTCGGCGTGCAAACCTTCACGACCGGCATCGTCCGGGCTTGGATCTCGTTCGGCGACCGGGTGGCGGCGGCCCAGCTCGCGTCCATTCTGCTCGGTTTCGTGCTAGTAGTGCTCGTGCTCGAACGCTGGAATCGCGGCCGCGCCAGGTACCATCACACCTCGAGCCGCTATCAGCGTCTGCCGGGCTATCGGCTGAGCGGCCTCAAGGCGGGCCTGGCGGTGACGGCCTGCCTCCTGCCCCTGACCCTGGGCTTCCTCCTGCCGGCGCTGATTCTGCTCAAGATGTCGCTCGAGGCGGGCGATGCCCAGTTCGGCGCGCGGTTCTTCCAGCTGGCCCTGAACTCCTTCACCCTGGCCAGCATCAGCGCCCTGCTCGCCGTCCTCCTGGCGGTGGTCATGGCCTACGGCCAGCGACTCAATCCCAACCGCTGGGGGGCGCTGGCCAACCGCATGGCGAGCATGGGCTATGCCGTGCCGGGCACGGTGATCGCGGTCGGAGTCCTGATTCCCTTCGCACGGCTGGACAACGCCATGGATGCCTGGCTGCGCGCGCATTTTGGAATTTCGAGCGGCCTGATCCTGACCGGATCGATCGCCGCCCTGGTGTTCGCGTATCTGGTCCGCTTCTTGGCGGTTTCCCTCAACACCGTCGAGGCCAGTCTGGCCAAGGTCCGGCCGACCATGGACGACGCGGCGCGCAGCCTGGGCGTGGGCCCCGGCGGCACCCTGTTCCAGGTCCACGCGCCGCTCATGTGGGGCAGCCTGCTGACCGCCGCCCTGGTGGTCTTCGTCGACGTCATGAAGGAGTTGCCGGCGACTCTGGTGATGCGGCCCTTCAACTTCGATACCCTGGCGGTCCAGGCCTACAACCTGGCCTCGGACGAGCGGCTGACCGAGGCCTCCACCGCCTCCCTCGCCATCGTCGCCGTCGGCATCCTGCCGCTTATCCTCTTGAGCCGCGCCATCGCCCGCTCGCGGCCCGGGGGGGTACGCTAAGCGCTGGTTCGTCCGGCCGATGCCAAAGCCACCGGCCGGACATCCCTCCAGGACTATTTCCAGCCGACCCGGTCGAAGATCCTCTGGGCCGCCGGCTGGTTCTTACCGTAGACGGCGACGTTCACGAGGTCGGTCTTGAAGGCGCCAAGCGCCTGCAGCGCCGAGTTGGGTGCCACGCTGCCGACCACAGGGTACTCGTTGTTGCCATCGGCGAAGTAGCTCTGGGCCTGCGCGCCCGCCAGGTACTCCAGGAACCTGACAGCCGCGTCCCTGTGCGGCGCGTGCTCGAGCACGCCCGCGCCGGACACATTGATGTGCGTGCCGCGGTCCGCCTGGTTCGGAAAAACCAGGCCGACGGCGTCTGCCACTTCGCGGTCCTTCGCTTTCTTGGAGGACGCCAGGCGGACATAGTAGTAGGAGTTCGCCACCCCGACATCGCATTCGCCCGCCGCGACGCTGCGGATCTGGTCGGTGTCGCCGCCCTTGGGATCGCGGGCGAAGTTCGCGACCACGGATCCGGCCCAGGTCTCCGCGCCGGCCTCGCCCAAGGCGGCGATCAGCGAGCCCAGAAGCGACTGGTTGTAGATGTTCGCGCCGGAGCGGATGCAGATCCGGCCCCGCCACTTCGGGTCGGCCAAGTCTTCGTAGCGCTTGATCTCGCCCGGTTTGACCGCGGTCTTGTTGTACAGGATCAGGCGTGCGCGGCTGGAAAAACCGAACCAATGACCCTTTGGATGACGCAGGTTCGGCGGTATCCGCTCCTCCAGCAGTTTGGAGCGGACCGGCTGGAACAAGCCGGCCTGATCGGCGCGCCACAGGCGCCCTGCATCCACCGTGATCAGAACGTCCGCCGGGCTGTTGGCGCCCTCGCTCTTGATCCGCTCGATCAAAGCGTCGCCCTTGCCCTCGATCCGGTTGACCCGGATCCCGGTCTGTTCGGTAAAGCCGTTGTAGAGCGCTTCGTCCGTCTGATAGTGACGCGAGGAATAGATGTTCAGCTCTTGGGCCGCTCCCTGTGCGGGCGCACCCAAGATAACGGTGGTTAAGGCCATGCCGATCCACCTTGGCAGTCGACCGATGTTCATCTCAAGTTCTCCATGTTGGATCCCGAAAAAAAAGAAGATTGCGATTGCAACTCATTCGCATTCGCAACGCAGCGGCACTCTCGCGCGTTTCGCCGGTAAAAGCAAGCGCCGGATGTGATCGAACCGGAGGCAAGGCATGGCGCGCCCCAATCTCCATGAGAACAAGGGACCGGCCAAGGGCCCGGCAGCAGGGGCAGGAGACCGGACGGTCAAGCGCGGGCAACTTCAGAAAATAGGGTCTGACCCTATTTACTTCTGGGTCCGGCAAGCCGAACCGCGGTCTACAGAACGTCCCGCCGCCCCTGTCACCCGGGCAAGGCGACGGCAAGCCTCAGCGCCCCCTGACCGATCTGCTCGGCTACGAGCTTGCCGCCCAGGCGCTTGGCCAGCAGTTGCGTGAAATGACCGTGCACGTTGCGCGGGGTGAGGTCCTCGACCGCGGCGCCTTCGCCGATCGCCGCCAGGGCCTCTTCGCGCAGGCCGGCGTCGGCCCCGACCGCCTTGACCTCGAGCTCGAGCCCGGCGTTGCCGCTGGACATGGCGACCCCTACGGTGCCGCCCCGCGGCAGGGCTTCGGCCGCCAGGGCAATCAGATTCAACAGCATTTTCAACGCGCCGTCGGGCAAACCCTCGGGGACCGGACCGGACGGCCAGTCGAGCTGCGACTTCGAGTAGGTCAGGAAATTCGCGGCCAGCTCCCGAACCGGCCCGAAATCGCCCCCGTGACGCCGGCCCGCCATGCCGTAGGCCAAGCGGTAGAACTGCAGGAGGCCGGACGCCTGTTCGGCGCTTTTGGTGGCCAGGGTCATGGCATCGTCGACCATGCCGAAGCTCTCGTCCTGCATAAGCTCCATACCGTTGTTCACCGCCCCGACCGGGCCGACCAAGTCGTGACAAAGGCGCGAGGCCAGCAGCTCGGCCACCCGCATGTCGATCATTAGCTCCATGCCGTTCCCATCCATCGCTTCGCTCGAGTTCCGCGCCCCGGCCGGGCGCCGCGATCGTCCTGCCGCTCCGGCCCCGTTCTCTGTCGTTCTGGGCTTTGCTGCAAGACGTAAAGTTCCTTATACAATTATTCGGCCGAGCTTTAACGGATTTCTAATGTCACAGGACTTGGCGCCGGGTATGTTGGTTCGTCATCCAAACGAACCCGACTGGGGCACCGGCCAGGTGCAATCGGTCATAGGCGACCGTATCACCGTGAATTTCCAGCACAGGGGCAAGGTGCTGATCAACGGCGCCCGGATAACCCTGGTCATTCTTGGCGACGAAGGCGGCGAGGCAAAGGCATAATTGCGATTCGAGGAGAGGAAGCCGCGACGACGGACGGGCGCCGGTCGGGCTTCAACGTATCAGGGAGCGGGAAGACCAAGGTCATGTCTGAAGTCACTTCGAACGGCAACGGCGCCCGGCGCCGAATTCATCCCGGCTCCGGGCGCCGGCGGGCGCCGGCCTTTCCGAAGGGCCGCCAATTGGACCCGGCGGCCTTGTCGGCGGTGCGCGACCTGTTGGGCACCCGGCCGCGTCAGCGGGATTTCCTGATCGAATACCTGCACCTGATCCAGGACGCCGAGGGCTTTCTCAAGGCCGACCGCCTGCAGGCCCTGGCCGAGGAGATGAGGCTTCCCATGGCGGAGGTCTACGAGGTGGCCTCCTTCTACGCGCACTTCGACATCGTGCTGGACGGCGAGGCCGACCCGCCGCCCGTGACCGTGCGGGTCTGCGACAGCCTGAGCTGCGAGATGGCGGGGGCGCGGAAGCTGCTGGAAGACCTGCCGAACGCACTGGGAGCGGGCGTGCGGGTCGTGCGGGCGCCCTGCATGGGCCGCTGCGACCGGGCGCCCGCGGTGGAGGTGGGGCACCGCCACGTGGAGGCGGCGACGGTCGAGGGCGTCGAGCGCATCGTCGCGGGCGGACACCATCACCCGGACGTCCCGGCCTATCAGGACCTCGAGGCCTATCGGGCCGAAGGCGGCTATGCGGTGCTGACGGAGTGCCTCGAAGGGCGCCGGACGGTGGAGGACGTCATCGGGGTGCTGAGCGATGCCGGCCTGCGCGGCCTGGGCGGCGCGGGCTTCCCAACCGGCCGAAAGTGGAGCCTGGTGCGGGCCGAGCCGGCCCCGCGGCTTCTGGCGGTCAACGCCGACGAGGGCGAACCTGGGACCTTCAAGGACCGCTGGTACCTGGAGCGCCGGCCGCACGGCTTTCTCGAAGGCGTCCTGATCGCCGCCTGGGCGGTCGAGGCGGAGGCCGTCTACATCTATCTGAGGGACGAGTACCCGGCGGCGCGCGAGATCCTGCTCAACGAGATCGCGGCGATCAAGGCGGCGGGACTCGCCGAAGACCTGTTCATTTATCTCCGGCGCGGCGCCGGCGCCTATATCTGCGGCGAAGAGTCGGCGATGATCGAGTCGATCGAGGGCAAGCGGGGCCTTCCGCGTCACCGGCCGCCCTATGTCGCACAGCTGGGCCTGTTCGGCCGGCCGACCCTGGTCAACAACGTGGAAACGCTCTACTGGGTGCCGGAAATCCTGGCCAAGGGAGCGGCTTGGCTCTCGGACCAGGGCCGCCACGGCGGCAAGGGCTTCAGGAGCTATTCGGTCTCGGGCCGGGTCCGGGACCCGGGCGTGAAGCTGGCGCCGGCCGGAATCACGGTCAAGGAGTTGATCGAGGAGTACTGCGGCGGCATGGCCGAGGGCCATATCTTCAAGGCCTATCTGCCGGGCGGGGCATCTGGCGGCATCCTGCCGGCGCGCCTGGGCGACCTGCCGCTGGACTTCGGGCGCCTGGAGGAACACGGCTGCCTGATCGGCTCGCACGCGGTGGTGATCCTGTCCGAGGCGGACGACATCAAGGCCGCGGCGCTCAACCTGATGCGCTTCTTCGAGGACGAGAGCTGCGGGCAGTGTACGCCCTGCCGCAACGGAACGGAGAAGGCGGTGAAATTGATGAGCGAGGGCACCTGGGATGCGCCGCTCCTGGAGGAGCTGGCCGCCGTGATGCGCGAGGCCTCGATCTGCGGCCTGGGTCAGGCGGCGCCTAATCCGCTCGTATCCGTGCTAAAGTTCTTCCCGGAGGATCTCTAGATGAGCGATCGGATCACCTTCGAACTGAACGGACAGGCGGTCGAGGCGGCGCCGGACGAAACCATATGGCAGGTGGCCGAGCGCCTGGGCGTCGAGATCCCTCACCTCTGCTATACGCCCGACCCGGGCTATCGGGCCGACGGCAACTGCCGGGCTTGCATGGTCGAAATCGAGGGCGAGCGAACGCTCGCGGCGTCGTGTATCCGCCGGCCGGCGGCCGGCATGAAGGTCGACACCGCCTCCGAGCGCGCCAGCAAGGCCCGCGAAATGGTCTTCGAACTCCTCATGGCCGACCAGCCGGACAAGGCGGCGGCGCACGACCCGGATTCGAAATTCTGGGCCTGGACCGACAGGATGGGGATCGAGACAAGCCGTTTTCCGGCGCGCGCGCCCGTGGCACCGGACGTCAGCCACCCGGCCATCGCGGTCAACCTGGACGCCTGCATTCACTGCAACCTCTGCGTCCGGGCCTGCCGCGAGGTCCAGGTCAACGACGTGATCGGCCTGGCCTACCGGGGCCACGGGGCAAAGATCGTGTTCGACTTGGACACGGCCATGGGCGAGAGCACCTGCGTGGCCTGCGGCGAATGCGTGCAGGCCTGCCCGACCGGGGCCCTGATGGAAGCGAACCTGCTCGACGAACGGGGGGTGAGAACCGGGTTCGAGGACCGCTCGGTCGACACCCTCTGTCCCTATTGCGGGGTCGGCTGCCAGACCACGGTGAAGGTCAAGGACGACAGGATCCTCTATGTCGACGGCCGCGACGGCCCGGCCAACCGCAACCGGCTCTGCGTCAAGGGGCGCTTCGGCTTCGACTACATCGATCACCCGCATCGGCTGACCAAGCCGATGATCCGGCGCGAGGACGCGCCCAAGGGCGCGGATCTCGAGATCGACCCGGCCAATCCCTGGACGCACTTCCGCGAGGCCTCCTGGGAGGAGGCGCTGGACCGGGCGGCCGCGGGCCTCGCGACGATCCGCGAGCGCGACGGCGGGGCGGCGCTGGCGGGCTTCGGCTCGGCCAAGGGCTCGAACGAGGAGGCCTACTTGTTCCAGAAGCTGGTACGCACGGGCTTCGGCACCAACAACGTCGACCACTGCACGCGGCTGTGCCACGCCTCCTCGGTCGCGGCCCTGATGGAGGGCATCGGTTCGGGCGCGGTGACCGCGCCCTTCACGGCGGCCAAGGACGCCGAGTGCATCGTCGTGATCGGCGCGCGGCCGGCGCAGAACCACCCGGTGGCCGCGACCTTCCTCAAGAACGCGGCCAAGCGCGGCGTCAAGCTGATCGTCATGGACCCGCGGGGCCAGGGCCTGTCGCGCCATGCCACGCACATGCTCAAGTTCAAGGCCGGCCAGGACGTGGCGCTCTTGAACGCGCTCATCTACACGATCGTCGAGGAGGAGCTCTACGACCGGCAGTACGTGCAGGCCCAGACCGAGGGCTTCGAGGCGCTCAAGGAGCGGATCAAGGGTTACGCGCCCGAGCAGATGGCCGAGGTCTGCGGCATACCGGCCGCGACCCTGCGCGAGGTGGCGCGGACCTATGCCACCTCCGAGGCCTCGATCATCTTCTGGGGCATGGGTATCTCGCAACATGTGCACGGCACGGACAACGCGCGCTGCCTGATCGCACTGGCGCTGATCACCGGCCAGGTCGGCCGGCCGGGCACCGGACTGCACCCGCTGCGCGGCCAGAACAACGTGCAGGGCGCCTCGGACGCGGGGCTGATGCCCTGGGTCTATCCCGACTACCGCCCGGTCGAGGCCGCCGAGGTGCGCGCCGAGTTCGAGGCCTTCTGGGGCACCAGCCTCGACCCGAAGAAGGGCCTGACCGTGGTCGAGATCGTGAACGCCATCCTCGCCGATCAGATCAAGGGCATGTACATCCTGGGCGAAAATCCGGCCATGTCCGACCCGGACCAAGCCCACGCCCGGGCGGCGCTCACCAAGTTGGAGCACCTGGTGGTGCAGGACATCTTCCTGACCGAGACCGCCTGGCAGGCGGACGTGGTGCTGCCCGCCTCGGCGCACGCCGAGAAGACCGGCACCTTCACCAACACCAACCGCGAGGTACAGCTGGGCCGCGCCGTGGTGCCGCCGCCCGGCCGGGCGCGCCAGGACTGGGAGCTGGTCCAGGAGATCGCACAGCGCATCGGGCTCGACTGGAACTACGGGGGTCCGGCCGAGGTCTTCGCCGAGATGGCCCAGATCATGCCGTCGCTCGACAACATCACCTGGGAGCGCCTGGAGCGGGAGGACGCCGTCACCTACCCCTGCCCCGCCCCCGACCAGCCCGGCAGCGAGATCATGTTCAGCGAAGGCTTCCCGACCGCCAGCGGGCGCGGGCGGATCGTGCCGGCCGACCTCACCCCGCCCGACGAGCTGCCGGATCGGGACTACCCCATGGTGCTCTCCACCGGGCGCATGCTCGAGCACTGGCACACCGGTGCCATGACCAGGCGCGCCCGGAACCTGGACGACCTGGAGCCCGAGGCCGTCGCCTGCTTCTCGCCCCGGGACATCGACCGCCTCGCCCTGAAGCCGGGCGCTATGGCCAGGGTCACCACCCGGCGCGGCGAGATCTCCCTCACCGTACGCCAAGACCGCGACGTGCCGGAGGGCATGGTCTTCATCCCCTTCTGTTTCGCCGAGGCCGCCGCCAACCTGCTGACCAACCCGCAGCTCGATCCCTACGGCAAGATCCCCGAGTTCAAGTTCTGCGCCGCCAGGGTCGAGCCCGTCAAAGCCGCGGCGGAGTAATCGTCGGCGCCGGGCCGGCAGGGTGCGAGCTATGACCCGGAGGGGAATCCCGGCGGCGGCCTCGGTCCTTTTGCTCTGGTTCGGAGTTGCCGCCGCCCCTGGATGCGCCCAGGACGATGACGGCGTCGCCGCCCGCGCCCTGCTCCATGCGGCCGCCGAAGGTGACGAGGATCTCGCGCATTTTGCCCTCGAGCGGGGGGCCGATGTCGAGATGCGCGACGCCCAGGGCGACACCCCCCTGCTGATCGCCGCGCGCCGGGGCCAGCGGGGGGTTGCCGTGATCCTTCTGGAGGCCGGCGCCGATGCCGAGGCGCACGGCGGGCACGATGGAAACACGCCCCTGATCAACGCCACCTTCGACCCGCGAGGGTTCGGCCTCGTGGCGGAACTGCTGGCGCGCGGTGCCATGGTCGATGCGGGCTCGGCCAAGACCGGCATGACCGCGCTGATGGCGGCGGCCAGCCGCGGCAACGCGCCCGCGCTTCACCTGCTGTTGGCGGAGGGCGCCGGGCTGGAGACGGCCGGAGCGGAGGGCTATCGGGCGCTGCACTTCGCCGCCCTCACCGGCGGGGCGGCGGCGACCCGCGTGCTGCTCGAAGCCGGCGCCGAGGTCGGAGCGACCGCCGCCGACGGCGAAACCGCGCTGAGCGCCGCAGCCGGTACGGACGATCTGCGGTCGATGGAGCTCCTGCTCGACGCGGGCGCCGCGCCCGGCCAACCCGGCCGCGGCGGCCTGCCGCCCCTGCACCGCGCGGCGCGGAACGGCAACCGCGGGGCCGTCCGCCTCCTGTTGGAGCGCGGCGCGGACGCCAACCTGACGGAGAGCAAAACCGGCAACACCGCCCTCATGCTGGCGGCCAACCGGGGGTCCCTGGACATCCTGCGCCTGCTCCTGGCCCAAGGCGCGCGGGTCGACATCGTGGCCAAGGACGGCTGGACGGCGTTGAACGCGGCCGAGATGATCGGCGACGACGAGGCCGCCGCGCTGTTGAGGAGGGCCGGCGCGCGCAATTAGGAACGGCTTAGAGCCGCACGTTGGCCGTAGAGTAGACCTCGGCCGAGTCCCAGCCGAACAGGTTGAAGATCACGGCGGCGACGACAGCGATGATGACGGCCGCGGCGCAGCTAGCGATGAAAGCTTTCATACCAACACGTCCTCCAGATCGATGACGGTTTCCAAGAAGACCGCCGAATGCGCCGCTTCCGGCCATTGGCGGCAGTCTTCGGTTACTCCGAGGGCCCCGTAACCTGCTTCAGATAAGCAATCAGCTCGGCCCGCTCCCGCGCGTCGGGCATATGCTGGAGCGGCATCTTGGATCCGGGCGTATAGGCCGCGGGGCCCTCCCGGAACAGCGCGTCTATGGTCTTCTCGTTCCAGACCACGCCGCTCCGCTTCAGGCCCTCGGAGTACCTGTAGCCGGCCACCGATCCGGCCCGGCGCCCGAACAGGCCGTAGAGCGTGGGACCGGCCTTGTTGCGCCCGTCGGGGGTCACGGTGTGGCAGACGACACACCGGGCGAAGAGCTTCGCGCCCGGACCGTCCGGCAAGACTGCCAAAGGCGAGGTGATGCGCCGCTCGCCGCTGGCGCCGATCTCCTCGCCCCGCTCCAAATCCCAAACGCGCACCACCTCGTCCGACCCCGCGGACAGCAGCCGCCCGCCGTCGGGCGTGAAGGCGAGCGACCAGATCGGCGCGTCGTGGCCATAGAAGGCACGAACGAAGTGCCCGCTCTCCAAGTTCCACAGCAGCACGGTCCGGTCCAGGCCGCCCGAGGCGGCGAAGCGTCCGTCGGGGGAAACGGCGACACCGAAGATCGGCCCTTCGTGCCCCACCAGGGAGGCGGTTTCCTCGCCGCTCTCCAGGCTCCAGATGTGCAGGGTCTCGTCCACGCCGACCGACACGGCGCGCCGGCCGTCGGGCGTGAAGGCCACCGAATTGACGCCGAAATCGTGGCCGGTCAGCGTCCGGATCGGCGTTCCGTCGGCGATCCGCCACAGCTTCAGGGTCGCGTCGTAGGCGCCGCTGAGCAGTTTGGTGCCGTCGGGGGAGAAGGCCACCGCGTTGACGTTGTTGTCATGGCCCTCGAGCACCGCTCCGGCGGCCCGGCGCTCGAGGTCCCAGAGCCGCACCGTGCGGTCCCAGCCGGCCGAGGCCGCCAGGCGCCCGTCCGGCGAGACGGCGACCGACGCCACCTTGCCGCGATGGCCTTTGAAGGTGTGCAGGACAACGCCCCGCGCCACGTCCCAGAGCCGCAGGGTGCCGTCGTCGCTGCCCGATACCGCCTGGCCGCCGTCCGGCAGAAAAGCCACGGCGTTGACCGCGCCCTCGTGCTCGTTGAAGTCGCCGAGCCGCGTCTGCGCCGCCAGGTCCCAGAGGATCAGGGTGTAGTCGAAACTGGCGGTCATGATCCGGCGGCCGTCCGGCGAAACCGCGACGCCCTTGACGAAGCCGCCGTGGCCCGCCAGTTCGGCGGCGCCGGGTGCGGCGCCGAGCAGCAGCCCCGCCAAGCCCAGGCCGGCCGCGTGCAGGCGCTTCAGGCTCGGCATTCCGTCAACCGAACGGTTGCCCGGCGGCTGAGCGTCAACGCGGGCACGGGGCCGAATTCCTGTCCTAGCGCCACGGGCGCGAGCGGATCGCATCCGGCCGCACGCCGACCTTGTCTTCGCGCCGATCCGCCCCGGACGGCTCGTAGCCACTCGCGCCGTGGCGCACCGCCGGCAGCAGCTTGCCGGTTTCCCGGTCCACCGCCAGGGTATTGACCTGAAAGGCCGTATTGAAATCGCCGCCCCGGTTCATCACCGTGAGCAGCCAGGCCGGCCTGTCGCCGACCTGCTGCGCGCGCACGCGCAGCACCTGAACATCGAAGGTGGCCTCGATCATCTTGACGGCTTCGGCCTCGCCCATGGCTGCCGACCCCGGCGTCGGCAGGGCGGCGACGGCAAGTCCCAGGGCGAGCACGAAGCCGGTCAAGCGGCAGAGTGGGATCATGTCACTCGCTCCAATTTCCCTCGAGCACTATTCCGCCGGCTGGGGCTGGGCCTTGGGCGCCGCGCCCTTGACCTGCTCGACCCAGAGGTCATGGTGCTCGCGCGCCCAGTTCTCGTCGACCTGTCCCGTGCCCATGGCATTGAACGCGCCCTCCATGCCGAGGGTCCCGATGTAGATATGCGAGATCATGGCCGCGATCAACACCAGGGCGACGATGACGTGCCATATCTGCGCGAGCTGCATCTCGTCCATCGGCGTCAGGTCCGTGGGCAGGCCGAAGCCGAAGACGTTCAGCACCGTGAAAACCGGGTCGAACATGACGAAGGTGAAAGGGAACAGGAGCGCAAGGCCGTTCAGGCTGAGCAACACGCCGCCCACGAAGACCAGCCAGAACTGGATCTTCTGGCCGGCATTGAACTTCTCGGAGGACACGTGCACGCCCTTCTTGAACAGTCCGCCGCCCTTGGCGAGCCACGCCAGATCGTACTTGTTCGGGATATTGTGGCGGACCCAGATCACGAACATCAGCACGATGCCGGCCATGAACCCGAAGGCGACGAAGTTGTGCACATATTTGCCGACCTGGGCCAGGCCGGAGAAGGCCTCCGGTCCCAGGACCGGCAGCAGGACGTGCCTGCCGTAGAGCATGTTGAGGCCGGTCAGAGCCAGGGTGAGGAAGCAGACGGCCGACAGCCAGTGGGCAAAACGCTCCAGATCGCTGAACCGCTCGATCGTCTTGCCACTGGGGCCCGCTTCCATGCGGATGCGGCCGCGCAGCGCGAAGAACAGGGCGAGGGCCGCGATCATGCCGAAGATCGCCCAGATGCCGCCGACCGTGATCGGACCGTTGCGCCGGGCGCGCCAGGTATCGCCTTCGGACTGGATCATTTGGCCGGCGAGCTTGTCCGGGATCGAAACCGTGCCCCGGGCCCCGTCGCGCACCGCTTTCCAGATCTGGCTGTCGCTCGTGGCGCCCAGGTGGCCGCCCGGGACGTTGCCGGCAAGCGGCGAGGGTTCCTCCACGCTCCGCCCTTCGGTCTGGGCGTAGGCGGCTTGTCCGAACGGATCGACCGGCGAAAGTCCGGCGACGAGCATCAAGCAAAGCCCGAACGCCGCCAGCCCGGCCGTCAGGCGCTGCAATCCCAATCTCATGGCGTCACGCATGACTGCCTCTCCCAACAGAATTTTCCGTGTGGTAGCGCATTCTTCTCGCTCGGCTGCCTTGAGACGGCGGCCGTCTTCAACTGCCTGCCTGCTGCATCGCACGATGCCGCAACTCGTTGACCTGCTCTTCGGTGAGCGGCGTGTCCGGCTCGCCGAGATAGGTGCCTTTTTCGTAGCTCAGGAGCCGGCCCTGCTCGTCCTGGTCGCAGGCGGCAAGCGCCATCCCCGCAACCAGCAGGGCGGCGAACGTCAAAACCGGGGTCTTGCTGTGCATCGCAATTCGTGCC
The DNA here is from genome assembly GCA_947258885.1 of uncultured Kiloniellales bacterium. Classification (GTDB taxonomy): domain Bacteria; phylum Pseudomonadota; class Alphaproteobacteria; order Kiloniellales; family JAKSDN01; genus CAMYKD01. Next base: position 14,815 of record CAMYKD010000001.1, on the reverse strand, counting down.
TCCACTTTAGCCCGGACAAGCGGGCGTGGGGTTCGATCGGCATCCCTGTTTATCAGTAGATCGCTAAAACTTGTTAAGAGTGTGGCTGCCCCGGCGGGAACCAACCAGGACGCGCAAATGACCGTCCCAAAGCGGGATGTGTCGAAACGGGGGCGGCGGCTGGCCGCCGCCCCCTAATTTCGACCCCGCCCGTCATCGGAGCGATGCAGGGGTCAAGAGCCCGACTTCTGCTGATAAGCCGTGCCCCAACCCCAGGCGCCCGAACCGAAGCCGCGGGCGACCACGCGCTCGCGGTAGATGTCGGACACCACGTCGCCGTCGCCGCCGAGCAGCGCCTTGGTCGAGCACATCTCGGCACAAAGCGGCAGCTTGCCCTCGGCAAGACGGTTGCGCCCGTACTTCTGGAACTCGGCCGAGGAGTTGTCCTCCTCCGGACCGCCCGCACAGAATGTGCACTTGTCCATCTTGCCCCGGCTTCCGAAGTTGCCGGCCTGCGGATACTGCGGCGCGCCGAACGGACAGGCGTAGAAGCAGTAGCCGCAGCCGATGCACAGGTCCTTGGAATGGAGCACCACTCCTTCCTCGGTCTGGTAGATGCAATCCACCGGACAGACCGCGATACACGGCGCATCCGAACAGTGCATGCAAGCCACCGAGATCGAACGCTCGCCGGGCTTGCCGTCGTTGATGGTCACGACACGACGGCGGTTGATGCCCCAGGGAACCTCGTTCTCGTTCTTGCACGCGGTGACGCAGGCGTTGCACTCGATGCAACGCTCGGCATCGCAAAGGAACTTCATACGTGCCATAGCTCAGGTCTCCTTAGGCAAGTTCGATCCGGCACAGGGACGCTTTGGTCTCCTGCATCTGGGTGACGGAGTCGTAGCCATAGGTCATGGCCGTGTTCGCCGCCTCACCCAAGACGTAGGGGTCCGCGCCCTTCGGATACTTCGAGCGCCGGTCCTCGCCCTGCCAGTGGCCGGCGAAGTGGAACGGCAGGAACGTGACGCCGCGCCCGACCCGTTCGGTGACCATGGCCATGACCTTGATCTTGGCCCCTTCAGGCGTGTGCACCCAGACCATCTGCCCGTCCCTGATGCCGCCTTCGTTGGCGTCGAACGGGTTGATCTCGACGAACATGTCCTGCTGGAGCTCTGCCAGCCACGGGTTGGACCGGGTCTCGTCGCCGCCGCCCTCGTACTCCACGAGGCGCCCGGATGTCAGGATCAGCGGGTAGTCGCCCGAGAAGTCCTTCTTCTGGATCGATTCGTAAAGCGTGGGCAAGCGGTAGGCCTGCTTGTCGGCGTAGGTCGGATAGTCGGCCACCAAATCGCGCCGCGGCGTGTACAGCGGCTCGCGGTGCGTCGGCACCGGATCCGGGAAGTTCCACACTACGGTACGGGCCTTGGCGTTGCCGAAGGGTGCACAGCCGTGCTTGATCGCGACCCTCTGGATACCGCCCGACAGGTCGGTCTTCCAGTTGGTCTTGTCGCCGGCAACCTTTTCGATGGCCGCCCGCTCGCCGTCGGTCAGATCGCCGTCCCAGCCGAGCTTCTTGAGCATCGCCATCGTGAACTCCGGATAGCCGTCCTTGATCTCGGAGCCGACCGGATAGCTGCCCTCGGCGAGCAGGTTCTCGCCGTTGCGCTCCACGCCGAAACGGGCGCGGAAGCACAGGCCGCCTTCGGCCACCGGTTTGGACGGGTCGTAGAGGATCGGTGTCCCCGGATGACCCATCTCCGCCGTGCCCCAGCACGGCCACGGCAGGCCGTAGTACTCGCCGTCGACCGGGCCACCCACCGCCTGGAGCGTGGTCTTGTCGAAGGTGTGCTGGTTGGCCATGTGGGCGCGCAGGCGGTCCGGCGACTGGCCGGTGTAGCCGATCGTCCACATCCCCTTGTTGAATTCGAGGGTGACGTCCTCGACCAAAGGCTCGGTTCCTTCGACCTTGATGTTCTTGAACATCTGGTCGGCGAAGCCGAGCTTCTGCGCGAAGAGATAGATGATCTCCTGGTCGGTCCTCGACTCGAACAGCGGGTCGAAGATCTTGTCGCGCCACTGCAGCGAGCGGTTGGACGCGGTGACCGAGCCGTAGGTCTCGAACTGCGTCGCCGCCGGCAGCAGGTAGACGCCGTCGGTGCGGTCGTGCATGACCGCGGTGGCCGTCGGATAGGGATCGATCACCACCAGGAGATCGAGCTTCTCCATGGCCGTTTTCATCTCGAGACCGCGGGTCTGCGAGTTCGGCGCATGACCCCAGAACACCATGCCCCGGACGTTGTCCGGCTGATCGATGTTCTCCTTGGCCTCCAGCACGCCGTCGATCCAGCGCGAGACCGGGATGCCCTTGCTCTCCATGAGCTTCTTGTCCGCGAAGCGCCCGAGCAGATAGTCGTACTCGACGTCCCAGACACGGGCCCAGTGCTTCCACGAGCCGGTCTTAAGGCCGTAGTAGCCCGGCAGGCTGTGCGACAGCACGCAGAAGTCGGTCGCGCCCTGCACGTTGTCGTGGCCGCGGTAGATGTTGGCGCCGCCGCCCGAGGTGCCGATCACGCCGAGCGTCAGACCCAGCGCACAGTAGGCACGGGTGTTGTTGTTGCCGTTGGTATGCTGGGTGCCGCCCATGCACCAGATGATGGTGAAGGGCCGGTTGTTGGCCAGAGTCCGCGCAACGCGCCTGAGCTGCGAGCCCGGCACGCCGGTGACGCGCTCGGTCTCCTCGGGCGTCCACTTGGCCACCTCGGCCTTGACCTGGTTCAGACCCCAGACCCTCTGGCGGATGAACTCCTTGTCCTCCCAGCCGTTCTCGAAGACGTGCCAGAGGATGCCCCAGATCAGCCCCACGTCGGTCCCGGGACGGAACCGCACGAATTCGTCGGCATGCGCGGCCGTGCGCGTGAAGCGCGGGTCGCACACGATGAAGGCCGCGTTGTTCTGCTCCTTCGCCTTGAGCATGTGCTGCAGGGCGACCGGATGGGCCTCGGCGGGATTGCCGCCGATCTGGAAGATGGCGCGCGAGTTGTGGATGTCGTTGTAGCTGTTGGTCATCGCGCCATAGCCCCAGGTGTTGGCGACACCCGCGACCGTGGTGGAGTGGCAGATCCGCGCCTGGTGGTCTCCGTTGTTGGAGCCCCAGAAGGCGTAGAGCTTGCGGAACAGGTAAGCCTGCTCGTTGCTGTGCTTGGCCGAGCCGAGCCAGTACACCGAATCGGGACCGGACTGCTGGCGAATTTCCAGCATCTTGTCGCCGATCTCGTTGATCGCGTCCTCCCAACTGACCTTCTGCCATTTGCCGCCGACCAGCTTGGTCGGGTGCTTGAGGCGGCGCTCGCCGTGCGCGTGCTCGCGCACCGAGGCGCCCTTGGAGCAGTGGGCACCGAGATTGAACGGGCTGTCCCAACCGGGTTCCTGCCCGACCCAAACCCCGTTTCGGACCTCGGCCATGACCGTGCAGCCGACCGAACAGTGCGTGCAAACGGACTTGACCATTTGCACCTCGCCGCTGGAAGACGAGGCCTGGGCCTCGGCTTTCCTGACCATCCCCGAAGACAGACTCGCCACCGCCACGGCACCACCCGCGGTCAGCCCCGAGCGTTTCAGGAAGGTTCGACGGTCGATTGCGCTGCCGACCATGCCAGCCAAGGCTTTGGACAAACGGGGGCCATTCGCCACCCCATTCGTCTTCTTGGTAAGCATTGACGTCTCCTAACTTTCTTGTGGAACTAGAACCTGGATAGCTCGTAGTACTTCTTCACGTGCGCGGTTTCGCGGTACCCGGCACGGCCCGGCGCTGTCTTGGCGGGTTCAGCCGCCTCGCCTTGCTCGGCCGAGAGACCGACCGCGGCCGCGCCGACCGCGCCGGCCCCGAGGCCGGCCTTGCGGAAGAAGTCACGGCGTCCGATGGAAGCCTCTTCCTTCTTCTTGCTCATCTGCCCACCTTTCCTTCCTTGGTGAACGTTGCACGGAGCGGATCGTCGCCTAGGGGGGCCCGCCCCGGACCCCTATCACTTTCGCGTGAAGCGCTAGGCCGCCATCTCGAATGCCTGGCTTTCGACCGCCATGAAGAGGCGGCCCAAGGTGCCGACCGGCATGTAGAACGCAGCCGAGGTCGCGGCCTCCAGGTTCTCGAAGAACCGAGGCGCCCAACAGCCGATGTGATCGCCGAAGAACTTGCGCTGGGTGGCCAGATCGGCCGGCGCGCCGAACGCGCCCGTGATCAGACCCGCCATCATGTCGCAGAGCGCGGCGATGTGGTCCTCGGATTCCGCGATCCCTTCGGACCGGGCGATGCCCAGAGCCGCCATGTCGTCGCGCAGCCGCGCCAAGGGCTTCTCGTGCAGGAACCCGGTCAGGTAGTAGGAGCCGTAGGGCACCAGCTCGCCCTGTCCGACGCCGACGAAGAGATCGAAAAACTCCTGCTCGACCGCGCCCGGCGAGACCGCCCCGGCGGCCGCCTTGAGCGCCCGGAGCGCTGCCCCCAACTCGGTCTCGTCGTCCCCGAGGCCGCGCAGAACCGCCAGGACCTCGTCGTCCGCCGGCGCGGCCAGAAGGCGCGCGAGCAGAGAGTACCAACCGGCCCGGAGCCGGTCTTCCTCTGCTGCCTGCTGTGCCTGCAAAACCGCCGCCAACTAAGCCGTGCCTCCCCGCTCTCGGCTCGATCGCCCCGCGGCACGCTCCCTTTAGGGAGGACAAGGACCGCCACGCAGCGTCTCTAGGTCAATGCCAATACCCCTTGTTTTTCAAGGGGATTGGTCTTTATTTCCGTGAATTAGAGACCCAAGACCGGGGTTCTGTCAACAAGTTAGCATGCTGCATGCGCGAACACACAAAACCTCTGTGGAAACGTGTTCAAGAATCAGGCAAGCGCGGACAGATCACCCCCAATAGAATGGTAACATTGTTTCACCACTGGGACTTGACCGGCCCCGCCGAATTATTGACCGGAGATCGATGCATAGTAGGAATCGCGCCACAAGGCGTGTCCACCGACCCCCTGGCGCAAGTATATTTCGGCATCAGCCTTCGAAGCGACTCCAGCGGCGGCGAGCGGCGGAGCGGCCGGTCGGCGCCCGAACCGGCTCGACCGGGCGCGCGACGGAGTCCGACTCGCCCGTCGGAGTCGCTATCGCTCCTGCTGTGGGGTCCGGAGCCGGCGCGCGCGCCATTTGCCCGATCTGCGCAGGGTCGGCCTCGTGGTCCCCACCTGCCGCGGTCTCCTCCGCCTCCGCCAGCGGCTCGCCCGTTTCGGCGGCGGGATCCGCATCGGCCGGACCCTCTCCGGCCAGCTCTTCGGGCGGCTCTTCGGGCAGGACCATGCCTTTGCCGACCTGATAGAGCGTCTTCACGCCCTCGAGTGCGGCGGCAGCGGCGGTGAAGTCCTCGTCGTAGTCGTTGAGACCGTCCAGGTTGGCGAAGACCGGATTGAGGCGCCACAGCTTGCGCAGCGCCCGCTTGCGCAGCTCCTCGGGCACGCCGTCCTTCAGGAAAACGGTGAAGTCCGCGCTCTCGTCCAGGCTGTCGATGTCGGGCAGCTGCTCGACGATCTCGCTCTGCTCCGGCTCCGCCGGCTCGGCTTCGCCTGTCGGCGGAGCCGCGGGCACCGGCTTGGCGTCATCTGGCCCGGTGGCCTCGTCGCGGGTCCGCTCGCCGCGCTTCAGACGCGACCAGCGTCCGACGAAACCGTCATCGGACTCAGCCATGGCGGCCGTTGCCCCGCCGTCCGGGGGCGAGCGCCGAACGCCGGCCAAAGCTGTCGTCGCCGCCCGCGTGGCGTTTGCGCTTGCGCTTGTGGAAGGGCTCGTCGACGTGATGGGCGTCGATATAAGCCTGGACGAAGGCGATCACGCCGTCGGGCATGGCGACCACCTCGACGGTCTCCTCGCCGCTGTCCATATAGTCCTGCGCCTCGTAGGGGCAGGCCGTGACCAGGAAGGGTGCCACATCGTGATCGCAGGCCATGTCGTCTCCGCTGCGCAGGACGACGAAGAGGCGCGGCGGCTGCTGAGAGAGGTTCAACTTGTAACCTTCGGTCTCCTTGCGGAACAGCTCGAGCGGCAGGGTCCCGGCGTGGAATTGGGCCCAGTCCTCGCCGGCTTTCAGGACGGGCCATTCGCCGCGCGGATCGCAGGCCCCCGCGCCCGGGATCACCGCCACAGGTTTCCAGGCGTAGTCCTGCCACGGGTTGTCCATCCTACGCCGCTCGAGCACCACGCCGAGCGGCAGGGTCTCCTGTTTTTGTACCACTCCACCTCCCTCTAGCCAGCCGCCGAGGGACGACCGCGCGTCGCGGCAACCCGACGCCATGATAGAGAAATATGGGCAGGAAGGCGAAATGTTAAGCGCCTGCCTCCGATGCCCCCGGAAGGGGCCTTGCCTTGGCCGGCAAAAGGCAACAAATTCCCGAAAGTCGAAAAGGAATTGGCTTTGTGACCTTGCCCGCCGCCACCGGCATCGACGAAACGGAGGACGCCGTCCCTTGTGCGAGCGCGGCGCTCCGACGGGTTTGGCTCCTGACGACAGAGCGTGCCGGTGACCGGGCCCAAATCCTCGCCCTTGCACAGGCTCTCGGCTGGCCTTTCGAAGAAAAGCGGTTGGTCTTCAACAAGCGCTACAAGCTCCCCAACGTCGTGCTGGGCGCGTCGACCCGAAGCTTGGACAGAGAGGCGTCGTGCCGGCCTGCGCCGCCCTGGCCGGATCTCGTGATCGCGAGCGGTCGACGCTGCACGCCGGTCGCGCGCTGGATCCGCAAGCGATCGGGCGGCCGGACACGTCTGGTGCACATCGGCCGGCCCTGGGCCCCGCTCCGGCACTTCGACCTGATCGTCACGACGCCGCAGTACTGCCTGCCCCGCCGATCGAACGTACTGCACAACACGCTGACGCTGAACCGGGTCGATCCGGCGCGTCTGGCCGAGGCGGCGGATGCGTGGAAATCCCAACTGGAGCGGCTGCCCAAACCTCACGTGGCGCTGGTCATCGGCGGCAGCGCCCGGCCCTATCATCTGGATGCAGCGACAGCGCGGAAATTGGGTCGCCAGGCCAACGCCCTGGCCGCGGCGGCGGGGGGGGCCCTGCTCGTCACCACCAGCAGACGCACCGAGGCCGGGGTCGTCGACGCGCTCTTCGAAGCGATCTCCTGCCCGGCCTATCGGCATCGCTGGACGGAAGGCGCGGAGAATCCCTACCTCGCTTTCCTGTCCCTGGCCGACAGCTTCGTGGTGACCGGCGACAGCGCCTCGATGCTGTCCGAGGCCTGCGCCACCGGCAAGCCGGTCTTCGTCTTCCCGCTGCCGGAGCGGCCGGATCGGAAGATGCGCAATGCCCGGCGCCTGCGGGCGCTCGCCGCGCGGCACCGCAAACGGCCGGACGCGGGCCGTGAACGGGAGGGCTGGCTGGCCCGAGCCTATGATTCTCTGGTAGACCTGGGGTTGATCAAATCGACCCGGGACATGTCGCAGTTCCACAGAAGCCTGATCGATCGCGGCCTTGCCGTCCGGCTGGGCGAGACTTTCGCCGCCCAGGCCGACAGACCGGCCGACGATTTGGAGCGGGCGGCCGCGCGCGTACGCGCGCTATTTTCGTGAGGCCCGCCGGCCGGAGGCCCGCCAGCCGGGCAATTCTGCTCAGGCCATGACGATGTTGTCGCGGCCGCCATTTAGGTCGCGGGTGGCGTTTCGGGTATCCACGACGAGCGGCAGGGCCTCGACCAACGCGGCATAGTCGACCTCGTCGTGATCGGTGCAGATCAGCGCCGCATCGTAGCCGCCGGCGAAGATCTCGTCCCAGGCGACGCTGGTCCGGCCGGCCAGATGGGCGTGCTCACGGGTCACCGGAACGCAAGGTACGTGGGGATCGTGGTAGTCGACTTGCGCGCCGCGCGCTTCGAGGAGCTCGACCAGCTTGAAGGCCGGGCTTTCCCGTTCGTCGCCGACGTTCTTCTTGTAGGCAAAGCCCAACAGGAGAATGCGCGAGCCCTTGAGGCTTTTGGCGAAGCGGTCGTTCAGGGCCAAAGCCAAGCGCTCCACGACGTAGCTCGGCATGGCGGCGTTGATCTCGCCGGCCAGCTCGATGAAGCGGGTCGGCACTTCGAACTCGCGCGCCTTCCAGGTCAGGTAGAAGGGGTCGATCGGGATGCAGTGACCGCCCAACCCCGGGCCCGGGTAGAACGGCATGTAGCCGAACGGCTTGGTGCTGGCCGCCTCGATCACCTCCCAGATATCGATGCCCATGCGCGAGTAGATCACCTTGAGCTCGTTGACCAGCGCGATATTGACCGCGCGGAAGACGTTCTCGGTCAGCTTGACCGCTTCGGCCGTGTCGACCGAGGAGACCGGCACGGTCCGTACCGCGACCCGGTCGTAGAGCGCGCAGGCCAGCGCGGTCGCCTCGACACCGTCGCCGCCGACGACTTTGGGGACGGTGGTCCCGCTGTGAACCGGATTGCCCGGGTCCTCGCGCTCGGGCGAATAGGCCAGGAAGAAATCGATACCGGACTTGAGCCCGCCGGCCTCGAGCTCGGGCCTGAGCTCCTGTATCGTGGTGCCCGGATAGGTGGTCGATTCGAGGACGACGAGCTGGCCGGCCTTGAGGTGCGGGGCGATCGATCGGCCGATGCCGAGGACGAAGGACAGGTCCGGCTCGCGGTGCCGGGTCAAGGGCGTCGGGACGCAGATGAGGATCGCGTCGAGTTCGGAAACCTCGGCGAAGTCGGAGGTCGCGCGGAACCGGCCCGAGGCGACCAGCGCGCCGATGTCCTCGGCGGGGATGTGGCGGATGTAGGACCGGCCCTCGTTCAGCTGCACCACCTTGTCGGCGTCGATGTCCAGCCCAAGGGTGGTGAACCCGGCGTGGCAGATGCTGCGCGCCAAGGGCAGCCCGACGTAGCCCAGTCCGATAACGCCGACCTTGGCTCTACGCTCCAGCATCCGGGCCTTGAGGTTCGCCGCGGCGGCCTGAGCGTCTGGTTTTCCGTGCTTCACGATTCTGCCTTTCTCGCCCGCCGATCGATTCCCCGCCCGAGCCGCCCGCACCCAGCTAGATCGTCAGGCGCTTGTCGATCGAGAGGGACGCGGCGGACAGTGCATCCGCGATCCGCCGGCCCGCCCGGCCGTCGCCATAGATCTCGCTCGAGGTATAGGGGCCGTGCTCGCACTGCGTTGTGATCGCGCTCTCGATGGCTTTGGTCTCGTGCTCTACATCGATCACATTGGGTCCCCTGTCGCGCCCGTTCTGGCGTGTTCCGATGTTCACCGCCGGGACGCCCAGGTAGGCGCACTCGCGGATCGCGACGCTGGAATTGCCGACGATGCACAGCGACTTCTTGAGCAGCCTCAGAAAAGCCTCCGGAGGCAGGTTCTTGAAGAAGTGGACATGCTCGAGCGCGTGCAGCTCGCGGTAGGCACGGATGCACTTTGAGGTTCCGTCGGATCCGGCGTCCACGTTGGGCCAGAACCAGAGGGTCGGCCGGTCGAGCCGGTCGATCGCCTCGAGCGTCTGCCTGACTTGCCGGTAGGCGGCCTGGTATTCGGTCGTTACCGGGTGCTGCATGACCACGAGAAAGCCATTGGATAGGTCGAACTGCGCGCCGACGCCGCCGAATGCGAACGCATCGGGCGCCTCATGGCCGTCCTCGACGCAGGCGCGCGCGATGTCGACGGAGGGACAGCCGGTCACGATGGTCCGTTCCGGCTCCTCGCCCATGCGGGCCAGGCGCTCGGCCGCGCTCGGGCTCGCCACGAGATGCAAATCCGACAGCTTGGTGATGGCGTGGCGCACCTTGTCGTCGATCGAGCCGGTGACCTCACCGCCCTGGATATGGACCAGCGGGATGTTCATGTAGGACGCGCAGACAGCCGTCGCCAGGGTCTCGAAACGGTCGGCGATGGTCACCACCATGTCGGGCTTGAGATCGTCGAAGACGGTGGCCAGCTCGACCAGGCCCAGGCCGGTGGACTTGGCCGAGGTCACCAGGTTCTCGCCCTCCAGGATCATGTGCACCCGCCGGTCCACCCTGAAGCCGTCCTTCTCGATGACGTCGACCACGCTGCCGTAGCGCTCGAGCAGGGCCGAGGCGGCCAGGACGAGCTGGAGCTCGAGCTCCGGGTGCTCCCGGATCGCCGCCAGGGCGGTCTTGATGCGCGCGTAGCTGGGGCGCGCGGTGATCACCACACAGACTTTACGTTTCATGAGGTCTCCGGCAGCAAATCGTCCTCGGTGAGGGGCTGATCCCGCGCCACGCTCCTGGCAAGCGTGCGGCCGACCACGAGGTCGAGCCGCTGCACCGGGATGCCCGTGCCCGGCTTCTTGGCTGTCAGGTCATCGGGCTCGAGCAGATGGCCCGAGGGCAGATCGCGACACGGGGTGAGGCTTTTCATGAAGATCTCTCGCAGGGGTGCGGCGGCGGCATCGGCCAGGCTCTTGTCCACGGGGTTGTCGCGCAGCGCCTCCATGCAGCGCACGCCTTGGACGAGCTGGGCCAGCTCCGCCGTGGTCAGGGAGGCCGCGACGTCCGGGCCGAAGGCCTCGCGGCTCAAGGTCGCATGGACCTCGAGCACCTGCGCGCCCATGAGCGCCGCGCCCAGGCCTGGAAAGATCGTCGCCGAATGGTCCGAAAGCCCCACCGCGCACCCGTAGCGCTTCTTGAAGACTTCGAGCAGGTTGAGCCCCACGGCCTCCGGCGGCGTGGGATAGATCGAGGCGCACTGCAACAGCGCGAGCGGTACGTTCGCCGCCTTGACCTGCGCGACCGCGCCGTCGATCTCGTCGAGGGGCGACATGCCGCTGGAGAGCACGACCGGCTGGCCGGTCTCGCAAGCAGCCGCCAGCAGCGGCGTGTTGGTGATCTCGCCCGAGGCGATCTTCCAGGCCGCAACGCCGATCCGCTTCAAGAGCTCGACAGCCTCCAGGGAGAACGGCGAGGACAGGAACAGCAGGCCCTTTTCCTCCGCGTGCCGGCGCAGGCCGGCCCACTGGTCCTCCGAGAACTCCATGCGCTTCCAGTAGTCGAAGCGGCTCTCGTCCTGCGGGCTGAAGCGCTTGCGCCAGGGCTCGTGGAGCGAGCTTTCCGCCGCGGCGATATGGGTCTGGAACTTGACCGCGTCCGCCCCGGCGGCGGCGATCGCGTCGATGAAGGCGTGCGCCATGCCCAGACTGCCGTCGTGGGCTTGGGCCACCTCCCCGATCACGGTGCAGGGCGCGGCAGGATCGCAGGTCTGTAGCCAGGTTTCAGTCATCCAGGGCCGCGTCGGGCATCGAGGGCAGCGTCAAGGCTAGAATGTTGGGACGCGTGGTCATCGTGTCGAGTGGGTGTCGCCAAACAGCCTCGGCGCGCCTCGCAAGAGGCCCCAAGCTTTAGACGGCACAGGCTCGCTCGGTTCCCGCGTGCCAAGGCCGCCTCACCTAGCCCAGAAGTCAGGCGCTTTCAAGGTTTATTGCACAGCCTCTTGACGCCGGCGGCAGGATCTTCCTAGAGGCGTTTAATTCGTTGAATTCACCAGGCCGGCTGATGTATCCCTTATCGGGCTGGGGCGAGGGTCCTGCCGCGCCCGGTCGCGTGTAGGCGAAATCCCGTTGGGATGTCGGCAATGGCTGTGGCGAGAGCTTCATGACGACGCGAATGCACAAACAGGAATTCGCTCGCGGGCTCTGAGTGCGAAGACTTGTTGGATGCGGGAAGTTCCCGTTGCGCCGAATGATAGGCTAGCGTTCTTGCCCCGTTATCCTGATTGTCCTGGTTCCGACTTTTGCCATCTGGCTGCGAGAATCCAACCCGAGAGAGCGTATGAAGGTCGACATCTGCGTCTGTACCTGTAACAGGCCCGAGTCGCTTGCGGGCCTGCTCGCCGCCGTAAGGAACATCGACCTGGGTTCCCTGGAGTGCGTCGAAATCATCGTCGTCGACAACGCCCCCGACAGCGCCGAGAAGGTCTGCCGCGAAGCGCAGGACTTGCCTATCGACCTCCACTACGTCCCCGAGCCGCGGCGAGGCCGAGCCTTCGCAAGGAACACCGCGATCGCCGAGGCCCTGAACCGGGGTGCCGACTACGTGGCGTTTCTGGACGATGACGACACGCCCGAGCCCGACTGGCTTCGGCGCCTCGTCGATAAACAGCAAAGCTCGGACGCCGATTTCGTTTTCGGCGCATGGCGACAGGGTCGCACGGATAATGCGCCTTCGTGGCTCAGAAAGACCGGCGCGTTCGAGAACCCCGAGTTCGGCGCACTGGGGAAATACGGCATTCCGCGTCACGCCGGCACGTGCAACGTGCTCATCGGCCGGCGGTTCTTGACCACGTTCGCGAAGCCGTACTTCGATCCGGCCTTCTTGACCGGCGAGGACAAGGACTTCTTCATCCGCGCCTCGCTGGCCGGCGCGACGATGGCCTTGAGCGAGGACTCGATGATCAACCGCGGGCACGGCGACCGCCTCAGCAGCCGAGAGGCGTGGCGTCGTGGGTTCGACAACGGCTGCGGACGTGCCGCCATGATCCTCAAGCACAGCCCGCCCGCCGAGGTCCGCCGGAAGCGCTGGAACGCCGCCATTAAGTTCGCGTCCAGACTACTGCTTGCGCCCCTCTATCTGCTTCACCGCGACAAGTTCATGCGCAACGTGTACTCCATCGTGCGCGGGGCCGGCCTGCTGTACACATTCGCGTCCACAAGACAAACGCGGCGCGCGGACGCCGGCAGCCAATGACCGGTTGCCATGTGGTTCGCCGCGGCAGCTCACTCGAAGCCGGAATGACGGTCCGGGGTGTAGCGAACGACAGGCTGTGGAACATGGCAGCGTGGTCCGGGAAGAATCCCGGGTTGACAGACCAAGTCCTGCGCGCCTTTTGAAACTCACAGTGCAAAAAACCGTCTATACCGCGATTAAGGGTGGGCTCGGGAACCAGATGTTCCAATATGCCGCGGGAAAGAGCCTTGCCTCCGTAGCCGGCTGCGGACTCAAGCTGGACCTGTCGTTCTACGATAAACCGGGCAGAGCCACGCCGCGGGACTATCGGCTGAATGTCTTCAGGCTGGATCCCACCATAGCCGGCGCCTCGGAGCTCGCGGCGGTAAAGGGCAGTCTGTCGAAGATGTTCCTTCGCAGTCGTAAGAGAAGAAAGAAGGCAAGAACGCTTCTACGGCCTCTAGGAAGGTGGATAACGGGCAACGTTTACGAAGAACCCCATTATCATTTCGACCCCGGCCTGTTCGAATGCAGGGCACCTGTCTTGATCGATGGATACTGGCAAAGCGAGCGCTACTTTGCCGGCATCGGCGACATAATCCGTCGAGATTTCCGTCTTCGTGAACCATTGTCCGAGGACAGCCTTCGGATGGCCGAGGAAATCGCCGAAGCATCGGTTTCCGTTTCCGTCCATGTCCGCAGGGGCGATATGGCCAACAACCCAGCCATTCATGCAAACTTCGGCGTTTGCTCCCTTGACTACTACCGGCGTGCCATCGACTTGATTCGGGCCTGTCAGCCGGACCCGCGGTTCTTCGTCTTTTCCGACGAGCCGGACTACGTGCGCCGGACTTTCGATTTCTGCCCCGACCATCGCTTGGTCGACGGCAACGCGGACCGCCCGGAAGAGGATATGTTTCTCATGTCGCAGTGCGATCACCAGATCATTGCCAACAGCTCGTTCAGCTGGTGGGGCGCGTGGCTCAACGAGCGGCCCGACAAGGTCGTCATTGCGCCGCGACAGTGGTTTTCCGCCGCCAAACTGCAACGGAGAAACACGATGGATCTGTATCCCGACGGTTGGTTCACTCTGGCTTAGAATTGGAATGAGAACGATGGGGGGGCATGTCTTTCTAGGGCGCAAGCAGGAATTCGACCGTTGGACGCGCTCGGCAATGGCTTGCTGCGATCTGCGGTCCGTGGTGAAGCTGACACTTCCCAGGCAGTTTCAGGCCACTTTTGTTACGGTTTGCCAATGAAAACACGTACGAAAAGACGCATTAGCAATATGTTGCGTAACGCAGGATTATGGGGTTACGCAAGGGCGCTGACAGCAAAAATCCGCGGCGACGAGAGGCAGTGGATTAATGGTGGATGCCATTCGCCTCCACCGCACGGAGTCAAAATGAAGATCGTAAAAGCACATTTGAAGAAATTCGGCATAGCCAATTTTGTTGAAACAGGCACCTATTTGGGAGACACACTAGAGTCCATCGCAAAGACGGGAGCCAAATGTCTTAGCATAGAACTTGACACGAAATTGTATCGGTTCGCTCACAAGCGTTTCAGTGGATGGAAAAACGTCGAACTGATGCAAGGTAATAGCGGCGACTTGATGCACGAAGTGGTGCGGTCTCTAAATGAACCGACGCTTTTTTGGCTTGATGGTCATTATTCTGGCGGTATTACGGCGCAGGGTCATAAAGACACCCCCATATCCGAAGAACTCAGCGCCATACTCGGACATCACGTGAAAGGCCACGTGATTTTGATCGATGATGCGCGGTGTTTTAACGGCATGGGTGACTATCCAAGACTAGATCAGTTGATAAAACAACTAAACCAGCACAGTCACTACTGCTGTGAGGTAAGTTGTGACATGGTACGAATTACGCCGATTTTATAAGGTTTGCCAGTTATCGTTTCTTCGCCGATGTCTTACCAAGATACTAACTGTAGTGCTGTGACGTCCAGGGCCTCAAACAAATCCATAGAAACTGTTTTTCAAGAATTCGATCTCCTCGCATTTCACGCGCCTGCCTTCCGCAAGATCTCTTATTCGGCCCGCCGCCGGGAACTTCGGAGAGCTGCCTTGAAAAGCGAGCAGAAGATGCTGCGCACCGTACCAATCCTGTCCAGCTA